>JAHEJD010000137.1 GCA_024639005.1 Chromatiaceae bacterium | reverse complement strand
CATCACCGGTCTGCCGGTCGCCGAGGACAACTTCGGGGTCGAGATGTTTATCCAGATGGCGATCTCCGCGCCGCTGTCGATGCTGATCATCTTTCTGCTGATGTGGTTCTTCTTCCGCAAGTTGTCGCTGGTGGTCTCACCGATGATCGTCGCGATGGTATCGGTCATCTGCACCATGGGCCTGTTGATCGCGACCGGCCACACCGTCCACATCATGAGCTCCATGATCCCGATCTTCATTATGCCGATCGCGGTGCTGGACTCGGTGCACATCCTGTCGCAGTTCTTCGACCGCTATCAAGAGACCAACGACCGGCGCGCGACTGTCGAGCGGGTCATGCGCGATCTCTACAAACCGATGCTCTACACGTCACTCACGACCAGCGCCGGTTTCGCCTCCCTGGCGCTCGCGCCCATCCCGCCGGTCCAGGTGTTCGGGCTGTTCGTGGCCTTCGGCGTCATGCTGGCCTGGCTGCTCACCATCACCTTCATCCCGGCCTACATCATGCGCATGCCGGAGACCTCGCTGCAGGGATTCGGCATGCCGGGCGGTCCGGGTGGCCCGTCACGCAATCCCATGATGGCGCGGCTGCTGCACTGGCTCGGCGACCAGACCTTCCGTTGGGCCAGGCCCATCCTGCTGCTCACCGTGATCGGCAGCGCCATTTCGGTCTATGGCATCACGCGCATCGTCATCAATGACAACCCCATTCGCTGGTTCGCGGAGTCCCATGAGATCCGGGTCGCCGACGCGGTGCTGAATGCGCACTTCGGCGGCACCTATATGGCCTACCTGAGCCTGACGCCCGAGGGCGGCAGCGACCTACGCGAACGTCTCGCGGCATGGAGGGCGGATCAGTCGCGGGGAAGCCCCGAGCAGCAGCAGGTCTCGAGCGATCTGCAGCGCGAGGCCGTCGGCCTGGCCCGATCCGGCAGGGACGACAGTGAGACATTGACCGCGCTGGATGAGTTCGTGCAGGGGCGGCTGATGGCGGCACAGGGTGCGCTGGGTGACGCCTGGGAGCAGGCGGCGGAGTTTGTCGCTGCCGAGCGCCTGCGTCTGCAGGTGTTCAAGCAGCCCGAGGTGCTGGCCTATCTGGCGGGTCTGCAGCAGGCGCTGGCGGCCACCGGCAGCGTCGGCAAGAGCAACTCGGTGGTGGATATCGTCAAGACCGTGCACCGTGAGCTGCTGCTCGGCGAACAGGCACAGTTTCGTATCCCCGACTCGGCCGCGGCGGTGGCCCAGACCCTGCTGGTCTTCCAGAACAGCCACCGCCCGCAGGATCTCTGGCACTTCGTCACCCCGGATTTTCGTCGCGCCAGCATCTGGGTGCAGATGACCAGCGGCGACAATCTGGACATGACGCGCGTGGTCGACAGCGTCGACCGCTACCTGGCCGAGTACCCACCGCCGGCGGGGCTCGAGGCCAGCTGGTACGGCCTCACCTATATCAACATGGTGTGGCAGGAACGCATGGTCACCGGCATGCTGCGCGCCTTTCTCGGCAGCTTCCTGATTGTGTTCCTGATGATGCTGGTGATGCTGCGCTCGGGTCTCTGGGCGCTGCTGTCGATGATCCCGCTCACAATGACTATCGGCGCCATCTACGGGATCATCGGCCTGATCGGCAAGGACTACGACATGCCGGTCGCGGTTCTGTCATCGCTGTCGCTCGGTCTGGCCATCGACTTCGCGATCCATTTTCTGGTGCGTGCGCGAACATTGGCGACCGAGCGGGGCTCCTGGCAGGCGGCGGCCGGACCGGTATTCGGCGCGCCGGCGCGCGCGATCACCCGCAACGGCCTGGTGGTCTCGCTGGGTTTTCTGCCGCTGCTGCTGGCGCCGCTGGTACCCTACCAGACGGTCGGAGCCTTGATCGCCGCGATCCTGATCGCCTCGGGCGCCGCCACCCTGGTGCTGCTGCCGGCGCTGATCCGGGTGCTGGAACCCTGGCTGTTCCCACGCACCGAGGGCTGCCGCCAGACCTGCAATTATCTGACCTGCACGCTGTTGTCGCTGGCGCTGGTGGGCATCGTGCTGTTGAATCTGTATCAGTTCGCCGGCGTCTCGCTGCGTCCCCTCGGGTGGGTGCTGCTGGCGGCGGTGATCGGCGTCGGCGTGTTGTGCCGGCCGTTGGCGCGCCGACGCCGGAACGTCGCGCAGGCAGACACGGCGCCGGTGTCGGTCGAAAACGAGAGCAGTAAGGAGCAGTAAGGATGAACAGGATGCGGATGAGAAGGGTTGTAGGCGCGGTTGCCATGCTGGTAATGATACTGGTGCCGGCGATGGTCGGCGGCGGTGCGCTGGCCGACGACTTGACGGTCGACGAGATCGTGCAGCGCACCGAGCAGGTGGCCTATTACCAGGGCGACGATGGCAAGGCGCGCGTGACGATGACCATCACCGACGGCCAGGGGCGGGTGCGCAACCGGCGCTTCCAGATCCTGCGCCGGGATCAGGACGTAGATGCGGGCGAGGGCACCGGGCAGCAGAAATACTTCGTCCACATCAAGTACCCGGCGGATGTCAAGAACACGGTTTTCATGGTCTGGAAGCATCCCGAGCGCGATGACGACCGCTGGCTCTATCTGCCCGCGCTGGACCTGGTCAAGCGCATCGCCGCCGGCGACAAGCGCACCAGTTTCCTCGGCTCGGACTTCTGCTACGAGGATATCTCCGGGCGCAGCACCAACGACGACCGTCACCGGCTGATCGAGACCACGGACGATTACTATGTGCTGGAGAACGTGCCCAAGCGGCCTGAGCTCGTCGACTTCGCACGCTTCACGATGTGGATCCACCGCGTCAGCTTCGTCCCGGTGCGGGTCGAGTACTTCGATGCGCAGGACCGTAAGTTTCGCGAGTACGAGGTCCTCGAGGTCGCCACTATCCAGGGGCACCCGACGGTGATGAAGTCGCGCATGAAGGACCTGCGCGATGGCGGTGCGACGGTGTTGGCCTTCGACAGGGTGGCCTACGATCTGGGCCTGCCCGAGGGGATCTTTTCCGAGCGCTACCTGCGTCATCCCCCGGTGAGCTATCTGAAGTGATCGCCCGCGGCCTGGGTATCGCGCTCGCCCTGGTCTGCGGCGGCGCCTGGGGTGCGGCCCCGGCGCTGCCCAAGGGCCTGGGTGGACCGGGCACGGCGCCGCCCGCGGCCGACAGTGCCGAGCTGGTCGACGAGCCGGATGCGGGACTGTGGCGCGATCTCACGCTGGCCGGTTTTGTCGAGGGCCGCGTCGGCATGCGCACCCAGGACGACTCGAACCAGGACCAGGCGACCCTCGGCGAGACCCGACTGCAGCTGCGCCTGGAGCACGCCGACGAGCGGCTGACCGCGCGACTGACCACGGACTTTCTGCTCGACGC
>JAHEJD010000136.1 GCA_024639005.1 Chromatiaceae bacterium | reverse complement strand
CGGATATCTCGGGCATCGCCGGCGCCTGGGCCGGTGGTGGTGCGACAGACTGCGGTTGCGGCGCGCTCGCCGCCGGCGGCCTCCCGCCGTCGATCCCGTGCATGTCCGCGACGCGGCTGTCGAACCAGGGACGCACGGCCCCAAGGTTCATCCAGTAGGCCGCGCCGAACGCCACCGCGGCCAGCATGACGACGGCCCCGAACGCCATTACCGCCTTGCCCATCACGCCGCCTGACGTCTCGCCGTTGCCGAGCACGCGCCGCTCGGCATCCTTGATGATCTTGGCGTCGATCTTCTCCGCGGAGCGCTGATAGGCGCTGAGCAGGGCCTTGTCGCACAGCACATTGATCAGGCGCGGCACACCCTTGGAAAAGGCATAGATCCTGCGGATCGCCGATGCGCTGAACGGAATATCCGGCACGCCGGCCACCTCGAGGCGCCGCTCGATGTAGGCACGGGTCTCGTTCTTGTCCAGGGGCCCTAAGTGAAAGCGCGAGGTGATCCGCTGTGACACCTGGAGCAGTTCCGGGCGCTTGAGCATGTCACGCAGTTCGGGCTGGCCGATCAGGAAGATCTGCAACAGCTTGTCGGTGTTGCTCTCCAGGTTGGTCAGCAGGCGGATCTGCTCGAGCAGCTCCTGGGTGAGATTCTGCGCCTCGTCGACGATCAGGATGGTCTTGTGCCCTACCGCATAGACCTGCAGCAGAAAGCGATTGAGATTGTCGATCAGATTCTTGTTGGAGTCGCGATTGCCCTCGATCACCAGGTCGAGTTCATCGCAGATGGTCAGCAGGAACTCGTTCAGCGTGAGCACCGGGTTCAGGATCAGCACCACCTCTGTCTTCGGCGGGAGCCGCTCGAGGAAGGTCCGGCAGATGGTGGTCTTGCCGCTGCCGACGTCGCCGCTCAGCAGGACGAAGCCGTTACCGGTCGCGCCGTAGTCGAGGTGTTCCAGCGCGGCGCGATGACTCTCGCTCAGATAGACGAAGCGCGGGTCCGGGGTGATCGAAAACGGATGTTCTCTGAGACCGAAGTATTGCTCGTACGCGTACGTGGTGCTCACAAGAATCCTGACTTCAAGAGACTGCCGTCTTGATGATGACAACTACGCATGATTATCGGATCTTGCAGTGGACATTGTCTAACACCGCAATGCGGCGCCTCCCAAGTTTTGCGCCCAGGGGAATAATAAGTTTAGTCGAGAAGGGCCATAAATGGCGGAATGCGGCTGCGGCTCAGCCGCACCAGGGCCAATAAAGCACGACCGGCTATTGTGCGGACGCCATGGCCTCGCTCAACGCCAGCAGGCCAGCCTGCGAGGGCGCATCGATGTCAATGATCTGCAGACCTGCCCAGTACGCATCCGGCTGGTTGGAGTCGGATCGCCACAGCACCATGAGGCCCGCGGTAAACCGCTCGCTCTGGCCGTCGGGGCCGATCGCACGACACACCACTTGATAAAGATTTTCGATATCGACGGCCTGGGGCGTCAGCAGCATCAGGCCGCCCGGCGACAGATTGACGACTTCGCCCAGTCGGTCGCCGCTGACCTGATCGATCAACTCGGCGCGCCAGCCCCTGGCGTCGAGGGCAATGCGGGTGTGCTGTCTCTTTTCCACGCGGTGTCTCCCAGGGGCCGGCGTCAGGTACGATTTTCGAGGTTTTGCAACGCGCGCTGCATCGACGACTCGACGTAGGACGCGCCGGTCGAATGCAAGACGTGCGCCCCCTCCTTGTCGAAGCGATTGGCGAGCTCGCGCAGGGGCATGACCAGCGCCTTGGCACCGGCCTGATCGACGAACAGGAATCGCTCGGTCTTCGCATTGAACCACGAGAGCTTGACCACCTGGTCGGCGGCGTCGTCCTCGGCATGAAAGGTCACCCAGCTACCGGGCGGCAACTGCGGCAGGCGCTTGAGCAGTGCCTTGCCGTTCCTGGAGAGCTTGATCTCCTTTGGCGCCACGGCCGACGCAGTGGCCGGCGCCGCGGCAACATGCGGGATGTCCGTCAGTATGATCTCTTCGTCCGCCAAAAACAGCTCGAACAGCTGCTGCACTTTGCTCTCGTAGTGCGGGATCGCATCGCCGAGTCGCTGCCCGAGCTCGCCATGCAGGGCCTTGAGTTCGCCATCGTCCGGCCGGGTGCCCGTGGCCAGGCCGTCGATGAAGGTGCGCAATCGCCTGCCCAGCTCCTGGGCACCTTGCCAGTTGGCGGTGTTGATGTTGCCGTTGCTGCGCAGGTACAGCAGTGTCAGATAATCGGTCCAGGGACCGGTCATGAAGTCCTGGTAGCGCTGCGGCGCCGAGGCCGCGGTCAGAAAGCCCTGCGCGGTCTGGCTCGCCACCTCGCGCGCCTCTTCCAACCGCGCCTTGCCCTTTTCCGTCTCCAGCGTGCGGACTTCGCGCGTCTGCTGACGCTCGGACAGCAGTTGGATATCGGCCGACAGATCGGCCTCGAGCTGGTCGAACAGCGCTGCGGAATATTCCCGGGCGTGTGAGACGGAATCGACCACCCACTGCAGTTTGGGATACATGCCGCGGGTGAGGTCGCGCTCATCCACCCAGCGCAGGCCCGCCTCGACCATCTTGTCGAACAGGCGCCGCGCCGGGTGATCCGGATGCCTCAGGAAGCTGCGGTCGCGCACCGCCAGCTTCAGATAGGGTGTGTGCAGATGGCTGAGCAGGGCCTTGACCGTATTGGCCAGGCGGTCGTCGTTCAGCATCACCTCGAACAGCATACCAACGATGTCGATGGTGTCTTCATCGACATGGCTGAGCTTGTCGTCGCCGACCATGTCCTTGATCTGCTCGCGCTGCGTCGACAGGGCGCTGCGCAGCTTTTGCAGCAGTGTCATGGAGACGACGACCTGGCGCACACCGGTCTCGCGCACGCCGGTCTCGGGGAGCGCAGCGATCTGCTGAATCTGTGGGCTATCGATGACCGCCGCCACCGCTACCGGCGGCGCGGGCGACACCGGGTCCGGGCGCATGATCGTGGTGCCATCGGGGTTCTGATGCATGCGGCGTGCCGTCAGGAGTTCGCGTATCCGGCCCAACAATTGATCGCCGAGCTCCAGCCCGCTGTCGCGGCCTGCGGCGTCGCGCGAGTCGCCCGCGAGATCTGCAGTCCCGGCCGTCCCACCGTGCCCTGCGCCCCCCGCTCCAGCGGGCCCTGCCCCGGCAGCCGCCGATCGAGCATCGCCGCCGGCGCCTCGTGTTGCTGCAGCTGCCGCACCCTGGGCATGACCGATGAAACCACCGAATCCGGCGGCGCCGGCTGCGGCGCTGTCCGTCGGCCGCGGCTTATCGGGACGGGCCTGGCCCGGCTTGATCTTCACCTGGTACTTGAGATTCGGCAGGATGCCGGCCTGACGCAGCGA
>JAHEJD010000135.1 GCA_024639005.1 Chromatiaceae bacterium | reverse complement strand
CGCCACTATGCCGAGTCCCGGACTATTACCAGGTAATTTGATTTCAGCATGTTTCACCTACAAGTAATCGACGCCAACTCGGCATAGTCTTGACTCCTTTCATTGCCCCATTCCAGGGGAAAGGAGTCATCCATGAAGACCATCATCAACAGTCAGATAGCGTTGTCGCGGCCGCTAGAAGGCCCGCTGGCGCCCTATATCGCTTTGTTCGCAGCGTGGTCGGGCGTACAGGGATATTCTTCCTATTCGTTGCACCGTCAAGTTCTGCTCGCGTCGGATTTCAGTCGGTGGCTTCGACAGAAAGGCGTCACGGCACAGGACGTCTCTTCAGCGCATCGAGAGCCGTACCTGCGGCATCGTGCCCGTCGAGTACGTATCGCCAGGGGCGATGCGGCCGGGCTACAGCATTTGATGGTATTTCTA
This sequence comes from Chromatiaceae bacterium, assembly GCA_024639005.1. Taxonomy (GTDB): domain Bacteria; phylum Pseudomonadota; class Gammaproteobacteria; order Chromatiales; family Chromatiaceae; genus Thiosocius. The sequence continues at coordinate 2,960 of JAHEJD010000135.1, read as the reverse complement.
CGCCGTGAAGGGGTGAACGCTACAGACGAGGTGCCACCGGTGTTACCTACGGGAGGAGCGTGCGGTCGCACCCTCGACCGTTGTCAATTATGTGCCGTTCATCCGTGACTTTCTGACGCAGCAGTTTGCAGATAGGCGGGTGCGACTCGGTGATTTATGTGCCAGCGATGTAGTCGGATTCGTCCAACGCCGAGCACCCCAGCTGCATATCAAGCGAGCGAAGCTCATGACCAGTGCGTTGCGTTCTTTCCTGAAGTACGCCCGTTATCGCGGCGAAGTGGCGCTGGATTTGGCTGCTGCTGTTCCCGCTGTGGCCTGCTGGTCGATGCCTTCGATCCCTCGGGCGATTGCGGCGGATCAGGTCCGTCAGTTGTTGGCCAGCATTGATCGGCGCACTGCGATAGGGCGTCGTGACTATGCCATTTTGTTGCTGCTCGCACGACTGGGATTACGTTCGAGCGAGGTGGCATTTGTTGAACTCGATGACTTTGACTGGAATACCGGAACATTGAGCGTGCGCGGCAAGAGCGGCCAGCGCAACGAGTTTCCTTTACCCCTTGAGGTGGGTAAAGCGATCGCCGCCTATCTGCGGAATGGACGGCCGCTTAGCACCAGTCGACGCGTATTTTTACGCGCAAAGGCCCCTATCCGCGGCTTTCGAGGTGCCAGCGGCGTCGGATCGGTGGTTCGGCATGCGTTGCAGCGCGCCAGGATTGATGCCCCCACATACGGTGCCCATCAGTTTCGCCATGGATTGGCCACCGAGATGTTGCGGCAAGGCGCCTCGCTCGGCGAGATCGGCGACGTATTGGGTCATCGCCATCCGCAGACCACTAAGATTTATACCAAGGTTGATCTTGAGGCATTGAGCACACTGGCACTGCCGTGGCCCGGAGGTGTGCAATGAACACGCTTCGGCAGGCCGTTCGAGAGTATCTGAGCATGCGCCGCGATCTGGGATTCAAGCTGCAGGAGGCAGGCAAGGGATTGTACGATTTCGTCACGTTCATGGAGCAGCGCCGCGCCACCTACATCACTCAGGTGTTGGCGCTTTCCTGGGCCCAACAGCCCGCCGACGTTCAACCGGCGCATTGGGCGCAGCGCCTGAGCTTCATACGAGGATTTGCGCGTTATCGCAGCGCCACCGATTCACGCACGCAGATTCCGGCGCCGGGTTTGTTGCCCTTCCAGCCGAAGCGGGCTCGACCGTATCTGTACTCGGATGATGAGATCCGTCGCTTGTTGTGTGCCGCTCTCAAGATGCCCTGTCACTATGAACGCGGTGAACTGCGACCCTGGGTCTACTATTGTCTGCTCGGGCTGCTGAGCGTCACGGGTCTGCGTCTCGGCGAAGTACGTAACCTTGAACTCCAGGATGTCGATCTCGACACGGCGGTGTTGACGATCCGCGGCGCCAAGTTCGGAAAGACTCGCCTGGTACCGTTGCATGCCTCGACCTGCAAAGTGCTCGCAGACTACATCGCCCGACGCCAGCGCCATTGGGCGGGGCGGCCGGTGTCCTCCTATTTGTTCGTCTCCAGCTGGGGCAATCGTTTGGATGCCGGGGACATTCATCGAACCTTCTACGCGCTGTCCCGGCAGATCGGACTGCGCGGTGCGTCCGACAGTCATGGGCCACGCCTGCATGATTTTAGACACCGATTTGCAACCAACACTCTGGTGAACTGGTATCGCTCCGATCAGGATCCCGAGCGTCTCCTCCCCGTCTTGTCCGCCTACCTCGGCCATGTGCATGTTGCCGATACCCAGTGGTATTTGGAGGGCTCTCCCGAGCTGATGTGCGAAGCGATGCGCCGGCTTGAGCGACGCTGGGAGGATCAGTCATGACTGCCCAACCAAGCCTCGCTCCGCTGTTGGAGCGTTTCTTCACCCAACGCCTGATGCAGCAGCGTCAGGTCAGCCCTCACACGATCAGCTCCTATCGCGACACCTTCCGTCAGTTGCTGAAGTTCATTCAGTTGCGGCTGTACAAGGCGCCATCAGATCTGATGATCGAGGAGATCGATGCCCCCTTGATCGTGGCGTTCCTCGAGCATCTGGAGAAGGATCAAGGGCTCAGCACCCGCAGTCGCAATCTGCGACTGACCGCAATCCGCTCCTTCTTCAAGTACGCGTCGTTCGAGATCCCAGATCACGCCGCGCAGATCCAGCGAGTACTCGCTATCCCCACTAAGCGCTTCCCCCGTGCTTTGGTGTCATTTCTCACGCCCCCGGAAGTCGAAGCCTTGCTCACCGCCCCGGACCGGCACACCTGGTTTGGTCGACGCGACCACGCGTTTCTCCTGGTAGCCCTACAGACGGGCCTGCGCCTGTCGGAGATGACCGGGCTTAAACGCCAGGACCTCCTCCTGGAAACCGGCGCCCATGTCCGCGTGATAGGCAAGGGCCGCAAGGAACGTTGTACTCCGCTCGCCAAGCCCACAGTCACCGTATTGAAAGCCTGGCTGCGAGAGCCGCAAAGAGGTGCCAAACGGGTACTCTTTCCCAACGCCAAAGGCGGCCGCCTCAGTGCCGATGGCGTGCGTTATCTCTTAACCAAACATTGTGTGGCGGCCGCCAAGACCTGCCCCACCCTGAAACACAAACATGTTACCGTCCACTGCCTGCGCCACACCATGGCCATGGACCTGCTTCAGTCGGGGGTGGATCGCTCCGTCATCGCGCTTTGGCTCGGCCACGAATCGGTGGAAACCACGCAAATCTATCTTGAGGCGACACTCGCCATGAAGGAACAGGCGCTTGCCAAGGTGACACCGCTCACTGGCAGACCGACCCGCTATAAACCGACTGATCAGCTGCTCGGCTTCCTCAACAGTCTGTAGAGACAGGAAAACTATGCCGAGTGGTTTACCGATCCTACGGGCGCTGAGACTAGAAACATCGACACGGGTGAGCATGGTATCTGAAGTACTCGGCATAGTCCGGGACTCGGCATAGTG
>JAHEJD010000134.1 GCA_024639005.1 Chromatiaceae bacterium | reverse complement strand
TGCCGGTAGAGCGCGCGGTTGAGCTTCCATTGGCGGATCATCGAGCGCGCCGTGTCGCGGCGCATCTGCTCGACCTGCGCGGCGTCCTCGACCGTCAGATCGTCTTCGGCGGTCAACCCCTCGGCACGCATGCCGCGCCGCAGGCTCTCGACGTAGACGTCGATCTCCGAATCGGTGACCGCGATGCCCTGCTGCTCGACATAGCGGTCGAATAGCCGGCTCAACACGATTCTTTGCATTTCGCCGGCATTGTCGGTGCGCACCTCCTCGCCGAGTACGGTCGCAGCCAGCGGCAGCAGCCCGGGCTCGAATTCGATGATCGAGCCGTCGGCCATCGTCGCCAGAAACAGATTACCGCCTTTCATGACATAACTGCGGACCCACGGGAACTGGGCCATGTAGCGGTCGTGCAGCGAGCCCGGTGGGCATAGGGCCTGTGTCGCCGCAATCTGGCCGAATTCCAGCTTGCTCGGCGCGGACGCTGTCCAACTGCCGGTGCCCAAGTTGCAGTCTGCGCGTACCCGCACAGTGCCGTCGGCCAGGAACCGCAAGGTGTAGGCTGATCTCTGTTCGGGAACGTACTCCTTATCGTCCATCGACATGATCTTTACCAGTTGCCAGCTGGTGCCCGCCAGCGCCTCATGCGTGTCAACCTGGGTCGTGGCGTCGCCCCCGGGCTGGTCCGCGGCCCGTGCCAGGCCCGCACCACCGACGATGAGCCCGGTCAACATCGCCATAAACAACGAAAGTCTTGATATCCGCACGGTAAAACCCCGCTTGATGGCTTTGACGATGAGTAACACTGCGCTGCGTCGATCAATGCGGGCACTGAGCCCCCGACGATACCCCCGCCTCGCGATGACGTGGGACGTATGCACTACCGATTGGAACTGACCGGAAAGGCCACACAGGGACGATCTACCCGGGAATGCCCTGGATGCGACGGCTCAGCCCCCCAACACCACCGCATCCACAATCTCATAGCGCTCGGGTCCGACCCGGATAAAGTGCAGATCGTTTTCTTTCCGGGCGCGGAACTCGTGATAGCCGTCGGCTGATGCTCAATCCGATTCGCGGCTTTTCGGACTGATCGGGCGCACATTTCGTTCCGCCGCCTCGGTCTGCCCTTCGGCAACCGGCGGGCTTGATCTTTCCCACCGCAGGCTGCCTACCTCGACCAGGGGCTGTGGATCCGGGGAGAGTATGACCACCAGTCGCATGCCGTCGGAAAAGAAAGGGTCGCCAGTAAGATTGCTTGCCGGCTGAGTACGAGGGGCGGCCACGCTACCCTTGACGAACCCGAACCGCTCGACCAGGCCTTCCGCCAGCAGGCTGTGGAGAAGGTACTCACGCGCCAAGTCGACTTCGGGGTCGATGATGTGTGTGGTCAACGATGGTGATTCCCTGGAGAGCTTGATACCGATGTCGCGACTGATCTGGCCAACCCACACTTGCTTACCCTGGTAAGTGAAGGGTGCGAGCCAAAACCGCATATGATTTCGCCGCGCAATGGAGCGCCGCGCGCGCTGCAGCGCAAAGTCCTGCTTTCGACCGAATACGTAAAGGCTGCTGACAGGTGCTACAGGATAGGCCTCGCCTTGGAGCGCCGCGCCAACCAAACGACCGACACTGCGCAACGTGATTCGATGCGTGAACGACCAACCGCTCCTCGACAGCGAGTTGAGCAGGTCTGCGGATTCGCCGACGATGACCACGTTGAGCGGGTCGCCGTTCTGTTCGTTATCGGCGTCGGTCACACAGCAGGGTAGCCGCTCGAGCGCAAGACGAAAGGCCTCTGTGTCGAGGTCCGGCAGGATCTCTCCAGCATAGGTCTTGGCCGTCTCCAATCGCTCATAATCGAAGTCACCGTCGGGCAACGGGAGGGCGAATCCGAAGCGGAAATCAAGGACCGTCCCGCCAGACCGCTTGACCGCGTCGGCGCTCACGCCGGAATTCAGTTCAGACATGTCGTAAACGTCGCCCGCGAGACGAACATCGATGTAGCGTCCTCCCTCTTTCCTGGGGAGAAAGACGAAACCTTCAGTAATCGTCCCCGGCATCATCAAGACACGGATGGACTCGTCGCGGAAATGCTGACGCAGGGTATCGAATGCGGGCTCTGCGACTTCACCCTGCATAAGGATCGCCGCCTCGTCCGGCGAATAGAAATCCCGATCGAGGATATTCCGGATGAACCACAGTTTTCCGGGCAGGCCGTTGCGGACGCTCAGCCAGAGTGTCTGCAAACCCTGCTTGCCGAGGTCTGCGCCGAAATGCGCCCGTGCCTCCTCATCCGAGAGGATCGCAACCGATACCGTGACATCATCGACGGTTTTGGTCTGTACGCCGCTGAGTTCATCCGGCGTTATCAGCCGACTTGGGGTATAAGGCGCGGTCGTCGCACAGGCCGTAAGCACGATCGCCAAAAACAGCGAGAACAGGCCCGCGAATCCACGCCAAAAAGTCTGCCTTTGCCATTGCATGTCGACGATGGTCGCAAATTTCTCGTCCGACGGCACCCCCTATTCCAGGAAGTCGATGCGCTCCACGAAAGCCGCTGCCTTACCGTCGTTCATGGCGTCCGCGGTATCTACCTCGATACTGATGCCGGATACCATCGGCACGGTGTCGAGCCCGAAGGACTTTTTGTTGACTTCGATATGTAGCGCACCATCGGATTGCACCAAATGGATCTTGTCCGGCTCCTTGGCATCGTGTTCGAGGAGGAAGTTCCGGTCCCCCATCCAGGCCTCGGTGGGTACGCCAGGTTCTCCGGCGAATTCGAACCGGTAAACTAGCGGTGGCTCCGCGATCGCGACAGCTACAGAGACAAAGAGTGAACAGAACAAGGCGGCACCGAGGCCGCCCAGCGCTCGCAGCTGAGGCAACAAGATAGCTGGGAAGGGCACGACAGACCTCGCAAGACATTCGTGTGTTAGTTTTGGCGACTTTAACACCACCGCTGGTGCTTGCTGCTATTGACCGCTCGCCGAATTCGCCTTTGTTGGTTTCGTCGTGGTCTGTTGACCGTCCTGTACGCGCTTCTGCCCGGCTGTGCGCCACCCCCGATGCTGAAGTACGACACCGCGGTGCCGGCGCAGACGCTGAGCCTGCTGGAGGCTCCCATGGTGCGAGATGGTCGCAGACGCTTCCGGGAGATCTTCTGCACGCTGGCGCAGCGTGCACAGGGCGCAGATGTCGGGACCTGTCACCAACTGCTGCACAGGCTCAGTGACGAGGCGGCGCCACCGAGTCGTCCACGTCCCCTGCCCGCACATGATCCGCACATCGCGTTGCTCTTCGTGCCCGGGCTTTTCAACGACTGCACAAACCAGATCGTGCGCCCGTTCGCGGGTGCGATCAAACGCCTGCGCCGTCTCGGCTACCCCGCAGAGATCATCCCGGT
>JAHEJD010000075.1:6307-12856 GCA_024639005.1 Chromatiaceae bacterium | reverse complement strand
GGATTCAGTCCGGCGCGGTTGATCGCATCGGTATCGAATGTCAGGACTAGTTCGGAGCGGCCCTTGTCGGCGTCGTCCTCGATGTCTTTCACACCGTCGATGCCCTGCAGAATGATCTTGAGACGATCGGCTGCGGTGCGGATCTCGCTAAAGTCGTCGCCGCGCACCTTGATGCTGATCGGCTTGGCTGTCGGCGGCCCACCGGCGAGGCGCAGGAATGAGAGCTGGGTCGGTCCGGGCGTGGCCAGCACCATGCTGCGCATGCCCTCGATCATTTCTTCGACGGTGCGCAGCGACGCCGTCTTTGGATTCAACCCGACCATGATCTGGCCAAGATGATCGCCCAGGCGCTGTTCGGTCTGGGTGAACATGATGCCGGCATAGCTCAGGATGGCGCGGGCCTCGCCGTCGCGAATGTGCTCGCGGACGACGTGCTCGACCTCTTGAACCTTGCGCAGTGTCGCCGGCAACGGGGTCTCGGGGGGCATTTCCAGATTGATGTAGAACAGGCGAATGGTGTCGGCGGCGAAGAAATCCATGCGGATCAGACCGGAAGCCAGGGCGCCGAGCGCACCCAGGAACAGCGAGCAGACCAACAGCAACGTCAACCAACGATGCCGCAGGGCCTTCACCAGCAGGCGAATGTAGCGCACCTGAATCCGGTGCGTGAAGCGCTCGCGCAGGCGATGCACCCGCGATGGCCGTGCAAAGCTGACGCCGGCCGCGACCACATGGGCCGGCAGCATCCAGAATGCCTCGAGGAGCGAGATCGCCAGCGCCACGACCACGACGGTCGGCACCACCCGCATGAAGTCACCGAGAATGCCGGGCAGCAGGATCAATGGGGCGAAAGCCGCCATCGTGGTCAGCACGGCGGCGGTTACCGGGGCGGCCACCTCGCGTAGAGACTCGACCGAGGCCTGTATCGCCGGCATGCCGTGGCGCAGTCGGTAATAAATACCCTCGACGACGACGACGGCGTCGTCGACCAGCATGCCGAGTACGATCACCACGCCGAGAAGCACCATCACATTCAGTGTCTCCCCAATGCCGGAGAGCACCCAGAAGGTGCCGGCAAGGATGAACGGGATACCGATCGACGTCAGCAGCGCGATCCGGGAGCCGAGAAACACCCAGGTCACGACAAGCACCAGCGCCAGGCCAATGATGGCGTTGTTCTGCATCAGGCGGATCGCATTGCGCGTGGTGATGGTCTGGTCGTCGATCAATACCAGCTCTACGCCGGTGCCGTCACGCAGTGCATTACGGTCGTCGAGATAGACCTTCAGCCGCTCGACCAGGTCGATCGTATTGATGTCGGCCTTCTTGATCACCGCGAGCAGGACCGCGGGGCGGTCTTCGAAGGTGGCAAGATGAGAGGCCTCGGCCCGCGAGCGCTCGACCCGGGCAACGTCGGCCAGGGTGATCTCGCTGCCGGCGCCGACGACAGTCCGTGTCGCCAGGCCGTCCGGGTCGGCATCGGATCCGACCAGGCGGATCAGCCAGTTCTGCTGGCCGAGGCGGGCGTCGCCTGCGGCGATATCCTGGAAAAATGCGCTGACGGTGTCGGCGATCTGTCCCGGCGTCAGGCGCAACTCTTCGAGCAGCTCGGGAAAAAAGCGCACCTGCAGCTCGGGGTCGACCAGGCCGGTCGCGTCGACGCGATCGACGCCCTGCAGGCGTTCCAAGGCCTTGCGTACGTTGCGCGCCTGGCGGCGCAGGTTTTCGTCCATCCCCTGGCCTACCACGGCAATGGTTGCCGATGGAAAGCCGTTGGCGCTGGTGATCTCGAGGATGCGCGAGTCCTCCGCAGCATCAGGGAGCTCGTCCTCCTTGTTTTGGATCTCGCGACGCAGGTCAGAGATCCGCTTGTCGAAAGTCCGGGCGTCGATGTCGTCGAATCTGACCAGAATGGTGGAGACTGTCTCGCGGCTGTTCGAGGACATGAACTTCACGTCTTGAATCTGGCGCAAGGCATCCTCGAGTGGGTCGGTCACCTTCTTCTCGACATCCCCGGCGGATGCGCCGGGCAGCACTGTGGTAATCACAATCCAATTGAAGTTGATGCTGGGGTCCTGCTGGCGGGGCAGATCGAGGTAGGACAGTCCGCCGACGACCAGGATCAGGATAAATACCAGGTTGGCGAGGACGTGGTTACGCAGCAACGCGCGATAGAAGCCCACTAGCGCGATTCTCCAGCGGCTATCGGATTTACCAGGTCATTGTCGATCAGACGCTGGCGCCCCTCGCTGATCAACAGCGTCTCCGGCGCGAGCTGGAGCAGCGCCGGGCGTCCGTCTTGGGCGTCGGGGATGTCGACAAATCTGGCTCGATCGGTGTCCAGCACAAACACCCCCAGGCGGCCATCCCGCCGCACCAGGTAGTCAGGCGGCAACATCGAGCGCGCGCCGTGCCAGACGATTCGCCCCGGCGTGCCGGCAATGGCGGCCTCACCCGTGAACACCAGGCGCGCCTCGCGGGTTCGGGCAACCGGGTCGACGCGAGGCAGCAGGGTACGCAGCGTCACCGGGTAGTCAGTCTCGTCGCTGGTGAACACCACGCTGTCTGCCGACTGCAGTCCGTCGGCCTGGTCGTGGCGCAGGGCCACGCTGACCTCCTGACCCTCGGCCTCGAGCAGCTTCAGTAGAACGGTGCCCACATTGGCGTAGCTGCCGACGCTAGTGGCCCGCTCAGTGACGACGGCGTCGACTGGTGCGCGCAAATCGCAATGGCCGACGTCGATCTCTGCCAGGCGAACATCCTGCTCGCTGGCCAACAGATCGGCCTCGGCCGTGGCCAGGTCCGTACGCCGCTGATCCAGCAGTTCCTTGCTAATGCTCTTTTTGCGTTGCAGGTTGCGCGCGCGCTGGAGCTGTTGCTCAGCAAATGCCTGTTGAGCAAGCGCGCGGTCCACGGCGGCCTGCCGGGCGGTCCGCACGGACTCGTAGCGACGGCAATCCAGACGCACCAGCAGATCGCCGGCCGTGACCCGATCGCCGACCTTGACTAAGATGTCCTCGACGCGCGCGGCAATCTCGGCCGCAGGCGATGGCGCATTGCGCGCCACCACCGTTGCCGGCGCGCTGAATTCCGGTACCGCCAATACATCCCCGAGACGCACCGTGCGCACACTGACGGTCTCGGCGTGACCCCAGGGCGCCAACGTCAGCATGAGCAACGCCGCCGCCGGGTACCGGAGTGACTGCAGACATCGCGTTACCGGATTCGCGGGACCTGTGCGCATCGGGATAGCATACGATGAAATTGTCCGCATGAGGCCCTCGCCGCGGCTGCAACCAAGGCCGAATCACTGTGTCCAACTTCTGTTACGCCTTGAATGGAGATTGATCGTATGAGACTGCGCATATTCGTCGTCATGATGGTGATCCTGCTGAGTGCCTGCCAGAACAGTGCCACGGTGCGTGAAGAGCTCGGCAGCGGTTTCGTCGACCTGCAGGGCGCCCGGGTGGTCTTGAAGAACGACATCGGGGTGGCGGCCGGCAGGGCCCGCGTATACATCCAGGATGGCGGCCCGGGCGCGCGTCAGGCGCGTGTCAGGTCCAGTGGCTTCGACAGCTTCCGCCCTAGCTGTGCGTTCGAGATCGAGAGCGTGGACCACTCCGGCGTTACGATCAGCGCAGATAGTTTCTTAATCACTCGAGTACAGATAACCGTGGTGGAGGTCGTGAGTCTACGACCCGTGCAGGTGGCCGGATTGCGTCTGACCGGTGCAGGGGGTATCGACGGAGGCCCGATGCTGTATTCCGGCTATCACTTCTGGCTGGCATCCGAGAAGCAGCCCGATGTGCGGCGTATGACCTGTTACGGCGTGTATGCCGAGACCGGCGAACTCTATCCACCCACGCTGGCGGAGATACGCCGGGCGCTGCGTGGTGTGGCAGACATCGAATTCTGACCGCCAGGTGAAGGCATGGTGGGCATATTATTCGCAAGATAATGCGATAAAGCAGCGTATCTCACCGCACCGCTTCCACCGGTATTCGGTGAGGTTTGCGGGTTAGCCGTTGTGCTCATGGTGTGTCTCGAGCAGATGCGCGAAGGCACGCACCAGATCCGCCTTGCTGAGGATGCCGACCAGATGATTGCCCTTGTCCAGTACAGGCAGGGCGCCGAAACCGTGCTGATTGATCAGTGTACAGGCCTTGGCTAGATCGTCGTAGGTATGGACGACGACGGGATGATGGCTCATCAGGTCCGATACCGACAGGCTGTCATCGAGCTGGTAGTCATGCGACAGATCTGGAGCCTCGTCCACCCAGTCCGGGCGTCGCAGGTCGCGGTCGCTGATTATGCCAAGCAGCTGCGCGCCATCGAGCACAGGCAGGTGCCGCACCTTGGCCTCACGCATGCGAAAGAAGGTCTCACGGACGCCGTCACCAGGCGCCGCGGTCAATAACTTTCGGGTCATGTAGTCACTTACGCGCACGTAGACTGTCCCCCGTCGAAGACCAGCGATGACCTTGCCTGCCCGTCCTTCGATTGGCGTTCAATGCTTCGTGCGTCTCCCGGCCGGAGACAGCTTCTTTGAGCCCCAGGCGTGCAGTGTGCGGAAGGTAGGCTTTGCCCGACCGTCGTGCGCGCGCGCAGAGGTACCGCCGGTCCCGGACGGCTGGAAGCTCGGTATCAGGTGACGTCTGCCGTTGCCGATCAGGTCCGCCCGTCCCATGCGCTGCAGCGCCTCGCGCAGCAGCGGCCAGTTCTCGGGGTCATGATAGCGTAGAAAGGCCTTGTGCAATCGCCGCTGGCGCCGGCCCTTGGGTGAGAACACTGTTGCCGAATTCCGGCTGATCTTTTTCCGCGGATCGCGGCCGCTGTGCCACATCGCCGTGGCCATCGCCATCGGTGACGGCAGAAAGGCCTGTACCTGGTCGGCGCGAAAGCCATGGGCCTTCAGCCAAAGCGCCAGGTTGAGCATATCCTGGTCGGTGGTACCCGGATGCGCGGCGATGAAGTAGGGAATCAGGTACTGTTCCTTGCCGGCCTGTCGCGAATACTTTTGGAACATCGCCCGGAAACGGTCATAAGTCGCCATGCCGGGTTTCATCATCTTCGACAGTGGGCCGTCCTCGGTGTGCTCCGGAGCGATCTTCAGGTAACCGCCGACGTGATGGGTCACCAGCTCTTTGACATATTCCGGCGTCTCGACGGCTATGTCATAGCGCAGCCCCGATGCGATCAAGACGCGTTTGATTCCCGGGAGTGCGCGGGCCTTACGATACAGGCGCACCAGCGGCATCTGATCGGTGTTTAAGTTGCTGCAGATGCCTGGGTAGACACAGGAGAGCCGACGGCAGCTCGCTTCGATCTTTGGGTCCCTGCAGTGTAGACGCCACATATTGGCGGTCGGGCCGCCGAGATCGGAAATTACACCGGTGAAGCCAGGCGTGTGGTCGCGAATGTTCTCGATTTCGCGCAGGATGCTCTGCTCAGAGCGATTCTGGATGATGCGGCCCTCGTGTTCCGTGATGGAACAGAACGAACAGCCACCAAAACAACCGCGCATGATGTTGATCGAGAAGCGGATCATCTCGTAAGCCGGTATCCGTTCCCCGCCATAGGCGGGATGCGGCACCCGCTGGTACGGCAGCTCGAACACCCGGTCGAGTTCGGGCGTGCGCAGCGGGATCGGCGGCGGGTTGATCCAGACATCGCGGTTGCCATGTCCCTGCATCAACGCCCGCGCATTGCCCGGGTTGGATTCGAGATGCAGCACGCGCGAGGCATGGGCATACAGGACCGGGTCGTCGCGGACGCACTCGAAGCTCGGCAGTCTCACCGTCTGAGCCTGACGATCCTGGCCCTTTGGGCGGCGGTGTAGCGTGACCACCTGCGGTGTTGTTGTGGGACGCGAGGGCCGCCTGTTACCGCCTGCCTGTTCGTCCACGACCCCGGTAACTGACGCATAGGGATCCGGATGTGACCGAATCTCGCCCGGCGCATCGATGGTGGTGGAGTCGATGATGGTCCAGCCGGTCAGCGGCGTCTTGCGGACGAATGCGGTGCCGCGCAGATCTTCGATCTGTTCGATCTTCTCGCCGGCGGCCAGGCGGTGGCCCAGCTCAACGATGGCCCGCTCTGCGTTGCCGAAAAGCAGCATGTCCGCCTTGGCGTCGATCAATACCGAACGGCGAACCTTCTCCTGCCAGTAATCGAAGTGCGCGATACGCCGCAGGCTGGCCTCGATACCGCCGATGACGATCGGCACATCCTTGAATGCCTCACGACAGCGCTGTGAGTAGACGATCACCGCCCGGTCGGGGCGCCTGCCGCCTTTGCCGCCCGGCGTATAGGCATCGTCCGAACGCAGGCGGCGCTCCGCGGTATAGCGGTTGACCATGGAGTCCATGTTGCCGGCGGTCACACCGAAATACAGATTGGGGCGTCCCAGGCGGGTGAAATCGTCCACGCGATTCCAGTCTGGCTGGGCGATGATACCGACCCGAAAACCCTGTGCCTCGAGGACGCGACCGATGACTGCCATGCCGAAACTCGGGTGATCGACATAGGCATCGCCGCTGACGATGATGA
>JAHEJD010000075.1:0-6207 GCA_024639005.1 Chromatiaceae bacterium | reverse complement strand
ATGCAACACAGGTCCCTGACTCGGGAATCTGGAAATAGGGAGGAATGATGAAAATCCGACTTCTTGTGGTGATTTTGATGGTCTCGGCACTCGGTGCCTGTACCCAGGAAACGCAGAACAAATTCGGGCGCGCAATCCAAAACTGGACGGGCACGAATGGCGTGTTGGAGATCTATTCCGGCGACAAGCTGGTTCGCCGATTCATTGAGATCGACAAGCTCAGTACTGCAGTCGCGACGCAGGGCAGCGATTCGCGTCCCTACCGCTTCGGATACGGCATATTCGATGAGAATCTGAACATGCATAAGGACCCGGGCGAGAAGAAGGTGTACTTTGAGTTCAGCGATTACTCGACGCCTTATGTCTTTTTCGAACATCCGCACCGGTAACCTAGTGTCCTGAAACAGAAGTTCGCCTCGTTTCAGCGGAATCAGGAACACCGTCGATGACGGCGGCACCCGATTGCCGAGCAGCGTCACTTTCCGCTACGGCACACGACGGCGTAAAACACCCCTGAAACTGCAGCACTCAGCGTATAATCAGTGGCCTGCTATGAGTGTATGGCCCCATCTGAGCTGCGTGATCCCCGTTATGTCTGAAATACCCACCGGCTTCGCTATGCTGGGGCTGCCCGATCCTATCCTGGCGGCGCTCGCAAATGTCGGCTACGAAACACCGTCGCCGATCCAGGCGCAGGCGATACCGCTGCTTCTCGCCGGTCATGATCTGCTTGGTCAGGCGCAGACCGGGACCGGCAAGACCGCGGCCTTTGCATTGCCGTTGCTGGCACGGCTCGATGCCGCCGCCCGCTATCCGCAGCTGCTGGTGCTGACCCCAACTCGCGAATTGGCCCTGCAGGTTGCAGAAGCCATGCAGACCTATGCGCGTTTCTTGCGCGGCTTTCATGTGCTGCCGATCTATGGCGGGCAGGGGATGGGGATGCAGCTCAACCACTTGCGCCGCGGGGCGCAGGTCGTGGTTGGGACTCCGGGTCGGATCATGGACCACATGCGCCGGGGTACGCTGGACATCTCGCGCCTACAGTCGCTGGTGCTCGACGAAGCCGACGAGATGTTGCGCATGGGCTTCATCGATGACGTCGAGTGGATCTTGCAGCACACCCCGGGGGAACGCCAGATCGCGCTGTTCTCGGCGACGATGCCGAACGCTATTCGTGCAGTGACCGAACGCCACCTGCGCGCACCGCAGCGGGTCCAGATCGCGGCGCAGACCGCCACGGCGGAGAACATCCGCCAGCGTTACTGGCCCATCAAGGGGCTCCACAAGCTCGATGCCCTGACCCGCATCCTCGAGACCGAGCCCTTCGATGGCGTGATTATTTTTGTGCGCACCAAGACCCAGACGGTAGAACTGGCGGAAAAGCTCAGTGCCCGCGGATTTGCTGCCGAGGCGCTAAATGGCGATATCGCCCAGGCGCAGCGCGAGCGCACTGTGGAGCGGCTGCGCGATGGGCGGCTCGATATCCTGGTCGCTACCGATGTCGCTGCCCGCGGCCTGGATGTCAAACGCGTTACCCACGTGATCAATTTCGATATCCCGTACGATCCCGAGTCCTACGTCCACCGCATCGGTCGCACGGGGCGCGCCGGTGCCGCCGGCGAGGCGATTCTGTTCGTGGCGCCGCGTGAGCGCCGCCTGTTGCACAGCATCGAGAAGGCGACCGGCGGTCGCATCGAGCCCATGGATATGCCCTCGGTCCAAGACATCAATTCAAAGCGCACCGAGCGATTCAAACAGCAAGTACGCGAATTGATCGCGAAACAGGATCTGGCGGTCTACTACCGTCTGGTCAGTGAACTCGAGCAGGAGGACGAAATGGACGCCCTGCAGATCGCCGCCGCGCTGGCGCGACTCGCACAAGGGGATATGCCGCTGTTGTTGGATGCCAGGGCCGACAAGGCCGGCATGGCGCCGCGCGCCGCTGATCCGGGGCACAGTCCCGGCGTCGAAAGGGCAGCCCGGCCGCGCCAGCGTCGTCCGGCCAAGACCCTGCAGACTGCGGCCCTGCCGCTCAAGGACTATCCGGATATCGAGATGGAGCGCTTTCGTCTCGACGTGGGTTATACGCATGGCGTGAAGCCGGGCAACATCGTCGGCGCTATCGCCAATGAGGCTGAGCTGGAGAGCAAGTACATCGGCCATATCGAGATATTCGACGATTTCACGACGGTCGATCTGCCGGCCGGCATGCCGACAGAGACCCTGCGAGATCTGCAGAAGACCTGGGTGTGCCAGCGCAAGCTGGCGATCACCCGTCTGCGGGAAGCCGCGCCGGGGGCGCCGCGGCAGCGCGCGCGCCCCGCGAAGAACGCCGCTGCGCCTTCCGCACGACGCAAGGCGGGTCGACCGAGCGCGGATGCCGTATCAAAAAAGGGCCGGCGAAAGACCGCCCCGGCCGCCAAGGGGCCACGAAAACCCGTCAAGTAGGACGCGTTTGGTGCGCGTTCAGGTAGGTATCGAGCGCATTCGCGAAGGCCTGTCTGTCCGTGGCCGACAGGGGCGGCGGACCACCGCTGGTCATCCCGCTGGCGCGCATGGTGTCCATGAAGTCGCGCATATTCAGGCGCTCGCGGATATTGTCGGGCGTGAAGCGCTCCCCGCGCGGGCTGAGTGCCAGGGCCTGCTTTTCCACCACCTCTGCGGCTAGCGGGATGTCGGCCGTCACCACCAGGTCGCCGGGGGCGACCCGGCGTGCGATCTCGTTGTCGGCGACATCGAAACCGGATGCCACGCGCAGCATGCGCACATACCGTGACCTAGGCACGTCAATTGACTGATTGGCGACCAGGTTAACTGCAGTCTGGCAGCGCTCGGCGGCGCGGAACAAGATGTCGCGGATCACACGCGGGCAGGCATCCGCATCGACCCAGATGGTCATGGTGCGCTCCTCCGGCCTGACAAGACCTGATCCGCAGGGTCATCGGCCTGACCCATCGAAGTCACTCGAACTCCATCGCGCGAAAGATCCTGCTGGCATTGAGGCGCGCCAGTTCATCGAAGGTGTCCAGGTGTCGATAAGGCGACTGGTCGATACCGTAGACATCTTGCAGGCTGCCGCCGTTCTCGATCAGTGCGCCGATCTGGCTGCGCATATAGCCCAGATAATCCCTGGTGTATCGGGTGACCACCGCCATGTCGGTAGGCTCGCCGTGACCCGGTACCACGATCTCGGCCCCGAGCGCCTCGAGTCTCTCCCAGGTTTCGATCCAGGCGCCGGTGTCGGTATGTTCGAATACCGGCAACATGCGTTGGTGAAATGCAATATCGCCGGCAATCACGACCTTTTGGTCGGGCAGCCAGACGGTGATATCGCCGGGGCTGTGCGCGGGTCCCAGATGCAGGATTTCGATGCGCCTATCGCCGAGCTGGATGAGCTTGCGCTCTGTGAAGGTTTCGTCGGGCAACACCAGTCGGGTGCCCATGCCCTTGTCTCGGGAGCGCCGCAATACCCGCTCCAGGATCTGCTCACCGTGGGCCTCGAGTTCTGCATAGGCGTCGACATGGGCAATGATCTGCGCACCTTGCTCTTTCCAGTAGGCCGCGCCCATGGCCGCATGGCCCTGTCCGTTCTCCAGCACCACGTATCTGACGGGCTGATCGGTAATCGCGCGGATTTCTTCATGCAGTGCACGGGCCAGCAGATAGTTGTCACCGGCATTGACGACCAGCACGCCGTCATTGCTGACCACAAAGGACAGGTTGTTGTTGTGTCCCGAATTCTCGTAGCTCGGGGGTTCGGTCGCGCCGATTGCCGACCATACTCCATCGGCTACCGGGCGCGGCCTGCGAAAGAGCATGGAGTCGAGCACCTCATCGGGCGCCTCGACCGGCAGGCCGGCATCGCGCCAGGCGAAGAAGCCGTCGCTGTAATTGCTGATGTTGCGGTAACCCATTTGCGTCAGCCGCTGCGCCGCCAGTGGGCTGCGTTGATTGATCCCGCAGTAGACGATGATAGGCGTATCCCTGTCAGGCACGCGTTCGGCAATACGAAACTCCAGCCAGCCGCGCGGGATGTTGTAACTGCGTGGCGCATCGATGGTGCCGCCAAGCAAATGGATCTCGCGCGGCGTACGCACATCGATCAGTACACTGTGCGGCCGCTGCGCGAGCGCCTCGACCAGCTCCGCGGTGCTCAGATTGTTGATGCGTTGGCTGGCCTCCGCGCGCAGTATCTCCCCGCTCAGCAGCGACTCTTCCGCGTTGGCTGCCGGGAAGGCCAACAGTACACAGGCGGTGGCGGCGCAGATGCGGCGGATTGATAGTAATGAAGCTTGCACGATGCAATGAAGTCGGAGCCTATTGCGCATGGTAGCTCAGTAGTAACTCGGCGACTCATAGGCGCGTTGTTCTTGTCCCTCGACGATCGGCTTGACGAACACCTCGACCCGGCGATTGAGCTGGCGCCCCGCCTCGGTCGCGTTGGTGTCGCGCGGTTCACGCTCGCCGCGACCTTCGGTGCGCAGGCGCTGGCGCGGCACGCCGTAGGTCGCCAGGTAGTCACCGACACTCAGCGCACGCTGCTCCGATAGTGTCTGGTTGTATGCCTCGGAGCCGATACTGTCCGTATGCCCGACCACGTGCACGACGGTGCGGTCATACTTCATTAACAGTTGTGCGAGCTTGTCCAGCGACGGGCGGAATGCGGGCTTGATATCGTATCTGTTGAAGTCGAAAGATACCTCCGAGTCGACTGTCAGCTTGAGGGTGTCGTCGCGCAGGCGCTCGATCTCCAATTGATTGGCGTCACGCTCGTCCTGCAGGGCGGCCTCGAATTCCCGCTGCTGATTGTCCATGTAGTGGCCGACGGCGCCGCCCGCCACGGCGCCGACGGCGGCACCGACCCATTTTCCCGAGCCATCGTCAATTTGGTGTCCGATGACCGCGCCTGCGACCGCACCCACCGCGGCGCCGACCTTGGCACGCTGGTTGGGATCGTTCTCGGTGGCGCAGCCGGTCAGTCCGACGGTAACGGCGGTGCTGAGCACCAAGCGGGTCAGGGTATGTTTCATTTCAGCGGTCTCGCGATGAATGGTGACTGGTCTCGACCGGCCCTCCTGCGGCATGCGTCAGGGTTCGCGTCGGACAAGCCAGGACCGAATGACGGCGCGGAGGCTGGACGTGAGCTGAACGGTGTTGGCCGGTCGGCGCCTACTATGACCGATTATCGGGTAGGGCCGCCAGCGTATGGAGGGCTGCGTGAATGCT
The DNA here is from genome assembly GCA_024639005.1 of Chromatiaceae bacterium. GTDB lineage: Bacteria > Pseudomonadota > Gammaproteobacteria > Chromatiales > Chromatiaceae > Thiosocius. Next base: position 981 of record JAHEJD010000075.1, on the reverse strand, counting down.
GGTGCCGATCGAGCAGCCGTAGATTAGGCGACACCCCGGGAGGCGGTGCGCATCAGCGGCGTGCCGCTGGCCGCTCCTCGCGGTCCGCCGGGGACGGGCCGGCAGGTGCCTCCGCATCGATCAGTGGATAGCGATCGGCGACATAGGCGGGTCCCTTCATGACCCATACGATGCCGCAGCCGATCGCCATCGTAAACACGGCGGTCCAGACAGTCAGCGTCGCGGCCACGGCGGCGATGGCCACGCCTGACAAATGCTTTTCGACGGTGTCGCCGATGTCGGGGTTGGGGAACAGCACGGCGTAGAGAAAACACAGCGCGGGGACGGCAGTGCCGCCTAGCAGTATCCATGGCAGCTTCTTGGCGATGCGCCATTCGAGTCCGTGCGGTTCGCGCCGAGATCCCGGCAATTTCTGCAGCCATGACATGGGCGGACGGCCTCTGCGTGGTGGGCGAGTTCAGCCATTGACCGGGGCCGCGAGGCCCCGGTCAAGCTTACATGGCTTTAGCTCTGCGGGATCAAGACTTCGTCGATCACGTGGATCACGCCGTTCGACGTCATGATATCAGTACTGGTGATTGAAATACTGCTGACCGGGAGGTCGGTACCCTCGACCGTAGCGAGCTTGGTCATCGCAGTGACCTGGCTGGCGTCGAGCTTACCAGGCACGACGTGGTATGTAAGTACCTTCACCAGCTTTGTTTTGTCGGCGAGCAGCGCCTCCACGGTCCCGGCCGGCAATTTCGCGAACGCGGCATCCGTCGGTGCGAACACCGTGTAGGGGCCCTCACCCTTCAGTGTCTCCACCAAGCCAGCCTCCTGCGCGGCTCGTAGCAGCGTGTTGAAAGAGCCCGCGGCGATGGCAGTATCGACGATATCGGGCTGCTCGGCTTTTATCATGCTCTGCTGGCCGGTGAGGACAAAACCGCCGGCGTATGGCATCGAATTCATCACGGCCTTGCCCGCGGCGTAGGAACCGCC
>JAHEJD010000002.1 GCA_024639005.1 Chromatiaceae bacterium | reverse complement strand
GCCAAGCCGACGGGTCCTCGCGTCCGGCGGAAACGCAGAGTCTAATCAAGTTTTCAGTGTCTTGCGCCGCTGCAGTACTAGCCTGCATAGCTCACCGATTTCCTGCTGCGGCCCCCGATACCCTCGCTATGACGGGGCGTACTCGTTGCAGCCGGTTCGACGTAGTGTCGGCTACGCCTTCACCGCCTTCCACTCCGTGCACCCCGCCATAGCGGCGTCTCGGCGCCCTCGTTACGAAAAACGGTAAGCTATGCAGGCTAGAGGTGGAGAGCCATGAATCGAGAGGAATTGTCGCTGCTGGTGGAGGCGATCGCATTCGCTGCGCACAAGCACAAGGACCAGCGACGCAAGGACGAGGCGGCATCACCCTACATCAATCACCCGCTGGCGCTGGCGGATGTCCTGGTAAACGAAGGCGGCGTGACCGATCTGAACAGCATTGTCGCTGCCGTTCTGCATGACACCATCGAGGATACCGAGACGACCCCGGAAGAGATCGACGCGCGCTTCGGCGCGACGGTCTGTGCCATCGTGGAAGAGGTGACCGACGACAAGACGCTGGGCCGACAGGCCTGCAAACAGGCACAGATCGATAAGGCGCACCGACTGTCGCGGCCGGCGCGGGCAGTGAAGCTGGCCGACAAGATCTGCAATCTGCGTGATGTCGCCGACAATCCGCCCACTGATTGGACCTTGGCTCGCCGCCAGGCCTATTTCGACTGGGCGAAACGGGTGATCGACGGCTTGAGGGGAGAGTATCCTGAACTGGAGGCGGTATTCGACGCCGTCTATCGGCAGCGACCGGCGTGATTCCGGCGCCGTTGCCGGATGCAGGAGGGGACCCCAGTGAGCAAGAAAATCATTATCGATGCGTTTGACAAAGTGGCCTGTCCGCACTGCGGCACTGACTTTGTGCTGCAGGACGCCATCGCCCACCAGTTGATCGAACGCTATGAGTCGGAGTATGCAGCGATGCTCGATGGCGAGCGACGCCAGCTGCGCGAGTCGCTGATCGCCGACGCCGACCGTGCGGCGGCCCGGCGGTTCGGGGAGCAGATCGAACGGCTCGAGGAAAAATTGACGCAGAGCGCGGCGGCCGAGGCGAAAATGAAGGCAAAGCTCGAGGGCACCGCGAAACAGGCCGCGGAGGCGGTCCGCCGCGAGAGCGCCGAAGAGGCGCAGGCGCTGCGCGCCCAGCTCACGGCGAAAGAGGCAAAACTGGCCGGTTACCGCGAGACCGAGCTGGTGCTGCGCCAGGAGAAATCGGCGCTGGAGGAAAAACAGAAAGAGATGGCGCTCGAGATCCAACGCCAGGTGGACGCGGAGCGCCAGCGTATCGAGCAGACAACCGCCGATGCCTTTCGGCTGCGCGAGGCCGAATGGCGCAAGAAGATCGATGATGCGCAAAGGGCCAACGAGGACCTCAAGCGCAAGCTCGAGCAGGGCTCTCAGCAGCTGCAGGGCGAGGTCTTGGAGTTGGAACTCGAGGCCCTCCTCGGCACTGCATTTCCATTCGACGGTATCGAGCCGGTGCGCAAGGGCGCGCGGGGCGCGGATGTGATCCAGACCGTACGCCTGCGCTCGGGGGTGAACTGCGGCCGCATCATATGGGAGACCAAGCGCGCGGAGAACTGGTCGAATGCGTGGATCGGCAAGCTCAAGGATGACCAGCAGGCCGCCGGCGGCGAGCTGGCGGTGCTGGTCAGCACGGCCTTTCCGGCCGGGATCACCGAGGCAATGGTGATGTACGAAGGCGTATGGCTGGTGCGTCCGGATCTGGTCAGGGCACTCGCCGAGGCCTTGCGGACCGTGTTGATCGAGTCACAGCGCCAAAAGGCGATCTCGGCCGGCAAGGGCGAATCCATGGAGGCCCTGTACAACTACGTCACCAGTGCACAGTTTGCGCAGAAGGTGCGCGCAGTGGTCGATGCCTACCAGCAGATGCGCGAAGATCTCGACAAGGAGAAAAGCGCCATGCAGCGCATGTGGAAGAAGCGCGAGGCGCAGCTCGAACGCATCACCAGCAATATGCTGGGGATGTGCGGCGAGCTGCAGGGGGTTTCGCAGGAGACGTTGCCGCAGCTGGACGACATCGGGCTGCTGCCCTCGCAGTAGCTGTTCTTACCAGTCTCGATTATCGGCTCCGGTAACGGTCGAGTGCCGCGGCCAGCATGGACTGGATCTCGCTACGCAGGCTGGGCGGGCCCAGGACCTCGACGTCGTTGCCGTACCTGAGTATCTCCATCGCCAGTTCGCGGGTCTGTTGCTGCGGATGCTATACCTCGTCGGCGATCCTGTTGCTCGGCGTCGGCGTCATGCTCGCCCAGGTCACACGGCAGCCCGCCTTTGCGGACACGGCCCCAGGGCAAGGGCGGAAGGACGTCTGTTGACCGGCAGGTTGTATTGATTCAACGACAGGCTAGCCGGCCGTCAGGGCCGGATAAATGAAATCGATGCTGCTCAGCGGGCGACTCCCGCCGGCCGGGGCATAGTGCATCAGCACCGCGTAGACATCGGAGGGAACGGCGCCAACGCGGCCGGCCAGCGCCGAGGCATCGATGCCCTGGCGTATCAGGTAGATCACATAGGTGTGCCACAGGGCCAGCGCATTGATGCTGCCCGGATCCGCGAGCTGCGCATCCTGTGCGGCCTTGACCAGGCGCGCATTCAGATCGCTCACCGGCAGCGCCATCTGGGCGTCGTCCATCGTCGCCATGACCTGCGCAAGGCGCGGCCAGACGCTTGGACCCGGGCGGATATCGCGGCGACTGGCACCCGGGATGCTGACCAGATCGGCGGCCTGATCGAAGCAGCTCGAATGCAGCAGCGGGAGCTCGTACGGCGAGATGCCGCACAGCAACAGTGTGGCATAGCTCGCCGTCAGCGGATCGCTGACCGCGAGCAGCGAGGCCACTTCGGTGCCGGCCAGTTCGCGCGGCAGGATCGGCAGATTGGCCGGTGGCGTCGGTGAGGCCGCCGGGTTTGCCGCGGGGCCCTGCGCGTGGCCGAGGCGGTTGTCGGGCTGCGCCGCGGTAAGCGTCTGGCCCTGGTCACCGGGATAAACCCGCACCCCCAGATAGGGCCCCGCGTGCGCTGGGCGCGATTTTTCGCCGAGGTACTCGACCAGCCAGGTAGCAAACAGCGCCAGCATCAACGCGGCGCCCAGCGCGATCATCAGGTCGCGTTCATAGTCCGGGTAGATGGGGCGGCTCGGGACCCGCGCCCATTCGACCACCTGGATGGGTGGGAACTTCTTCAGATTGCGCACCTGGATCTGGGCCAGGCGTTCCTCATTCTCTGCGTAAAGGACGTCGAGCCTAGCCAGACCTTCCTCCAGCGCCTTGAATTCCTTGAACCGTTCGGTGAACGCCTGCACTGCGCGTTGATGCTCGACCAGTTGCTGCTCCAGCGCGGTCACCGAGACCTGCGCCGCCGCCACCTCCTGCTGGGCCTCGTCGGTGACCGTCACCCTGGCGATCTGCAGCGCCTGGGCCAGTTCGCTCTCCATCTCAGTCAGCACAGCGGGCAGCGACTTGAGCACCGGGTCGCGATCGATATAGCGCTGGGTGTATTGCTGCCGGAGGTCTGTCATGCGTGCGCGCATACGCGAGACGTCGAGCTTCAGCCTGGAGATATCGGATTTCTGCTCGCTCGGGATCACGGTCTCGCCGCGCGCGATCGCCTCGTCGACGGCGGCCTTGCGCGCCTGTGCCTCGATCAGCGTCTCGCGCGCCTTGTTGAGCGAGTTATTCAATCCCTTCAGCTTGGCCAGACTGCGGTTCTCTTCACGTTCGAGGCTGACGATGTCATGGGCCTCCCGAAACTGCTGCAGCTCCAGGCGCGCATCGTCGATCTTGATCTGTAGCTGTGCCTGCTGGTCTTCGATCTCGGCGGTAGTGCGTCCAGTGGCTGCCTCGATCTCCTCGGCGCGGAACTCCTCATAGGACTCCGCCCAGCGGTTCACCACCCGCTGCAGTTGTTCCGGCTCGCCGCCCTCGGCGCGCAGCTCGAGCAGATTGGTCTCGGGGACCGGGACCGCAGAGAGGGCATTGCGCAACGCGTCGATCCCGCTGAAATCCTGGTCACCCTCTTCCGACAGCCGCTGCGACAGCCGCCCCAGCAGCTCTTCACCGAGCAGCATGCGCCCCTGGATGGCGACATGTTCGATGTCGGCCGCTTCGCTGCGCATGTCCACGGCCTTTGGCTTGACGGTCAGGACCGAGGCGACAGCGCGATACACCGGTGAGCGGCCGTAGACGATCGCCAGTCCAACCGCCGCCGAGAGCAGGAGCACGCCGAAGAATACCTTGAGGCGGCGACCCTTCGGCTGGGCGGGTGCGTCCGCGGGCGGCCCCTGGATGAGCTCGACGCTCGGCAACTGGGTTGTGTTCACGGTCGATATTCCTGCTCTTAGCTGACCCGCCGCAGTTTACCTGTGCGACAGGGCTCCCGCTGCGTTGAAAGGCGGGTGAGTGTGCATCGGGGATTCGGGTTCGCCCGCTCATCACACCGCGACGGCGATGCGCCCCCCCTGCAATCTTCGGCTGCAAGGATGTCGGACATCGAGGAAAAATATAAATTCGAAAAATTATGAAGTTGAAGAGAATATTTAATGTTATTTGAAGTTTGTGGCGGCGTTGCCGACGTCACGGCGTCGGGCCTCGGTGGAGGGCCAGGCGATAGAGTTTGAGCAGCAGCAGCAACCAGGGCGTGCCATGCAGCAGGAGGTCGAAGATATCGATCGGGCGGGTCAGGTCGCCCGCGGTGAGCATCTTCAGTTTTTCCCAGACATGGGGTTCGGGAGCGAACGGCGCCAAGCCCAGGGTGAGTGCGGCCGCGATGAAAAGGGTCAGCGGTAGTCGATCGAACCCGTTCAAAGGGACTCCTTGTACAACCGTGATTGTGTTGCGCGGCAGTTTACCCTGCGCTATCGGCATCCTACGATGGCTGTCTCGGCGATCGCTGCCAGCCGCGGGAAGCGCTGCAGATCGCCCGGCTCGTCGATATCGTGGCGCGGCGGCAGTTCGGTCCAGCGCCAGCCGAGCTGGCACAGGCGATCGCGCGTCACCGCCAGGACCTGCGGCGTCCCCCAGGCGATGTCCTTGAACAATAGCGCAGGCGCGGCGCGCAGACCGATCAGCACATAGCCGCCATCGATGGCAGGGCCCAGCACGGCATCCTGTTCGGCGAGCGCGGCGAAGGCGGCCTCGAGATAGGCAGGCGCGAAATCGGGACAGTCGCTGCCAATCAGCACCACACGCTCGGCGCTGCGCAGGCTCGCGCTGAAGGCCGCATGCATGCGCATGCCGAGATCGTCTCCGGACTGTTGTCGCATCGCCAGGCCGTTGGCCGCGGCAAAATCCGCCAACCAGGGCACAGGCTCGCCCCCGTCCAACCAGACCTCGCTGTCTACGCAGGCGACCTGGGCCGCGCTGAGCAAGGTGTCTTGCAGCAGCTGTCGATAGACCGCCGTCGCGGCGACGGCACCCAGCGACGGTATCAGACGCGTCTTTACCCGTCCCGGTAGCGGATTGCGGGCAAACACCAGCAGGCGGCGCCCCGTGGCCAGCTGACTCACGGGTAGCGTCGTGCCAAATCCGCGGGTGCCGCACCGAGCGCGAAGGCCAGGCGAAGACGCCACATCAGGATCATTGTCGGGAGGATGCCGTGTTCTTCCCAGCGCCGGCTCGATGCCAACAGGCGCGGCCGGCGGATGCACTCGGGTGCGCTGAGGCGGCGCAGCGCCTTGCTGAGTGCGATGTCCTCCATCAGCGGGATCTCTGGGAAACCGCCCACCGCCTCGAAGACCGCGCGGGTAACGAATATGCCCTGGTCGCCGGTGGCGATACCGGTGAGACAGGAGCGCAGGTTCATCAAGCGCTCAGCGATGCGCAGCAGTACTTGATGGCCTGACAGTCGCACGTCGAATCGTCCCCAGGCGCAGCCGGTGGCACAGGCCTCGATGACGGCGGCTGCGGCATCCGGGGGTACGCGGCTGTCGGCATGCAGAAACCACAGTACATCGCCGCTGGAGAGCCGTGCGCCGGCATTCATCTGGTGGGCTCGTCCGCGCTCGGCGGTGATCACCTGATATGCGCGCGGTGCGGCGATCGCCGCCGTAGGGTCGTCGCTGCCGCCGTCCACCACGATCACTTTGTGTCCGCTCTGACGCAAGGGGTCGAGATCGGCGAGGAGGTCGGCGATGACACCCGCCTCGTTGAGGGCCGGAACTATGATGGAAAGCCGACGCTGTCGCGCGGTATGGCTCACGCCTTATCCTGCAGCGCCCCGCCACAGCTCGAGCCCTGACCGGCCGTGCAGCCATAGCAGTGATCGGCTACCGTGATTGGATTGTCGTGCAGGGCCAGGCCGGCCAGATCGCGCAGATGCGGCCGGTCGTCTGCCGCGCTCTGTAGTTGCAGTCCGAGCATCTGGTTGAAATCGCAGTCATACAGGTAGCCCTGCCAGTCGACCGAGACCAGCGAGCGACACATTACGTCGGCCAGGTTGGCGTCATGGTGCGCCTGTTTCAGCAGGCTGACATAGTCGTCGAACTGGCCGTGCGACAATAGCGTGCTGCCAAAGCGCTGGATCGGCAGATTGGCCAACGCCAGCAGGCGATCGAAACGGATGCCGTACTGGTCCGCCAATATGCGACGGTAGTCGTCCTCCAGCGCGGCCTGCGGCGGTGGGAGCGACGCGCCCTGCGGGTTGTATACGAGATTGAGCCGGCGTCTACCGCCGCTCATGCCATAGCCCAGTGCATTCAGCTGACGCAGCGCGTCGATGCTGTCGGCGAAGACGCCTTTGCCGCGCTGCCGATTCACGTTCTCCTCGAGATAGCACGGCAGAGAGGCAACGATCTCGACGTCGTTGGCGGCCAGGAATCCCGCCAGGCCTTCCTGATCGGGCTCGAGCAGAATGGTCAAGTTACAGCGATCGATGACTGCGATCCCCAGTTGCCTGGCCTGCTCAACCAGATAGCGGAAATGCGGATTGAGTTCCGGGGCGCCGCCGGTTAGATCCAGCGTCTCGAACGGCAGACGGCGAAGATTCTCGATGACCAGCTCGATAGTCTCTGCAGACATCATCTCTGTCCGCTGCGGGCTGGCCGCGACGTGGCAATGCAGACACTGCTGATTGCAGCGATATCCCAGGTTGACCTGCAACGTCTTGGGGGTCTTGCGACGGATCCTGGGGAAATCCGATGGCTGCAGTTTGTCGAGTGTCTCTAACATGGGTGGTCCTTGGAAATCTCATGTAATCTTAACCTGCAGGATCCGCTTGGGGGCCTGCAGTTTGTTGGGTTTTCGATCGTTTGGAGATGGCAAAGTTTCCGCGTAAAGCAGACCGGCGGGTACCGGCCTCGGCCGCGTTCGCTGGCGACCTGCGGCGGCGGATTCGTTTATCGGGAGCACTGACGCTAGTAATTAAGATCGGGCGAGCGCTGGCATCGGCCCGCGCGTCCCCGAGCGTTTTGACTACGCTTATCCTAACCCGCGATCCAACAACGGCCTCGCCGTGGTAGTTACGGCTAGCATTTTCGCTGCAGTCCGGCGCCGAAGCGGCTGCGAAATCCGCCAGCATCCGTGATGCCGGTGACAGATGCGGGCTAGGCGATGGCGATGTCTCATTGGTCAGCCACCAAACCAGGAGCCTCATGGGCATTGCAAATGGAAACCGCCTGATTCAATCCCTGAGCCACTTGCTGGCCGCCGGTCCGCCGGAAGGCGCCGGTCAAGTCGAGTCACAGCAGATCGAGCGCCTGCTCGAGATCTACTACCGACACATCTCGTCGGCGGATCTCGAAGAGCATGATCCGCAGGATCTGCTCGGCGCGCTGATCGCACACTGGCGGTTGATGCAGGACCGGCGACCCGATGAGGCGAAGGTGAGGGTCTACAACCCGGAGCAGGAGGAGCACGGTTGGCGCAGCGAAGACACCATCGTCGAGGTGGTCGCGCGCGACATGCCGTTTCTGATCGACTCGATTTCGGCGGCGCTCAATGCGGAAGGTCTGGCGATCAGACTCACTATCCACCCGGTGTTCGCGGTCGTTCGCGACAACAACGGCCATCTCAAGGCCATTGATGATGCCGATAGCGGCGTCGATGCAGCCGGGTCTGAGGCCATCATTCAACTGCATGTCGATCGGCAGCCGGAAGCGACGCTGGCCAGGCTGCAGTCGCTGATGCAGGGTGTTATCGCAGATGTGACCCTGACCACTTCGGACTGGCTGGCGATGAAGGGCTTCGCGGAAGGCGTGCAGGCCGAGTTGGCTGTCGCACCGGTCCAGGGGGCTGAGGAAGACAATGCCGAGGCGCAGGCATTCATGAATTGGATGGTCAACGATCATTTCCTATTCATCGCCTGTTGTACGTTCGATCTCCGCGATGGTTCGGCCAATGAGGGGCTGCATTTCGTCGATGGCTCCGGCCTCGGCATGCTGCGTGGCGGTGATAGCGCCCGAGCCCGTGCCGATCAGTGGCTTGCGGGTCTCGCGGCCGGTCTTTCGGCGTCGGACACCGACCTGATGGTCACCAAGACCAATGCCAAGTCGACGGTGCATCGACCGGTCTACATGGACTGCGTGACTGTCAAGCGTCGCGACGCGCAGGGTTCCCTGGTCGGACTTTATTGCTTCATCGGGCTGTTCTCCTCCGGCGCATACAATACACCGCCGCGTCAGATCCCGCTGTTGCGCAAGAAGGTCGACGCGGTCTACGCGGGCGCCCGGGTGTCACCGCGCAGCCACTCCGGCAGGGTGGTTGCGAACGTCCTCGACAACTTTCCCAGAGATGCGCTGTTCCAGATCAGTAGCGAGGATCTGCTGGCGACCACGCTCGGTGTGCTCAGCCTGCAGGAGCGACAACGCACTCGTCTGTTCATCATTCGGGAGCCCTTCCGGCGTTTTTACACCTGCCTGGTTTATCTGCCGCGCGAGCGCTACAGTCGCGAAGTGCGCGTCGCCATCCAGGCGATCCTGGTCCAGGCCCTCGGCGGCACCGATGTGTTCTTCGATACCCAGTTTTCTGAATCCATTCTGGCGCGCATGCATTTCGTGATTCGCGTACCGATCGGGCATGAGGCCCGCTTCGACATCGGCGAGTTGGAATCGCGCATCGTCGAGGTGGCGACCACCTGGCAGGATGGCCTGAGAACGGCGCTTTTCGCTCAGGTCGATGAGGCGCTGGCGGCAGGCTATCTGCGCGATTATGCGCAGGCCTTTCCGGGCGGCTACCGTGAGGATTTCCATCCGCGGATCGCGGTGACCGACATCCAGCGGATCGAGCGCGTGCGCAAGGATGGCCGTCTTGGGCTGCATCTGTATCACCCGATCGCGGAGGACGCCGGACAGATGCATGTGCGGTTGTATTCGCAGGGCCAACCGGTCTCCCTGTCGCAGGTGATCCCGGTGCTCGAGCACATGGGGCTGAGTGTTTTTGGTGAGCGCCCCTACCGGGTGCGCCACCCGGCCAGCGATTTCTGGATCCATGATTTTGCCACCCGGCGCCCAGATGCCAACCAGCCGGTTTCTGCGCTGGTCAGGGAACGCTTCATCGAGACCTTTCTGCAGGTCTGGGAGCAGGCGATCGACAGCGATGGCTTCAACGGCCTGGTGCTGCGGGCGCAGCTGTCATGGAAAGAGGCGCTGCTGTTTCGTGCCTACAGTCGCTATATGCATCAGATCAAGGTGCCCTATACGCAGGCCTATAGCGTCGGCGTATTGAACCGGCATCCCGAGGTGGTGAGGGTGCTCAACCGCCTGTTTCACCTGCGCTTCAGTCCGGACGAGCAGGACGCCGAGGCGCATACGGAAGCGCAGCTGGCGGCATTCGAGACGCGCCTCGAGGAGGTGACGAGTCTCGATGAGGATCGCATCCTGCGGCTGTTCCTCAATCTTATCCAGGCGACGCTGCGCACCAACTTTTTTCGCAGCGATAGCGCGCAGGGCGTCGCCCCCTACCTGTCTTTCAAGTTCGACCCGAGGCAGATCGGCAATATGCCGTTGCCTTTGCCGATGTTCGAGATCTTCGTGTTCTCCGCCCACATGGAAGGTGTGCATCTGCGCGGCGGCCGCGTGGCCCGTGGTGGTCTGCGCTGGTCAGATCGCATGGAGGATTATCGGACCGAGGTTCTCGGCCTTATGAAGGCGCAGATGGTGAAGAACACCGTGATTGTCCCGGTCGGCTCCAAGGGCGGTTTCGTGGTCAAGGATACGCTGCCGACCGATAGTCGCGAGCAGCTCATGGAAAAAGGGGTGGCGTGTTACAGAACGCTACTCAGCGGCATGCTCGACATCACCGATAACCTGACGGGCGATACCCTGGTCCCACCGCCGCGGGTGGTGCGACATGACGGCGATGACCCCTACCTGGTGATCGCGGCCGACAAGGGCACTGCGACCTTCTCCGATATCGCGAACGAGGTGGCACTGTCCTACGGCTTCTGGCTCGGCGATGCCTTCGCCTCGGGCGGATCAGCCGGTTACGATCACAAGGCCATGGGGATCACCGCGCGCGGCGCTTGGGAGTCGGTCAAGCGGAACTTTCGTGAGCTGGGCGTCGACACCCAGTCAGAGAACTTTACCGTGATCGGCGTCGGCGACATGTCGGGCGATGTGTTTGGCAACGGCATGCTGTTGTCGCGCCACATTCGATTGCTCGGAGCATTCAACCACAAACACGTCTTTCTCGACCCGGATCCGGATGCCGAGGCCTCCTATCAGGAACGGGAGCGGCTGTTCAGACTGCCGCGCTCGGGCTGGACGGACTACGACCCGGCGCTGATCTCGACGGGCGGCGGCGTGCATTCGCGCGCGGCGAAATCCATCCCGGTGACCCCCGAGGTCAGCGCACTGCTGGGGCTAAAGGGGGAGCGTGTCACGCCCAACGAAATGATCAAGGCCATGTTGTGCGCGCCGGTCGATCTGTTTTGGAACGGCGGCATCGGTACCTATGTGAAGGCCTCGCATGAGTCGCACGAACAGGTCAGCGACAAGGCCAACGATGCGCTGCGCGTGGACGCCAGCGAGCTGCGCTGTCGCGTGGTCGGCGAGGGGGGCAATCTCGGTTTCACCCAGTTGGCGCGCGTCGAGTTCGCGCTGCAGGGCGGCAAGATCTACACCGATGCCATCGACAATTCCGCGGGTGTCGACTGCTCGGATCACGAGGTCAATATAAAGATACTGCTCGACAAGATCGTTGCCGATGGCGATATGACCAGTAAACAACGTAATCAACTGCTGGTCGACATGACCGATGACGTCGCGCGGTTGGTGCTCGCGGACAACTATGCACAGACGCAGGCGATCAGCGTCGTCGTTGCCGGCGGCGCACCGAGACTCTATGAGCATGCGAGATTCATCGATCTGTTGGAGCAGAAGGGTACCTTCAATCGTCGCCTCGAAGGCCTGCCGGACAAGAAGGGGCTGACCGAGCGCCTGGCGATCGGGCAGGGGCTGAGCAAGCCCGAGGTCGCGGTGTTGCTGGCGTACAGCAAGATGAATTACTTCGAGGCGATCGTTGCCTCGGACATTCCCGATGACCCCTTCGTGCTCGATCGTCTGGTGCGTTATTTCCCGGAGGTGCTGGGTGAACGCTATCCGCGCGAGATCGCCGCGCATCGACTGCGGCGAGAGATCGTCGCCACGACGATCGCCGGCGAGATCACGGACCACGTGGGTCCGGGGATCGGATTTCGCGTGCGCGAGGAGATCGGCTGTGACATCGCCGCTGTGGCACGCGCCTATCTTATCGTCAGCGAGGTGTTCGAGACCGATGCACTCTGGCGGCGCGTGGAGGCGCTCGACAATACGGTCCCGGCCGCAGCGCAGATCGAGATGCTGGCTGGCATCGCCGAGTTCCTCGAGCAGACCCTGACCAGCGTGTTGCGTTCTTACAAGGTCTCGCTCGAGATGGGGGCATTGAAGGAGCATTTCTGCGACGGTGTCGCCGAGCTATGGGAGGCCATGCCGCGGCCATTGGCGACCCGGGACAAGGCGGAGTTTGAACGTCGCGTGCGACACCTGGTGGGTCAGGGTGTGCCCCTGGATCTGGCACGGACCCTATCGGGTCTGCCGCCGATGGCTGCGGCGCTGGACATCGTCGACGTCGCGTGTGCCACCGAGACCGACATCGCCGCGGCGGCCTGGGTCTATTCGGCGCTAAACCATACGCTCGAGCTGGAGTGGATCCAATGCCAGATTGCGGCGCTCTCGGTGCAGACGCACTGGCACCTGTTGGCGCGCACCAAGCTCCAAGCGGGGCTGAACAGGTTCCGGCGGGATCTGGCCGAGCAGGTGCTGCGCTCGCGCGACAGGGAACGCAGTCCGCGTGGCATGCTCGAGCGTTGGACGCACCACAACCGGCCGATGCTGGATCGCCATGAGCAGATGATCGGTGAATTCAGGGCCGGCAACGTATTCGACTTTGCCATCCTGTCTCTGGTGATCGCCGGGGTTGGCGAACTCCTGCCGGCCAACGCCGGCGTTGGGCAGTCCTGAGGCGAGGAGCCTAGGGTCGTACGACCAGTACCGAACAGCGCGCATGGTCGACGACGTAGGAACTGTTCGAGCCGAGGAACAGCTTGCTGATGTCGGACTTGCGCGCCGGTATCACGACCAGGTCGATTTTGTGCTCATTGATGTAGGTGACGATGCGCTTGCGCGTGCTGCCTTCGCTGACGGCGCAGCCTATCTTGCCCGGATCCTTGGCATGCGTGTCGATGAACTTCTGCAGATCCCTGCAGACTTGATCGTGGGCCTTCTGGATCGTGTTTTCGGGGAAATAGCTCGCCACCATCGAGCTGTTGAAGTCGGGGATCACGGTAAGCGCCGTCACCTTTGCGCCATAACGTTCGCTGAATTCTTCGGCGACCGCTAACGCCCGGGTTGTAAGTTCGGTCGCGTCCATGTCGACGGGGATCAGGATTTCCTTGAACATGACTTGCCTCCAGATCAGGCGGGTTGCGCGGCCGGTGCCTGTGGGCCCTTGCGGCGCAGTTGCAGCCAGGCGATCAGCCCGAGCAGCGCGAGTGCGGGGATGAACATCAGATGTTTCGGTGGCCGATCCGCCCGGGCCTGCAGGTTGACGATCTCCCAATCGAAATCGATCCCGACTTCCTGCGCCACACTGCCAAACACCACATTGTCGGCGAGTACCTTGCCGTCTTCGACGCGCACCTCCAGTCCCGCGTCTAGTAGGCGGGCCTCACCATCTGGGCCATCACCAAGCGGTAGCTGGATCATGCGCGACACGAATTTTCCGTCGAGATTCTCGCCCTGAACGAACATCCGCAGCTTGCCTCCATTCGGCGTCTGCGCGGCACGCTCCACGATTTCGGTCGCCGAGATGACCTCGGTCGGCGAATAGACCTCGTCCCACCAGTATCCTGGCCGGAACAGTGTGAAGGCCACCAGCAGCAGTGCCAGCGATTCCCAGATCCGGCTCTTCACCAGCCAGTAGCCCTGGGTGGCCGCGGCGAACAGCAGCATCGCGATGGTGGCGGCGACGATCACCACGATCAACTCGAACCAGTTGGCGATGCCGATCAACAGCAGCTCGGTATTGAAGATGAACAGGAACGGCAGGATCGCGGTCCGGATGTCGTACATGAAGCCCTGGACCCCGGTCTTGATGGGGTCGCTCTTGGCGATCGCCGCCGCGGCGAACGCCGCGAGGCCGACTGGCGGCGTGTCATCCGCCAGTATGCCGAAATAAAACACGAACATATGCACCGCGATCAGCGGCACGATCAGGCCGTTGCTCGCCGCCAGTGCGACCACCACGGGTGCCATCAGACTGGACACCACGATGTAGTTGGCGGTGGTCGGCAGGCCCATGCCGAGGATGATGCAGATCATTGCGGTGAAGATCAGCGCCAACATCAGATGGCCGCCGGAGATGAACTCTACGAACTCGATCATCACCTGGCCGATGCCGGTCAGGGTGATGGTGCCGACGATGATGCCGGCCGCCGCAGTGGCCACGCCGATACCGATCATATTGCGGGCGCCGTGCGCCAGACCATCGACGCATTCGGTAATGCCGCGCTTGAGCTGACCGGCGCCACTGTGACCGCGGAAAAACGCCAGCAATGGGCGCTGGGTCAGTACGATGATGATCATCAGCACGGTGGCCCAGAAGGCCGAGAGGCCGGGTGAGAAACGCTCGACGATCAGGCACCACATCAGGACCACGATCGGCAGTATGAAGTACAGCCCCGCCTTGACGGTGGGGCCGGTCTCCGGGAGTTCCAGTACCGCGGTCGCCGGGTCGTCGACCTGCAGCTCCGGGTAGGTGGTTGCGAACTTGAGCAGGCCGACGTAGGCGGCACCGACCAGCACCGCGACAATATAGATAGCTGTGTCGCCGGCGAGGTCTTTGATCCAGCCGATGCCGTAGTACACGGCAAAGCCGATCACGCAGATTCCGGCCACGACGAACGAAAATGTCATCAGCTTTTGCGCGATGGTGCTGTGCTGACGCTTGGGCAGGCCCTGCATATCGGCCTTGAGTGCCTCGAGATGGACGATGTAGAAGAGCGCGATATAGGAGATGACCGCGGGCAGAATCGCGTGCTTGATGACCTCGAGGTAGGAGATCCCGACGTATTCGATCATCAGGAACGCCGCCGCCCCCATGACCGGCGGCGTCAGCTGACCATTGGTCGATGCCGCGACCTCGACCGCACCGGCCTTGGTGCCCGGGAAGCCCACCCGTTTCATCAGCGGGATGGTGAAGGTACCGGTGGTCGCGACATTGGCGATCGATGAGCCTGAGATCAGTCCTGTCGTCGCCGAGGCCACCACCGCGGCCTTGGCCGGGCCGCCCTTCAGGTGGCCAAGCAGCGCAAATGCGACCTTGATGAAATAGTTGCCCGCACCGGCCTGCTCCAGCAGGGCGCCGAACAGTACGAACAGGAACACGAAGCTGGTCGATACCCCGAGCGCGATGCCGAAGACGCCCTCGGTGGTCAGCCACTGGTGCGACATCACCTTGCTCAGGCTCTGTCCCTTGTGCGCGATGACGTCCGGCATGTAGGGGCCGCCGAAGGTGTAGGCGAGGAACACGATCGCAACAATCATCAGCGGCGGGCCCAGTGCGCGCCGGGTTGCCTCGAGCAGCATCAGCATGCCGATTACGGCAACTACCAGGTCGACCGTGGTAGGTGCGCCGGAGCGGCCCGATAACTGGGTATAGAAGAGGTAGATATAGGCCGCGCTGAACGCCCCAAGGGCGGCGAATATCCAGTCCTGGACCGGGATGTAATCGCGGGGTGAGCGTTTGAACGCTGGAAAGGCGGTGAAGGCGAGGAATATCGCGAATGCCAGATGGATGGATCTGGCCTCGGTGTTATTGAACACCCCGAATCCGAACAGGAAGGGCAGGGGCGAGGCATACCAGAGTTGAAACAGCGACCAGGCGACTGGCACACCGAACAGGACCTTGCCGGGCATCCCCTTGGGGTGGCGGGCCCCGGTGTCTACCTGCGCGACCAGGTCCTGCGCGTCATTGATCGTCTCGGATTTGGTTTCCGCCACGGCCTTTCTCCCTCGGCAAACGATGTGTCAATTGCGCAGCGCGATTCACCATGGTCGCCGCAGAGGCGGCTATAGCGCCGCGAGCCGCCTTGGCCGGCCCCGATGTGACGGGCAGACGGTCACATCGGGTCGCACTCCGTATCTACATCAGACCGGCTTCCTTGTAGTATTTTGCCGCCCCGTCATGCAGCGGGGCCGACAGGCCATCTTTGACCATCTGCTCTTTCTGCAGATTGGCGAATGCAGGATGCAGCTTGCGGAAGCTGTCGAAGTTTTCGAACACCCCCTTGACGACATAATAGACCGTGTCCGGAGGGGTATTGGTCGATGAGACAAAGGTTGCGCCGACGCCGAAGGTGGTGGTGTCGTCCGGACTGCCGGTATACATGCCGCCCGGGATGACCGCCATGCGGTAGTACGCATTGTCGCCAACGAGCTTCTCGATAACCGGTCCATTGACGCTCACCAGCAGGGTGTCGCAGGAGGTGGTTGCCTCCTTGATCGATCCGTTGGGATGGCCCACGGTGTAGATCATTGCGTCGATCTTGTTGTCACATAGGGCCTGCGACTGCTCTGCGGCCTTGAGTTCGGAGACCAGCGTGAAGTCGTCCTTGGTCCAGCCCTTGGCGTCCATGAGGACCTCCATGGTGCCGCGCTGCCCGGAACCCGGGTTGCCGATGTTGACGCGCTTGCCCTTCAGGTCATCGAAGGTCTTGATTCCCGAGTCCTTGCGTGCAACGACCGTGAAAGGCTCGGCGTGCACGGAAAATACCGCACGCAAATCCTTGTTGGCGCCCTGGTCCGCGAACTTGCTGGTCCCGTTGTAGGCATGATACTGCCAGTCGGACTGCGCAACGCCCATGTCGAGTTCGCCGGCACGAATGGTGTTCAGGTTGTATACCGACCCGCCGGTCGACTCGACCGAGCAGCGGATGCCGTGTTCCTTGCGGCCCTTGTTCACCAGGCGGCAGATGGCGCCGCCGGTCGGGTAGTAGACGCCGGTGACGCCGCCGGTCCCGATGGTAATGAAGGTGTTGGCGCTGGCTGTCATGGCCGCGCCCAGACCGAGGGCCGCTACCAGGGTTGCCGAACCGAAAAATGCACCTTTGCTCAACATGTGTTGTTCCTCCAGAGATATTTGTCGTTGTTTGCTCGCAATCGAGGGACTCGAAAGGGCGCCTGTTGCGCAGCGTAAGCGCGGAGTGTGCCCGCTCGGCGCGGTAGCATACCGTTTCCTTCGCGCCGTTTGCGGCGTCAAACATCCTTATTATCAGATCTCGCACACGATGGCCAATGCTCCAGCGGGTTGATGGACATCGCGGAGATGCTGATTTAACAGCTGTGAATTTAATGATGGTCTGATGCCGCTGCGCGACAGTGGGCATGCACGCCCATGGGTACGGGTTCCGTGAGAACGCGTAGAATCGCGGAGCTATGAAGCTGCACCGGCTACGCAAGATCAGCGCGACCTGGTCCGAGCGCCTGGACGAATCGCGTATCCACCTCGCCCGACCGGATGCGCTGCTGCCGCTGGCCTTTCTCGGACTGCTGACCGGCCTGCTGGCGGGCGGCGTGATCGTGCTGTTCCGTCTTTTCGTCGAGGGCATACAGGAAACCATACTGCCGGGTAATGGCTCGGAGAACTACGAGGCCCTGCCCGGATGGGGACGCCTGTTGCTGCCCTTGCTGGCGGCCGTTCTTCTGGCCGCGATGTTTCGCTGGGTGGCGAAGGGCGTCACACTACTGGGGGTCGCCAGCGTCATGGAACGCATGGCCTATCACCAGGGGCGTTTCACCGCGCGCAGCTTTCTGCTGCAGTTCTTCGGCGCGGCATTCGCCATCATCGGCGGCCACTCGGTCGGGCGCGAGGCTCCGCATGCCTTTCTGGGCGCATCGTCAGGCAGCCTGCTCGCGCAGCACCTGGGGCTGCCGAACAACGTGATTCGCGCCCTGGTCGGTTGTGGTGCCGCGGCCGGGATCGCCGCGTCCTTCAACACCCCGCTGGCAGGGGTGGTGTTTGCGCTGGAGGTGGTGATGATGGAATACACCGTTGCCAGCTTCATCCCAGTGATCCTCGCCGCTGTCAGCGCCACCACGCTGTCGAACTTTGTGTTCGGCGATGCACCCGCCTTCACTGTACCGGCGATGCATATTGGTGCGCTGCACGAGCTGGCGCTGGTATTGGTTCTGGGTGTCGTGGCCGGTGGCGTTTCGGCGGCCTTCATTCATGCGGTGCAGACGGTTGCCAGCCACGCACGCCCATTGCCGATCTGGTGGCGCATGCTGCTCGCTGGCGTCTTGGCCGGCGCTTTCGGTTGGCTGCTGCCCGAACTGATGGGCATTGGCTACGATTCCGTCGAGCTGGCCCTAAACGGCGGGTTCGCGGTGACCATGCTGCTGGCACTGATG
Organism: Chromatiaceae bacterium; assembly: GCA_024639005.1. Classification (GTDB taxonomy): domain Bacteria; phylum Pseudomonadota; class Gammaproteobacteria; order Chromatiales; family Chromatiaceae; genus Thiosocius. The sequence goes on along the minus strand of JAHEJD010000002.1, from coordinate 95,376 downwards.
GCCGGCAAGCTGTTGGCCACTGCGGTGTGCATCGGCTTGGGCGTGCCCGGCGGCATGATCGGGCCGTCGCTGTTCATCGGTGCGATGCTGGGTGCGCTCATGGCCAAGGTGGCATTGCTGGTGCCGCTCGGGCTCGAGAGCCCGGTCGGCTTTTACGCGCTGCTGGGTATGGGCGCGATGATGTCCGGCAGTCTGCAGGCGCCGCTCGCGGCACTGACGGCGATGCTGGAGCTTACCGATAATCCGGCGATCATCCTGCCGGGGATGTTGGCGGTGGTGGTGGCCGGCCTGACGGCCAGTGCGCTGTTTGGCAAGGATTCCCTTTTCTTGAGCATGCTGCGGGCCAGCGGCCTCGACTATGCAACCAACCCGGTGTTGCAGACACTGCGTCGCGTCGGTGTGGCGAGCGTAATGAATCGCGGCGTCGTGCGCGTGGCCAGCGTGCTGGATGCCGCCGAGGCAGCGCGCATCCTGGGAGGGCAGCCCGACTATCTGTTGATCGACCACGAGTCCAGCGATCAGGTACTGATGCCGGCCGTCGAGCTGGCGAAATATGTGCAATCGCCGGCCCATAGCCCTGAGTCCGCCGCGATCGATCTGATGGCGATCCCGGCAAAGCGGCTGGAGGTGGCACAGATCGAGCTGCAGGCCAGCCTGCAAGAGGCCTGGACGCTGTTTGAGGAACGTGGCGCAGAGGCACTCGTGGTGCAGCGTATGACGGCGCCCGGCATCCGTCGCGTGTACGGGATTATCACCCCCGAGACGGTCGAGAAGTCTTACCGCTAGCGCGCATCGCACCGGAAGCCTGTAGCACCGAATCCGAGGTTATTCGGCGTATCAGCGCTCGAGCAGCCGTGGCATCAGTTCGACCAGGTTACACGGCCGCGTCCGGTAGTCCAGCTGATGCGAGATCAGTTTGCTCCAGGCGTCCTTGCAGGCGCCGGACGAGCCCGGCAGGCAGAACACGAAGGTGCCGTTGGCCACCCCGGCCAGCGCCCGGGATTGCATGGTCGAGGTGCCGATCAGCTCGTAGGAGATCACCCGGAACATCTCGCCGAAGCCGTCGATCACCTTGTCGAGCAGCGGTTGCACCGCCTCCGGTGTCCCGTCACGGCCGGTGATGCCGGTGCCGCCCGTGGTGATCACCGCCTGGACTGCCGGATCGGCGATCCAGCGCGAGACTGCGGCGCGGATCTGGTAGATGTCATCGCGCACGATGCATTGTTCGTGAATCTGGTGACCGGCCTCAGTGGTCAATCGCTTGAGCATGGCACCCGATTTGTCGTCTGCCGCAGTGCGCGAGTCCGAGATGGTCATCAGGGCCAGGTCGAGCGGGAGGAATTCTCGTTCTTCACTCATATCTCTGCCGTGGGGTTAGGGAGCGAAAGTTGGGCCTCAGTCATGGCCATGGTGATGTCCGTCATGGTGATGCTGTCGGGTGGGTTCGTGCGCGTGCATCCGCTGGCCGTCCGGCTGGATCGCCGGGCGCAGCGTCTCGCCGTTCACGGCACGTGTCTGCGCCGCTGCATGCTCGCTGCGCAGCCAGTCGAGCCAGCGTTGCATGCCGTCACCGCTGCGCGCCGACAGCGTATGCACAGATGCGGTGCTCGCCAGCTCGCGCAAATGACGCTCCGCTTTTTCCGGCACGAAGTCGTCGAGCACCCCGAGCAGATCGGACTTGCTGATCAGCATGAGATCTGAGGCGCGGAACATCACCGGATACTTGGCCGGCTTGTCGTCACCCTCGGTCACCGACAGCAGCGTGACATTGCGGTGCTGGCCGAGATCGAAGCTGGCCGGGCAGACCAGGTTGCCGACATTCTCGATGAACAGGACGTCGATGTCGTCCAGCGTCAGCGCATGCAGCGCCTCGTGCACCATATGGGCGTCTAGATGACAGGCGGTGCCGGTGGTGATCTGGACCGCCGCGACCCCTTTGTCGCGAATGCGCTGGGCGTCGTTCTCGGTCTCGAGGTCGCCCTCGATCACCGCGATGCGCAGCGAGTCGCCGAGCAGGGTGATGGTCTCCTCGAGCAGCCGGGTCTTGCCCGAGCCTGGCGACGACATCAGATTGACCGCCAGGACGCGGTGGCGGTCGAAGTGCTCGCGGTTATGTGCCGCGGTGCGGTCATTCTCGCTCAGCAGGCCCTGCAAGACCGAGATCGCCTCGCTGCCGGATTCCGTGCGTGCGAGTTTGCCGTCACCCTCGATCAGGTGTCGGTTGCCGTCGGTGACGTTACATCCACAGGTATCACACATGCGCAGGTCCTCAGGCGTGCTGTCGCCTCTCCAGTTCGAGGCTCATGAGCAGCAGCTCGTCGCCACTCAGGAGTCGGGTTCGGTAATCTCCACAGGCGCCGCACAGCAGTCTATTCGCGGTGGCCTCGGTCTCTTCACTGCAGGTCAGGCACTTCACCCGAATCGGCAGCTGCTCGATCTCCAGCTGCGCGCCCTCGGCTACTGTACCGGCGGCCGCAATCGGGTAGGCATCGGCCAGCAGCTGCGCCTCGACCCCTGACAATGGCCCGATGCTCAGCAGGATGCGGGTGACCTGCTCGGCGTTCTCGCGCCGCGCGATCTGCTCGACCTGGGTCATCAGGCCCTGGCAGACCGCGAGTTCATGCATGCCCGCTGCCCTGTTGGGACTCTCTGGCAAGCATTTCGTCATAGATCTCCCACGCGGCCGCGGCCTCTTCCGGCGACACCTTTTGTATCGCGTAGCCGAGGTGCACGACGACGAAGTCGCCGTGCGTTAGCGCTTCATGCTGCAGCATGAACAGACCGACGTCGCGCTCGACACCCTTCGCCTCACAGCGCGCGTTGAAGCCGTCGATCTGCTTGATCTGCATCGGGATGCCAAGACACATGATCTGTTAGCTTACCTTTTCAAAAGACCCTCGATGTGACAGGTCGTGATCTTATGCGCACAACGCTCATACTGGGCATCGGTAACAATCTTCTCACCGACGAGGGCGTCGGCGTCCACGTCGCGTGGTATCTCCAGGAACATCACCCCGATACGCCCGGCGTGACCTTCCTCGACGGCGGCACCCTGAGCTTCACGCTCGCCGAACCGATTGCCGAACATGACAATCTCATTATCGTTGATGCAGCACGCTTCGGCGAGCCCGCCGGCACTGTGCGTTGCCTCGAGGGGGAGGATATGGATCGCTACCTCACCGGCAACCGGCACAGCGTGCATGAGGTCAGCCTGATGGATCTGTTCGACATCGCCCGTCTCTCGGGCACCTTTCCGCAGCGTCGTGCGTTGATCGGCGTCGAGCCAGCGTCGCTGGACTGGGGTGATTTTCCCAGCGCCGTGGTAGCCGCGACCATTGGACCGGTGGCCGAGATGGCGCTGGCCCTGGCGGCTCGCTGGCGCTAATCATTATTGCCCGGGGCAGGCGTTAGTTCGTTGACCCAGATCATGACGTCCGACCGAGATTCTACTTAAATTTAAAGAGCGTTAGGGGAACGGACGGTCTCACTCTATGGACAATCTGGAGTCGATCGCGGTGCGGGTGGAAGACGGCCTGGATGAGTCGTTGCGGACCGATAATGTCTGGCCCCTGTTGCGGCAGATCGAACAGGCCCTGCAGTCTCTCCAGGAGTCCGGCAGCGAGACCGTCATCGATCTCGGCGCCATGCCGTTCAGTGCCCAGGATGAACAGGATCTGCGCGAGCGCCTTGGACGCGGTGAGGTCAACGCCACGGTGGAGGCCTTCGGTCCCACGCTGGTCCAGGAGACCGCATTCGCCGGGGTCTGGCTGGTCGAATATCTGGATGCCGAGCAGCGGCGCTTGACCCTGCATCTGCAGATCGCGCGCATCCCCGACCTGCTGATCACACCGGCGGACGACCTGGCGGACAGCCTGGCGTCCCTGCGCCGGGCCAACCGGGATTTTTCTGCTGCCCCAACAGAGGATGTCCAATGACGGATAACAAGACGCTGGCTGAGCGGCTGCGTGAACGCGGCGTTTCGCGCCGCGGTTTCATGAAGTTCTGCGCGGCGACGGCCTCGATGATGGCCCTGCCACCGCTGATGATCCCACGGATTGCCGCCGCGCTGGAGCAGGCGCGCCGGCCCTCGGTGATCTGGCTGTCGTTTCAGGAGTGCACGGGCTGTACGGAATCGCTGACCCGCAGCCATGCACCGACCATCGAGGGCCTGATCTTCGATCACATCTCACTCGATTATCATCACACCCTGCAGGCCGCCGCCGGCGATGCCGCCGAGCACGCGCGCGAAGCGGCGATGCAGGAGAACGAAGGCGAGTACCTGCTGGTGGTCGACGGTTCCATCCCGCTGAAAGACGACGGTATCTATTCGACCATCGCGGGTATAACCAATCTGTCGATGCTGGAGGATGTCGCGGCAGGTGCCGCAGCGATCATCTCCGTCGGCACCTGTGCGGCCTTCGGCGGTATTCCACACGCCAATCCGAACCCGACCGGGGCGGTGGGCGTGTCTGAGATCATCACCGACAAGCCGATCGTGAACGTGCCGGGTTGCCCGCCGATCCCGACGGTGATCACCGGTGTGCTGGCGCATTACCTGACCTTTGGACGCCTGCCCGAACTGGACAGCCTGAACCGGCCGATGGTGTTCTTCGGTCAGACCATCCACGATCGCTGCTACCGGCGGCCGTTCTACGAGCGCGGCCAGTTTGCCGATACCTTCGACGACGAGGGCGCGCGCAAGGGCTGGTGTCTGTTCAAATTGGGCTGTAAGGGCCCGACTACGTACAACGCCTGCGCGACCGCCAAATGGAACGATAGCGTAAGTTTTCCGATCCAGGCCGGGCATGGCTGCATCGGTTGCTCGGAGCCAAATTTCTGGGACAAGGGCGCATTCTACGAGCCCTTGTCCGCAGGTAGATGGGGCACCCCGGCGGCGCTGGGAGCGGCCGTGGTCGCGGGTGCGGCAATCGGCCTCGGTTCCGCCGCACTCGCGAGAAAACGCCAGGCAGAAGCCAGCGAGGAGAAGGACATATGAGCTTGCTCGATTTCGCACGTGGGACCGCGCTGCAATGGTCCCTGTATATCTTCGTGGTGGGCATCATCTGGCGCATCCTCGGTGCCGCGCTGGTTATGCGCCGCAAAGACATGTCGCAGGCGCGGATCAGCGGGGCAGAGCGGGTCAAGGAAGGCGCCATGACAATACTTACCCGTTCGGTTCCTCCCGAGACCTTCGAGAAGCGCATCCGCTTTTCACATATCACCGGCTACCTGTGGCACATTGGTTACTTCGTCGTGGTGCTGTTTTTTATCCCGCATATCCTGTTCATCAAGAGCTTTCTGGGCTTCGAATGGCCAGGGCTGCCGAATCCGATGATCCTCGTGATCGGCGCGATCACGCTGGCGACGCTGGTGGCCCTGCTGGTGCGACGAATGACGCATCCGGTCTTGAAGCTGATATCCACCGCCGATGACTACATCAGCTGGCTGGTGGCAGCGCTGCCGCTAATCACCGGCTACATGGTCGTTGCGCGCGTCGGGCTGCACTATGAAACGCTGCTGGGACTGCACGTGTTGAGCTTCTGTCTGCTGCTGATCTGGTTCCCGTTCGGCAAACTGATGCATGTGTTCTTCATCTTTCCGTCCCGATATAACGTCGGCGCGATCTTTGCGCGCCGGGGGGTTCGGGTATGACCGTCAGTGAAGAAGCGTTCGAGCAGTTTCGGGCAGGTGTCGGGATGCTGTCCGAGATGGCGCCCCCCGCTACCGAGCGAACCGATGAGGAGCGGGTGCGGATTTTCAAGAACACCGTGATCAAGAAAATCATGCCGCACGAGGCGATGGACCTCGAGACCTGCGTGCATTGCGGCATGTGCGCCGAGGCCTGCCACTACTACGTGGCCACGGAGGATCCCAAGTACACCCCGATACGCAAGCTGGAGCTGACGCGCCGCGTCTATCAGCGCGAGGTGAGTCCCAATCGCTGGCTGCGCAGACTGCTGACGCGTGATATCACCGCGCAAGAACTCGAGGCCTGGCAGGAGCTTGTGTATGACTCCTGCACCGAGTGCGGCCGTTGCAGCCTTATCTGCCCGATGGGCATCCATATCGCTGAGATGGTGGCGCTGACGCGTGAGGGGCTCGCGAATGCGAGTCTTGCAGTCGACGAGCAGCGCGCCATGAGCCACGAGCAGGGGCAGCGCGGTACGATGTTCGGCATGGGCAGCGATTCGCTCGTGCAGGCCGCACAGGTGCTCAAGCAAAAGGGCATAGATGTTCCGCTCGACCAGCCGCAGGCAGAGATCCTGGTGGTGACCAGCGTCATTGAGATGACGCTGTTTACCGATGCACTGGAGGGGACTGCCAAGATCATGAACAAGCTGGGGTGCTCATGGACCGTGAGCACCTGCGGCTATGAGGCGGCGAATTTCGGCTACATGGCCGGTTACAGCGGATACCACAGGGCCGCTGCGATGCGCGTGATCGAGGCGGCGATCGCCGTTGGCGCCAAGACCGTGATTATTCCCGAGTGCGGTCATTCCTATCCCGCGCTGCGTTGGGATGGTGCGGCCGCCTATGGGAAACCGCTGCCGTTCGAGGTAGTAGCGATCTCAGAGTTCATCGGGCGCGAGATCAAGGCGGGTAATCTTAAGGTCAACAAGATCCCGGCTGCCGGAAAGGTCACCTACCATGACCCCTGTAAGCTCGGACGGGTGGGCGGCGTGTTCGATGAACCGCGCGAGGCCCTGCAGGCACTCGGCGTGGATCTGTCCGAGGTCAGTCCCAACCGGGCGCAGAGCTACTGCTGCGGGGGCGGAGCGGGGAACTTTCTGATCCGCCGTGCGGCACCCCTGCGCGCCAAGGTCTGGGAGTTGAAGCGCGGGCAGTTCGAGGACGCCGGGGCCGATAGGGTCGTCACGTCCTGCGCGAGCTGTCGCATCAATTTCATGGCCGGTGCCGCGGATACACACTGGGAAAAACCGATCGAGAGCCTGGTCGCGCTGGTGGGTGCGAATCTGGCCGATTGATGGTCATCACGGGGGGCTTAGCCGCCTGTGGCGCGGAGGCGGGACCTGTCCCGTGCGGACCCTATCGTTGAAGGAATGAACAACCATGAGTGAACGCGTCGTCGTCGATCCCATCACCCGTATCGAGGGGCATTTGCGCATCGAGGCGCAGATGAACGGCAAGCAGATCGAGTCCGCCTATTCCTCGGGGACCATGGTCCGGGGTATCGAGCTGATCCTGCAGGGGCGAGATCCGCGTGACGCCTGGGCATTTGCCCAGCGTATCTGCGGCGTGTGCACGCTGGTGCACGGCATCGCCTCGGTGCGCGCGGTAGAGGATGCGCTCGATTACGACATCCCCGCCAATGCCCAGCTGATCCGCAACCTGATGATCGCCTCGCAGTATGTGCATGACCATGTGATGCACTTCTATCACCTGCACGCACTGGACTGGGTCGACGTGGTCTCGGCCTTGAGCGCGGACCCGAAGGCGACATCCGAGCTGGCGCAGAGTCTTTCCGGCTGGTCGAAGTCGTCGCCCGGCTACTTTGCAGATACGCAGAAGCGGCTCAAGACCTTTGTCGAGGCGGGGCAGCTCGGTATCTTTGCCAAGGCCTACTGGGGTCATCCGGCCTATAAGCTGCCGCCCGAGGCCAACCTAATGGCGGTATCCCACTATCTGGAGGCCCTGGAGTGGCAGCGTGACGTGGTCAAGCTGCATGCGATATTCGGCGGCAAGAACCCGCACCCGATGTTCCTGGTCGGCGGTACGCCAAGCCCGATCGATCTCGAGTCGGACTCCGCCATCAATGCCAAGAAGCTCGCGCTGGTGCAATCGATCATCGACAAGATGCGTAACTTCGTCGATCAGGTCTACGTGCCCGATACGCTGGCCGTTGCCGGTTTCTACAAGGACTGGTTCGGCCGCGGCGAGGGGCTTGGCAACTTCCTGGTGTACGGCGATTTTCCCTCGGCCGAGCCGGGCAGCAACCTGCGCGATCCGGCGAGCTGGTGGATACCGCCGGGCGCGATCGTCGATCGCAACCTCGATGAGGTGCAGGAGGTCGACTTGCGCGCAGAGGCCGACGTGCAGGAGTTTGTGGCCCACAGCTGGTACGACTACGAAGGGGGCAAGGACGCGGGGCTGCATCCCTGGCAGGGGGAGACCACGTTAAATTACAAGGGCCGCGGCGGGCCGGATGCACCCTATAAACAGCTCAACGTCGAGGACGGCTATTCCTGGCTCAAATCGCCGCGCTGGAAGGGCAGGGCGATGGAGGTGGGACCGCTGGCGCGTGTGCTGGTCCTGTATGCCAAGGGCGACGAGGCGACCCGAAGCCTGGTCGATTCTACCCTGAGCGCTCTGGGTGCCGACAAGCGCGCCCTGTTCTCGACCCTGGGCCGAACCGCTGCGCGCACGCTCGAGACCAAGCTTATTGCGGACAAGATGCAGACCTGGATGGATAGCCTTAACGCCAACATCAAGGCCGGCAACACCCGTACCTTCAACGAGAAGCTGTGGGATCCCTCGACCTGGCCGAAGGAGGCCAAGGGTGTCGGCTTCATGGAGGCGCCGCGTGGCGGCCTGGCACACTACATCGTGATCAAGGATCGGAAGATCGACAACTACCAGGCAGTGGTACCGTCGACCTGGAATGCCGGCCCGCGTGATCCGCAGAACCAGCCGGGCGCCTACGAGGCGGCCCTGCAGGACAACCACGAGCTCCACGATCCGCAGCAGCCGGTGGAGATCTTGCGCACCATCCACAGTTTCGATCCCTGTATCGCCTGCGCGGTGCATCTCACGGATGAAGACGGCGAGGAGACGCTGCAGGTCAAGGTGCGCTAACCGGCACCCGGTTCGATAAGCCAACCGCATCGCACTGCATCGAACGTGCAGGCTCCCTTTCCCGCATGTCACAAAAAAGGGCCCCGCAGGGCCCTGGAAGCGTTGTGTTGGGGTGGTGATCAGCCGAAGCTGTCGTGCACGATGTTGTCATACCAGCTGTAGGCATATTGCACATCGCGAGCGCGCATCTCCGGCGGGCTGTCCGTCGGTGTCAGGCCACCGGAGCCCTCTACCTTACTCAACTTGCCTTCCTTGAGGTCATAGACCATGGCCACAGAGATCGCGTCGTTCGGGCCAACAATGGAGTAGCAGGTGTTGACCAGCGCAGGATCACCCGGTTCTTCGCCCTTCAACATCGCCACTACCGCCGCTGCGGCCACCTTGCCTTCGGAATTCGCGGCATAGCCCGACTTCGGCAACGGTTTGGAGATGGACGCATCGCCGATCACATGCACGCCCTTGTGGATGGTCGACTCGAACGAACGCCCGTCGATCGGGCACCAACCGGAGTCGTTGGTCAGACCGGCCTTGATGGCGATCGCCCCGGCCTGCTGCGCCGGGATGACGTTGGCCACGTCCGCCTTGTGCTCCTTGCCGTCGCCGGTATACAGGGTGCCGCTTGCCGCATCGACGCGCACCACGCCGCCACCGGTGTCCTTGCCCGGTACCCATTCGATCGTGCCTTTGAAGTATTTGTCGAATGCCTGGGTGAACAGCCCCTTCTTGGAGAACTTGTCCTTGGCGTCGACGATCATAACCTTGGACTTGGGCTTCTTGGCCTGCAGATACATTGCAATCTGGCAGGCGCGCTCGTACGGCCCGGGCGGGCAGCGGAACGGATTCGGCGGCGCAGCGATCAGGACTACGCCACCGTCAGGCATGGCCTCGAGCTGCTTGCGCAGCAGTACGGTCTGCTCACCGGCCTTCCAGGCATGCGGCATGGCCTCCATGGCCGCGTCGTCATAGCCTTCGATGTTGTCTTTGAGAGATATGCCCGGTGCGACGATGCAGCGGTCGTAGGCCAAGGTCTGGCCGCCGGCAGTCTTGACCATCTTGCCGGCCGCGTCGATATCGACCACGGTGTCGTGTACGACCTTGACCCCGTGACCCTTGAGGCCGTCATAGCTCACTCGGATCGAGTCGATGGTACGGTGCCCCGAGAGGACCTCGTTACTCATGTAACAGGTGTAGTAATGCTCGTTCGGCTCGACGATGGTCACGTCGACCGAGGAATCCGCCATGCGGATGTACTTGGCCGCTGTCGCGCCAGCGGTGCCACCACCGACGATCACCACCTTTTTACTGGCCGCGCCGACGATGGCCGGGAAACCCAGCGAACTGGCCGCCGCTGCGCCGCCGGCGACCTGGATGAATTTTCTACGTGTGAAATTTGCCATTGTCATATTCCCCCGATTACTGCTGGCTGGCGAAGTAGTGCAGCACGGCCGCGAGCTCGGCGTCGCTGAGCTTATTGACCTGCTTCTTCATGCTCTTCGGCATCTCGCGATGACCGCTCTTGAAGTCGGCCATCGAGAACTCCATCCAGGGCAGCCACTGGCCTGCCAGGATGCCGGCGTCGTCGTCAGGCAGGGCGCCACCTTCGTCGTGACATTTGGCGCAGCCTTTGTCATAGATCTCAGCACCCGTTTTGGCCTTGGCAGGGTCGTGCGGCACCTTGGCCTTGTACACCGGGAGGCTCGCGAAATAGGCACCCATCGCCTCGATTTGTTCGTCGCTGTAGCCCTTGGCGATGCGGTTCATGATGGTCGCCGGGCGCGCATCTTCTGCGTGTGTAGCGCCTTTGGGCAGTGCCTTGAAGCCCTGCATAGACTCAATGAAATAGCCCTCGGACATCCCTGCGAGGTTGGGTGTTGCGGGGCCTACGCTCTGGCCGTTGGTGCCATGGCAGCCGGCACAGGTGTCGGCCATGGCCTTGGCGCTTGCGCCAGCCATGGCCTGCGTGGCGGATACGACAAAGATCGAGCCGATCAGCGCGGCAAGCGCCTTCTTGTTGCAGCTCATAGTTTCTCCTGATTTCTCTCTGAGTGGAAGGGCGTTTATATGTCCCGGCAAACCGCCGGGTCGGTTTTGTTGTTCGCGATTCATTCCGCGCTGGCCTGTTTTAGGCCTCCGCCATCCTGGCCGCTTCCGAGTCTGGCGTAGTATACCGCCAGCTCGTTGATTTCATCGCGCGTCAATGCCTTGGCAATGATGCGCATGCGGGAATAGATGTCGTTGGCGCGTTTCTCCTTGGCGTAGTCCTTCATGGTATTGACGAAATACTTGACGTTTTGACCCGCGATCGCCGGTACATCGATGATGGCACCTTCGCCCCGCGGGCCGTGACAGGAAGCGCAGGGCTGGATCATCCGGGTCTTGTCGCCGCGGAACACCAGCTCGACGGTAGTTTCGCTGACGGTGTCCTCTTCATCCACCTCGACCTTTGCGAGCGGCTGCTCCGCATACCAGGCCGCCAAGGCGGCCAGCTGCTCGTCGGTCAGGCGCTCCACCGCCTCGCTCATGAGGCGGTTTTTGCGCGAGCCATCCTTGTAGTCGCGCAACTGTTTATAGGTATAGGCGGCAACCTGTCCTGCCAGCGTCGGGTGTTTGTCGCGATCGGGTTCGGCGCCGCCTTTTCCGTGGCAGTCGGTACAGGCGTTGACGTCTTCCGTTTCCACGGTCTCGATCTTTGCACCGATCGCCGGGTCGCCATTCTTGACCATCCTGTGGGTCTCGACCGTCCAGGCCACATTCGAGGACGGCGCCGCCTGTATCAGGCCGACCGGCAGCAGACAGGAGGTCAACAGAATCGCTATGTGCTGTTTCATCGTCATTAATACCCCCATGCCAACGAACCGGGTGCATCCAGAATCAGTAGTTGGACAATCGGGATGCCGTAGGCCACCACCATCCATACGGCTATGATGCCGTTCCATAGCGCAAAGCTGTTCATCGGTTTGGGCACGTGCATCGGCGGATACACCGCCACTGCCCAGTCGTCATCGCTCTCATTCTCGGCCTTCTTGGACATATGCGATAGCAGCAGGTTGAGAACGAACAGCAAGGCCGAGAAAAGCAGGATGACACCACCTACTATCATCGCCACTTCGTGCGGATCCCATTGTTCCACCAAGGGAGAGTCATAGGGTGTCGAGGAGATCCGGCGCGGCTGTCCCAGCAGGCCGAGCGCATGCCACGGCAGTGTCAGGACCAGCATGCCGATGGTCCACAGCCAAAGCTGCATGACGGCCATGCCGCGCGAGGCCAGCTGTCGACCGGTCAGCTTGGGCCACAGGAAATAGGCGGTCGCCAGATACATAATGACCGTGGTGCCGCCGAAGATCAGATGGAAGTGGCCGGTGACCCACTGGGTGTTGTGTACCAGGGTGTTCATCTGGTAACTGGCGTTGACCATCCCCCCAAATCCACCCGCGATCAGCATGAACAGCGCCAGCATGCCGGCAACGACCATCGGCTGCTTCCAATCCAGCGCGCCGATCCAGCCGAACAGACCCTTGCCGCCGCGCAGACGTCCCGCCCCCTCGAGGGAGGCGAGCACGGTAAAGCCCGTTAACAGCGTCGGGATGGCCACACCGAACGTCCCGAGCATGTGCAGGAATTTGAAACCGGCGGACTGTTGCGGATCCATGTACAGGTGATGGAAACCGATCGGCACGCTGATCACCAGCAGCATGATGAACGCAATGCGGGCCATTTCGTCGCTGAACAGACGCCCGCCGGCGACCTTCGGCAGGATGGTATACATCGCGATATAGGCCGGGAACAGCCAGAAATATACGATGGCGTGCAGCGTCCAGGAGAACAGCGTGCGCGCCAGACCCGGGTCGACGGTGCTCATCAGGCCGAGCGACCACGGGATCAGCTGGAACAACATCTCGATCGCAACGCCGGCACTGGTCCAGAGCCACATGATGGCGTTAGCCGTAGTGCCGTACATCGCCAGCGGGACCACCTGCCCGGGGTTGTCACGCTTCCACGACACCGTGGACATGATCATCTCCAGACACCAGATCCACGAGCCGACGACCAGCAGGGTGGCGCCGATGTAGAAGGCCGGGTGGGCCTTGAGCGGCGGATAAAAGGTGTAGAGCACCGAGGCATGGCCCGTGAGCAGCGGGATTGCCGCCATTACCGTGCCGCTCAGCGCGACCAGGAACGCCGCCCAAGCAAGGTTGGAGCTCCACAGTTGGCGTTTGAGCGTCGTGCTGGCCGTGTAATAGCCGAAGCCCATGATGAAAAAGGTCGTCAGCACGAAGCCCAGCAACACACCGTGGGTCGATACGGACGCGAAGTACCTTTCGTGCGATTCGATCTCCGGGAACAGGCCGCTACGGTTGGCGACCTGGTACAGGCCGAGGATAATGGCCACGAAAAATGCGGCGAATGCGACCCACAGGTTTGCTATCGCCACGGATTTGGATTTGTCGTACACCTCTGTCTTCCCCAATGCGCAGTGTCAGCCGCGATCAGCCCTTCGGGCCGACCTTGAGTTTCGACCACATGTAGTCGTGGCCCAGGCCGCAGTACTCATTACACAGAAACTGGGACTCTCCCTCACGCGGGAACGCAGTAGTCACTTCGGAGATGTAGCCGGGGATCACCATGGTGCTCATGTTGGTAAACGGGACGTGAACGCCATGCACGATGTCGGGGCTGGTGATGCGGAAGGTCACCGGTGTGTCGACGGGCACCTCGACCATCTGCGGGTAGAAGGAGTAGCGTGCCGCGATCATGCGCACCGTGATGGAGCCGTCTTCGTTCGTCGTCGCGCCGAGATTGTCCTCAGTGAACTCGCCCGACAGGTGCAGCGTCTTGGGGTCGATGGTCTCGACGTTGCTGGGTGGGTGCATGTTCATGGTGATGGCGGCATAGGTCATCGAGCCGACCATCACCACGGTGATCAAGCCCACGACGTACATCCATTTCTTTTCCAGCGGATCAATATGCATCTCTGGTTGAAACCTCTCGCTAGGAGACCGGTCCGTGCGACATGAAGAGACCGAAGAAGAAATACAGCCAGCTCAGCAGCATGGCGATGCCAATGACGAGGATCACCGCCCAAGTTCCCTTGGGGGGTGCCTCGAGGATGCGCCGTTGTTCGTCTTCCGACAGTTCCGTCATGATCAGGCTCTCCGAATGTCGACAATTATTTAGTGGTTATCGCAGCGAGATCGGCCGACGACGTCGCGGTCGTCGTCGAAGTCGATATGACTGAAATCGCGTGCGTGGGCCTGCACCGAGTTTGGGATACCGCCGAGGACTTGTTGTTCTTGCGGCAGTCTCGGCCAGGCGCGAGGAGAACCATAAACCGGCTAGCTGGCTTTTAAAAGGGTTATTTGATTATAAGTGATTGGTTATGAACAAATTTAACGTGGGTTAACGTCGCTTTGTTGGTCACGAGGTAAACGTGACGAGGACAGATCGCAGAATTTCTCGCCAATCTCGGCGGCTGGCGAGAAATGTCAGATCAGGTGTCGCAGTCAGCGACGATTTTCCACCGCCGTGATGGGTCGGCGTTGCGGCGGCTCTTTTGGCGCACCCAGGCACTTGCGGCCTGCTTGTCGGTGAAGGTTAGGTAATCGCTGGATTGAGGATCGTCGACGAAACTCCAGCCCAGCAGGCCGCACTTATTGCTCACGATTTGCACGGTTCATGCCGGCGTGCTGGCCTTTTATGCTCCGCAGGCGCAGGGCGTTCAGCACGACAAGCAGTGAACTCAGTGACATGCCGATTGCGGCGCCCCAGGGGGCGATCCATCCCAGCGCCGCGGCTGGAACGGTGAGCAGGTTGTAGCTGGCCGCCCAGACGAGGTTCTGGCGAATGATGCGCCGTATCTTCTTGGCCAGTTGGCGCATCTCGGCGATCACGCCGAGTTCGCCCCCGAGTACGAGCAGCCCACTGTTGACCTGTGCCAGTTCCGTGGCGTGTGCGAATGAAATCGAGACATCGGCGCCAGCGAGCGTCGGTGCGTCGTTGATGCCGTCGCCCAACATGGCGATCCGCGCGCCGGTCGCCTGACGATCGCGGATCCAGGTCAGTTTGTCGGCAGGCGTCAGGTCGCCGCGCACTTGGTCGAAGTCCAGACCATTGGCGAATTGGTCGACGCTGACCTGGCTGTCGCCGCTCAAGAGCGCGATGTGCGAGACCCCGTGCGCACGTAAAGACCGCAGGAGTTCCCGGGCACCAGGACGGATTCGATCGCTGAGCGCAAACAGTGCGCCCCTGCCTTGGTCGTCGCCCAGGGCGACGACCATTTGGCCGCGCGCCAGCAGGGCGGCGATGCGATCCCGGAGGCCCCCTGCTACCTCTGTCGACAGGGCGAATGTCGGTTTCCCGATCCGCCATTCGCAGTCATCCAGCCTACCGGAGATGCCCAGGCCGACGTCGTTGTACGGGCCCTCGATGTCGGCGACATCGCCAGACCAGGCCTCGCGTAAGGCCTTGCCGACCGGGTGCTCGGAATGTGCCTCGAGAGATGCGGCGATCGCCCGCGCCCGGTCGGTCTCCAGGCCCCCAAAGACCGCGATCTCCTCGATCGCCAGCTCGCCGGCAGTCAGCGTGCCGGTCTTGTCGAACGCAAAGGTATCGCACTGTGCGAGGACCTCGATGGCGTCGCTGCGCACCGTCAGCAGTCCGTTGTCGGCGAAGCGACCAACCCCGACAGCCGCCGCCACCGGCGTGGCTAGGGCCAGCGCGCAGGGGCAGGTGACGATCAATACCGCGACGGTGTTGGGCAGGGCCGCTGAGGGATCGATCCACAACCAGGCGCCGGCGGTGACCGCCGCGATCACCAGGACCACCGCGACAAACCAGGTCGCCGCACGCTGTGCCAGCACCGCATAGCGCGGCGCGTCGCGGATTCCGCGTGCCAACAGTCGGTGGATCTCCGCGACGGTGGAATCCGCGCTCTCTTTCGCGATTTCGATCACGACCGATTGGTCGACGTTGCACGTGCCAGCGATGACCGCGTCGCCCCGGGCGCGCGAAACCGGCAGCGGCTCGCCGGTCAACAGGGATTCATCGAAGCTGCTGCGGCCTTCGGCCAGGCGGCCGTCGGTCGGCACGATCTCGCCCGGCCTTACGCGCACCCGGTCACCCGGCCGGAGATCCGAGACCAGGACCTCCTGTTCCCCGTCAGGCGCCAGGCGCGTCGCCAGTCTTGGCAGGATTCTGCCCACCCGGTCAAGTGCGTCGGCCGCGCGAACTCGACCACGCAGTTCGATGCGCCTGGCGAGCAGGACCAGAAAGATGAACATCGCGATGGAGTCGTAATAGACCTCGCCGGACTGCATCAGCGTGGTGTGCAGGCTGCCGAGGTATGCAACGCTCAGGCCCAGCACGATCGGCACGTCCATGCCGAGGCGGCGATTTCGGAGGTCGCGCCAGGCCCCGATGAAAAACTCCTGGCCCGGATAGGCGAGCAGCGCGGTGGTCGCGAAGAGGCTGGTCCAGCGGCCGATGCGCACCCACAGGGCCAGTTCGCCGGTCTCGTCGCTGTAGCCCATGACGTAGCCGGCGATCGCGAAGTTCATCACCGTCATGCCGATGATGCCGGCAAAGATCAACCGTTCGGTGCTGCGTTTTCGCTGCAGTGCGTTGAGCTCCTCGCGACGCGTGGTGTCGTAGGGATGGGCGACATAGCCGATATTGAGGATGCTCTCCAGGATCTCGCTGAGCTTGATGCGCTTGGGGTCCCAGCGCACGCGGGCGTGATGGCTGGTGTAGTCGAGGTCGACGTCCAGAACGCCGTCGAGGCCGCGCAGCACCCGCTCATTCAGCCACAGGCAGGCGGCACAACGGATGTTCTCCAGCAGCAGCGAGGCCTCACGCGTCGCGGCCCTGTCGCGCACGAACGACTTTTGCACATCGGGATGGTCGTAAAAAGCCAGCTTACGAACGAGTTCGGGGACTACATCGGCGGTGATCGCCTTTTCGCGCCGGTGCTCATAGTATTCCTCGAGTCCGGCGTCGACGATGCTGCGTGCGACAGCGAGGCAGCCATTGCAGCAGAAGGCCCGCTCGCGGCCGAGCACGCGTGTCTTCTCATGAAAATGCTTGTCCAGCGGCAGCCCACAGTGAAAACAGCCGTTGTCGTCTGCATTGGTTGCTTTTTGCACCGCCGCGCTGGCTTTCGTCGGCTCGGCGGCGGGGTCGAGGGCGGGTGAATGCGTCAAAGATGGGCGCGCTCCGAGAAATTCATCGCTACCGGGCTCAGGGTGCCGTCTCCTGGCTGAGCCCTGGTAGTATAAGAGTTGACCGCCGCCGTGTGGCCCATTCAACGTTCGCGGGCGCGGCCGATCCAGGACAGGCCTACCCGGGGCTGGCGGCATGGAGCTCACCGCAGAAAACTGACACAATTCGGGCGCTCGCGGGAATCTGCCGACGTTGCGAAGGCTCCCGGGAGCGGGCAAAGGCTCCGGGATATCAAAATTGGTTAGTTTGAGGCGTGGCTATGAACAGAGAGATCAATCGTCTGCTGGTCGGGGTGCTGGCCGGATGCGCAGCAATGATCTGGGGCGGCGCGACGATCGCCGACCCACAGGCGGCACCGGGCAAGTTCGAGATGCTGGTCGAAGTCGCCAGTCCTTTGGGCTTCGAGGAGACGCTGGAGCGCCTGGAAAAAAACGCCAAAGCACTGGGCTGGAAGGTGCCCGGCAAGTGGAAGGTCGACTTCCAACGCAACCTTAAAAAAGTCACCGGGACCGACATCGGGCCGAATCGAGTAATCAAGATGTGCGAGCCGAAGGCGGCGGCGAAATTGCTGCTCAAGGACGAGTACAAGCAGCTGACGGCGATGATGCCCTGCACTATCGCCGTGTACCAGAAATCGGACGGCAAGACCTATATCTCGATGATGAATCTCAAGGCGATGGGGGAGATGTACGGAGGCGATGTGCTGACCATGACCAAAGAACTGGGTCCGCAGATGGACCAGATGTTGCGGTTCGACTGATGCCATGGGCGGCCGTCAATAGCGGACATCCTTACCCGTGGCTGATCTGCGCGGGCTGAATCTGCTGCGCAATGACCCGGAGGCCGCGGCGCGCCTGATTGCCGAGGCCGAATCGGGAGACATGGACGCCCAGTACGCGGCCGGGTTGGTCTATGCGGAGGGCCGCGGGGTGGAGCTCGACCTGGTGCAGGCCTATTACTGGTTGACTCGAGCATTCGAGCAGGGGGATACCGACGCCGAGAAGCTGAGGTTTCATGTTGCTGCGGAGATGCGAGACAGTGAGTTCGCCGAGGCGCGACGCCTCGTCCAACTGGCCAAACAGGCTCTGCCGCCCGCGGGCCAGGCGCCGCTGGCGCGTCGGCCTCATTGAGGCCCCGTCGCCGGCCGACCCGAGGGGTTTCGGCATTTGACGACATCGCCAACTCTGTTAGAATTCGGGCCGCTGTTGAAAGGGCGATGACCCCTGGCACAGTCGCGGTTCTCCAGGGGCCGCATCCTGGAAAACCCCAGCGATGGGGTTTTTTCATATCGTAGAGCACCGGATTCGGGTGCGAGGGATTCAGGAATGGGCCGCTGGCCCATTTTTTGTTTTTGGGAATATGCGCAAGGCACCACCCCAGTTGACGGCCTTGGTCCAGAGCGCAGTCGACGCGCTCGGTTACGAGTTGGTTGGCGTGGAGTATCTATCGCGACCGACGGCGGGTCACCTGCTGAGGATCTATATCGACCGCGAGGACGGTATCGGTCTGGCTGACTGCGAAAAGGTCAGCCACCAGGTGAGCGGCGTGCTGGATGTGGAAGACCCGATTCGCGGCGGGTATGTGCTGGAGGTGTCATCCCCCGGACTCGATCGGCCGTTGTTCGAAAAGGCGCATTTCGAGCGTTTTGTCGGCGAAGTGGCGCGGATCAAGTTGCATGCTGCAGTGAATGGCAGAAGCAACTACAAAGGGACCATTCTCGAAGTGGATGATGAAGTCGTGGTGCTTGAGATTGAGGAGGAACCGGTGCGATTGCCGATTGCACAGATCTCCTCAGCGCGGTTGGTACATCAGTTTTAGGTGGAAGGCGGAGCGATGAACAAAGAGATCTTGCTCGTTGTGGATGCGGTATCCAATGAGAAGGGCGTCGAAAAAGAGATTATTTTCGAGGCGATAGAGGCAGCCCTGGCATCGGCAACGCGGAAGAAGAACGGCGGCGAGATCGAGGTGCGGGTCGCAATCGATCGCATGACGGGAGACTACGAGACCTTCCGGCGCTGGCTGATAATGGACGATGCCGAGACGCCGGTCCTGGAGAACCCGATTACCGAGATTACGCTGTCTGCCGCGCGTTCAGAAGATCCGAATCTGCAACCGGGCGACTATGTCGAAGATGAAATCGACTCGATTGCCTTCGGGCGCATCGCCGCGCAGACAGCCAAGCAGGTCATCGTTCAAAAAGTCCGCGAGGCCGAGCGCGCAAAAGTGGTGGAGGCCTATCAGGATCGGGTTGGCGAACTCATCACTGGGATAGTGAAACGCGCTGATCGTGGGTCGATCGTTCTCGATCTGGGCAACAACGCCGAGGCGCTGGTACCCAAGAGCGAGGTTATCCCGAAAGAGGCAGTGCGCGCCGGTGATCGCCTGCGCGGCTATCTCTACGACGTGCGCTCCGAGCAGCGCGGCCCGCAGTTGTTCGTATCGAGGACTTGCCCAGAGCTGTTGATCCAGCTGTTCAACCTGGAGGTGCCCGAGGTTGGCGAGGGGCTGATCGATATTATCGGTGCCGCACGTGACCCTGGGCTTCGGGCGAAGATTGCGGTGCGCACCAACGACCCCCGTATCGATCCCGTGGGCGCCTGTGTAGGAATGCGCGGTTCCCGTGTGCAGGCGGTTTCGAATGAGCTTGGCGGCGAGCGTGTCGACATCATTCTGTGGAACGACAACCCGGCGCAGTTTGTGATCAATGCGATGTCGCCGGCGGATGTCACCTCGATCGTCGTGGACGAAGATGCGCACAGCATGGACGTTGCTGTGAAGGATGAAAACCTGTCTCAAGCGATCGGTCGCGGCGGGCAGAATGTCCGCCTGGCCAGTCAGTTGACCGGCTGGGAACTCAACGTAATGAGTGAGGAACAGGCGGCCGAGAAAAGCGAGGCCGAGGCTCAGGACCATATTCAGCAGTTTATGGCGCAGTTGGATGTCGACGAGGAAGTAGCCGCGATACTGGTTCAGGAAGGTTTCACCAGCATCGATGAGATTGCCTACGTCGATGACGCCGAGATGGCGGCGATCGAGGAGTTCGATCGGGAGATCATCGATGAATTGCGCAACCGGGCCAAGGATGCCCTGCTGACGCGTGCGATAGCCAAGGAAGAGGTGCTGGGCGACGTGGAGCCCGCCGAAGATCTGCTGACGATGGAAGGGATGGATCGCAAACTGGCTTATCAGCTCGCCTCGCGCGGTGTGGTCAGCATGGAGGACCTGGCGGAGCAGTCAGTTGACGAGCTGCTCGAGATCGAGGGGATGGATGAGGAGCGCGCCGGTGTGTTGATCATGACGGCGCGTGCGCCTTGGTTCGCAGAGAGTGCCGAGTAAAGGGGATCGAATATGAGTGAAGTCACGGTCAGCCAACTCGCCACTGACGTTGGCATCCCAGTCGATCGGCTGCTTAAACAGCTGAGTGATGCGGGGGTGTCGAAGCAGGGAGCCGAAGACATCATCACCGAGCAGGAAAAAATGGACTTGCTCAATCATCTGCGGCGAAGCCACGGCAAACGCGAGGCGGCAGGCGGCAGCGGGGCGCGCAAGGTCGCGCTCAAACGTAAGACCACAACGGAGCTGCACCAGCCGGTCAGCGGTCGGGTGACAGCGCGCAGCGCTGCCGCACGCACCGGTAAGACCGTCAGTGTCGAGGTGCGTCGCAAGCGCGCGGTCACAAAACCCAAGACTGAAGATGAATCCAGCCAAGAGGAGCTGCTGCGCCAGGCAGAAGAAGCCAAGGTCGCCCTGGCCGAACAGGCAGAGCAGCGTCGCCAGGTGGAGGAAGAGACGGAAGCCCGACGCCGCGCCGAGGAGGCGCGACGTGAGGCCGAGGAGGCCGAACGCCGCCAGTCGGAGGAAACCAAGGTCGCTGCGGAAGAAGAGTTGCGTCGCCAGGCGGCGGAACAGGCGCGCGCCGAGGCCGAACTGCAGCGTCGCGCGTTGCAAGAGGCCGAGCAGCGCAAGGCCGCCGACAAACCCTCCAAGAAGGGCAAGCGTGAGCGTGACTCGGGCCCCGCTGAGCGCGGCCGACCGGGGCGCCGTGAGCTGCATGTGGCATCCGGCAAGCGCGGCCAGCGCAGCGGCAAGGCCGGACGCAAGGCCGCACGCGTGGCAGCAACAAGTGCAGATTCCCAGCACGGATTTCAGCGTCCGACAGCGCCAGTGATCAAGGACGTTCCCGTTCCCGAGAGCATCTCGGTGGGCGAGCTTGCGCAGCGCATGTCTGTCAAGGCAGGCGAGGTCATCAAGTCCCTGATGAAGATGGGCATGATGGTGACCATCAATCAGGTTCTCGACCAGGAAACGGCGATACTGCTGGTCGAGGAGATGGGGCACAGCGCCGTCGCGGAGAAGCTGGAGGACGTCGAAGAGGAGATTCTGACGGCCGCGGAAGGTGAACAAAAAGGGGAGCTGTCGCCCCGCGCGCCGGTGGTGACCATCATGGGCCACGTCGACCACGGTAAGACCTCGCTGCTCGACCACATTCGCACTACCCGAGTCGCCGCTGGCGAGGCTGGTGGTATCACCCAGCACATCGGTGCCTATCACGTCGAGACTAGCCGCGGGATGATCTCGTTCCTGGATACGCCGGGCCACGCCGCATTTTCAGCGATGCGCGCGCGCGGTGCTCAGGCAACCGATATTGTCATCCTGGTTGTGGCTGCAGACGACGGTGTGATGCCACAGACCAAAGAGGCGGTTCAGCATGCACGGGCGGCGCACGTTCCCCTCGTCGTCGCCGTGAACAAGATGGACAAGCCGGAGGCAAATCCTGACCGTGTGATGCAGGAACTCGTCGCGGAAGAGGTCGTGCCAGAGGAGTGGGGCGGCGACGTGCAATTTATTAAGGTCTCTGCCAAGACTGGCGACGGTATTGATCAGCTTCTCGAGGCCGTGCTGCTGCAGTCAGAGGTGCTGGAACTAAGAGCCGTCCATGACGGGCTCGCACGTGGCATCATTGTCGAATCCAGTCTCGACAAAGGGCGTGGGCCGGTAGCTACCGTACTGGTCCAGTCCGGCACGCTGAAACGCGGTGATGCCGTCGTCTCGGGCGCCGAGTTTGGGCGCGTGCGTGCGATGTTTGACGAAGACGGTAAGTCAGTGGAACAGGCGGGGCCGTCTATCCCGGTGCAGGTGCTGGGCCTGTCGGGCACGCCGTCCGCCGGTGATGATCTGGTCGCTCTTCCCGATGAGAAGAAGGCCCGCGAAGTCGCCGAGCTGCGTCGCGTTCGCCATCGTGATTCACGCCTCGCTGAGCAGAAGGCCGCCAAGCTCGATCAGCTGTTTACGCAGATGGCGGAGGGCGAGATCGCTTACGTCAATCTCATCGTGAAGGCCGATGTTCAGGGCTCCGTGGAGGCCTTGCGCGAATCGCTGCTGAAGATCGAAACCGACGAGGCCAAAGTGCGGATCGTCGCTTCCGGGGTCGGTGGAATCACCGAGTCGGATGCCAACCTGGCGGTCACCTCAAATGCCATACTGATCGGCTTCAACGTACGCGCTGATGCCACCGCGCGACGCGTGGTGGAAGAGCATGGCCTCGATCTGCGTTACTACAGCATCATTTACGAGGTCATCGACGACGTCAAAAAGGCGATCTCCGGCCTGCTTTCACCGGTTGTCAAAGAGGAGATCATCGGTTTGGCCGAGGTTCGCGACGTATTTCGGTCCTCGAAGCTTGGTGCAATCGCCGGCTGCATGGTCGTCGAAGGCGCAGTCAAGCGACAAAGCCCGATCCGCGTGCTGCGCGATAACGTCGTCGTGTTCGAGGGCGAGCTCGAATCCCTGCGCCGTTTCAAGGATGATGTAAACGAGGTCAAGGCCGGTACCGAGTGCGGCATCGGCGTCAAAAACTACAACGACGTCAAGCCGGGGGATCAGATTGAGGTCTTCGAGCGCGTGGAAATCGCGCGCGAGCTCTGATTGTTCCGGATAGAGAGCGCTGATGCACGAATTCGGGCGTGAAGAGCGCGTTGGCGCCGAGATACATCGTGAGCTCGCCTTGCTGCTGCGCGACGAGGCCCGGGATCCGAGGCTTTCAGGGGTCACTATCCAGGAAGTGCGCGTGGTGCGCGATCTATCCCACGCGAAGGTATATTTCACCGTGATGGACTCGGCGAAGTCCAAGGCTACGGCGGCAGCCCTGAACAAGGCTGCCGCATTTCTGCGCCGCCGTCTGGCAGAAAAAATGCTGCTCCGGGTCGTACCACGGCTGGCCTTCGTCTATGACAAGTCGATCGAGACCGGGATACGCCTCTCGTCGTTGATCGACCAGGCGGTCGCCAAAGACCAGGGACAGGGTGACTGAGTATGGGGCGACGTGGACGCGCCCGCGGTCGCCCCGTCAGCGGCATACTGCTTCTAGATAAACCGCTGGGGCTGAGTTCCAACCAAGCGCTGCAGCGCGTGAAGCGTTTGTATGATGCGCGCAAGGCCGGACACACGGGCAGCCTCGATCCCCTGGCGGACGGTATGCTGCCGATCTGCTTCGGTGATGCCACCAAGCTCTCAGCCTTTCTACTGGATGCCGACAAGTTCTATCGCTTTCGATTGAAACTGGGCGAGACCACCGCCACCGGCGATGCGGAAGGCGATATCCTGCGTAGTCGCCCGCTGGTGGGCGTGACGCAGCAGCGCATAGAGGAGGTACTCGCAGACTTCCTTGGCGACATCGAGCAGCTCCCGCCCATGTACTCCGCGCTCAAGCACAAGGGCAAACGTCTGTATGAGCTGGCGCGTGAGGGCGTTGAGGTCGAGCGAGAGCTACGCAGGGTCAGGATCCATGATCTGACGTTGGGGGAGGTCGATCTGCCGGAGTTCGAGTTGCACGTGCATTGCTCCAAGGGAACTTATGTCCGTACCCTCGCCGAAGACATCGGTGAGGCACTGGGCTGCGGCGCGCACGTGAGCGCGTTGCGGCGCACCGGCGTCGGGCCTTACAACCACCTCCCCATGCACACCATGGAGGCGGTCGAACGTGCCGCGTCTGAGGGTCAGGCGGCGCTCGACGTCCTGCTGCTGCCGATAGATACGGCCCTGAGTGATTGGCCAGAGGTGCAGGTCGGCGGGGATGCCGCCTTCTATCTCAAGCAGGGTCAGGCGGTGCTGGTGCCGAAGGCGCCGACGCAAGGCTGGGTGCGGGTTTACCATGCCGAGCGGTTCCTGGCGGTCGGTGAGGTGCAGGACGATGGACGTATCGCCCCGAAGCGCCTGATGACCGGAGGCTGACAGATTGGTGAAATTAAGCCAGAATATGCGACCTTAATTCCGTGCAGGGCCAATACCGGGCCCTGTTTTTCCAGTGCCGAGGCTGCCTGAACTCATTGTTGGGGGCCTCACCAAGGCAAAATGACAGGAGAAATGTCATGACAATGAGTACAGAGCAGAAACAGGCCATCGTCAGCGAATACGGCAAAGATGCCAAAGACACGGGTTCGACCGAGGTCCAAGTGGCCTTGCTGACCGCTCGAATCACCGAGCTGACGCCACATTTCCAGACCCACAAGAAGGATCACCACTCCCGCCAGGGCCTGGTGCGCCTGGTCAACCAGCGCCGCAAGCTTCTCGATTATCTCAGGTCGAAGGACGTCGAACGCTACCGAGAGCTGATTGGTCGGCTCGGACTGCGCCGCTAAGCGATCACACACCACTAGGTTTGAGGAGTTTCAAGTGACCCCGATACAAAAGACATTTCAATTCGGCGAGCACACAGTGACGCTGGAGACGGGTGAGATCGCCCGTCAGGCGGACGCAGCCGTGCTCGTTAATATGGCAGACACAGTTGTGCTGGCCACTGTGGTGTACGACAAGAATCTCGATAGTGGCCGAGACTTCTTTCCTCTGACGGTCGATTATCAAGAGAAGACCTATGCGGCAGGAAAGATACCGGGTGGGTTCTTCCGCCGTGAGGGTCGCCCGTCGGAAAAGGAGATTCTTACCTGCCGTCTGATCGACCGTCCGATTCGACCCCTGTTCCCGAAGAGTTTCATTGCGGAGACTCAGGTGATCTGTACCGTCAAGTCGCTCAATCCGCGCGTCGACCCTGAGATCCCGGCACTGATTGGCACCTCGGCCGCGTTGGCGATCTCAGGTGCGCCGTTTCAGGGACCGATTGGCGCCGCCCGGGTCGGTTACAAGAACGGCAAATACATCCTCAACGGCCCGACCGGGCTGAGTGACGAAACCGATCTGGATCTGGTCGTTGCGGGTACCGAGAATGCGGTATTGATGGTTGAGTCCGAGGCCGACCAGTTATCGGAAGAGGTGATGCTGGGCGCCGTACTCTTTGGACATGAGCAGATGCAGGTAGTGATCGACGCCATCAAGGACCTGGCGGCCGAGGTCAACAAGCCGATCGTCGCAGTGCCTGAGGCGGCGACCAACGACGCCCTCAGCGCCGCCGTCGAATCGGTCTGCGGCGAGGCGCTGCGCAGCGCCTATACGATTGCGGACAAGATGGAGCGCTATGCGGCCATCGACGCTGCCATCGCCGCGGCCAAGTCACAGCTCAGCGAGGGTGAGTCGCCCGCCCACGACGCCGATGAGGTCATGGGCGCGATCGGAAAGCTGAAAAAGAGCATCGTCCGCGGTCGTATTATTGCCGGAGAGCCGCGCATCGACGGGCGCGACACCAAGACTGTGCGGCCGATCAACATTCGCACCGGAGTCCTGCCGCGTACCCACGGCTCGGCGCTGTTCACGCGCGGCGAGACGCAGGCCATGGTGGTGACCACGCTGGGCACCGAGCGCGACTCTCAGATTGTCGATGCGTTGGAGGGTGAACGCAGAGAGGCGTTTATGCTGCACTACAACTTCCCGCCATTCTGCGTCGGTGAGCTGGGGCGCGTCGGCAGCCCGAAACGCCGCGAAATCGGCCATGGCCGGCTGGCAAAGCGCGGTGTCCTCGCCTGTATGCCGTCGATCGCGGATTTTCCGTATTCGATCCGCGTCGTTTCGGAGATCACCGAGTCCAACGGTTCGTCCTCAATGGCATCGGTCTGCGGGACCAGCCTGTCGTTGATGGACGCCGGTGTGCCGCTGAATTCGCCGGTCGCCGGCGTTGCCATGGGGCTGATCAAAGAAGGCGATCAGTTCGCCGTTCTCACCGATATCCTCGGTGACGAGGACCACCTCGGTGACATGGATTTCAAAGTCGCGGGGACCGTCAATGGCATCAATGCGCTGCAGATGGACATCAAGATCGACGGTATCACCCGGGAGATCATGGAAGTCGCCCTTGGGCAGGCCAAGGCAGGTCGCCTGCATATCCTCGATGAAATGAATAAGGCGATTAATGCACCGCGTGCGCAGATGTCTGAACATGCACCGCGCATCGTCACCTTCAAGATCAATCCAGACAAGATTCGTGATGTGATCGGCAAGGGCGGGACGACCATCCGCTCCATTACCGAAGAAACCGGCGCTACCGTCGACATCAGCGATGACGGTACGGTCAAGATCTTCTCCGTCGACAAGAACGCCGGTGACGAAGCGCGCAAGCGTGTGGAACTGATCACCGCCGATGTGGAAGTTGGCACGATCTACGAGGGCCGCGTTGCGCGCCTGATGGATTTCGGCGCCTTTGTCACCATCCTGCCGGGCAAGGACGGTTTGGTACATATCAGTCAGATCTCAGATGAGCGGGTCGAGAAGGTGAGTGACAAACTGTCGGAAGGCGATCGTGTCAGGGTCAAGGTACTGGAGGTCGACAAGCAAGGTCGCATCCGTCTGAGCATGAAGGCGGTATCGGAAGCGGCGGAGACCTAACCTGGAAATTTCACCGGCCGGTGACAGATGCAGACTCAGCTGATGTTGTGCGAATTGAGCGGGTAGCCATGATCGCGATAGAAGCGAAAGCGTTCGCGGCTGGCTGACTTCACCGCGCTATCGTGATCGACGCATTCGATCAGCCGCTCGAAGCGACTGAAGAACATCGGCACCTCGGCTGCCAGATTGATCAACACTTGATGCTGTTCCATGTCGCGGGCGCCATCCCCGATCAGGATCGGATTGACCTGGGGTTCAGCCTGGCCGAGTAGACCGTGCGGTACAAAACTCTGCTCCCACAAGGTCCACAGCAGACCGTCCATATGTTTCGCTTCGGCCTCGATCGGCGTATGGATCAGGACACGGCGGCCAGCCTGCCGGGCCTTCTCCGCGATTCGGCAGGCGAGCTGGTAACGGTCGCCACCGGTGTGCGGTGTCAGGACATAGAAATCGACTTGCGTCATAGGCTGGTGAGAATTTCAGGCTAGTCTGCTACATACTTACTCTGCACCGTCGCAGCAGAAACTCTGTCAACAAGGGTACGGGGCGACCAGTGGCCCCCTTCTCTTTGCCGCCGAGCCATGCGACGCCCGCAATGTCGAGATGCGCCCAGGGGTACGCTTTGGTATAGCGTGAAAGAAAACAGGCGGCGGTGATGGTGCCCGCGCCGCGTCCGCCGATGTTCGCCATGTCCGCAAAGTTGCTGTCGAGTTGAGGCTGGTATTCATCCCATAGCGGCAGGCGCCAAGCGCGATCGCCGCTGCCCTCGCTCGCCTCGAGCAACTCGTCGGCAAGTTTGTCATTGTTCGCCAGTAAACCACTGGCCTGATCTCCGAGTGCGATGATGCAGGCGCCGGTCAGCGTCGCTACATCGATGACTGCCGCGGGTTCGAATCGTTCGGTATAGGTAAGTGCATCGCAAAGGATCAGGCGACCTTCAGCATCGGTGTTGAGGATCTCTATCGTCTGACCCGACATCGAGGTGACAATGTCGCCCGGTTTATTGGCATCACCGTCTGGCAGATTCTCCGAGCTGGGGATAACGCCGACCACATTGATTGGCAGGTCCAGTTCTGCACAGGCCGCAATGGTGCCGAGCACGCTCGCGCCGCCGCACATGTCGTACTTCATTTCGTCCATTGCCGCGGCGGATTTGATCGATATCCCGCCGGCATCAAACGTCAGCCCCTTACCCACCAGTGCGACGGGCTTGGCGCCGGGCTTGCCACCCTTGTATTTTAGAACGATCAATTTGGCGGGCTGTCGACTGCCGCGGGATACCGAGAGCAGTGCGCCCATGCCGAGGTTCTGCATCTGCTTCTCGGTCAGCACCGTCACCTTCAATTTGCGTTTGCCGCGGCCCAGCGATTGCGCCTGTTCTGCGAGATAAGTCGGGGTGCAGATATTTCCCGGCAGGTTCGCGACATCTTTCGCGAGGCGGGTTCCGGTCGCGATCGCCTGCGCATGTTTCGCAGCGCGATTGCCGGCATTCACTTGCGGTCGCGTATGGACCAGAAAATCGACGCGCCTTATCGGCTTCTTCGGTGGCTTAGACTCACTCTTGCACTGATCGAAACGGTATGCCGCCGCCTCGGCCGCTGCGACCGCCTCTCTTACCAGGCGATAGGTCGAATCATCGTCATGCTGGCTCGGCAGAAGCACCATGCAGTCGGTCGCGCCGGATTGCTGCAGCAGCCGAAACGCCGGCAGCAGGGCAGGACCAAACTTGCGTGCGGAAAATTCCTTCTCCTCGCCCAACCCGATCAGCATGAGTCGCGTCGCCGTGCACTCCTGCGGATCGTACAGGATCTGGGTCTGCCCGATATCCGCCACAAAGTCCTGTCGTCTCAGAACGCGTTTGAGATAACCACCAGTTGCATCGTCCAGTGACTGGCCAAGATCGGTAAGGCGGTTTTTTTTGAATACACCAACCAGCAGGCAGGCCGATTTCATTCTTTCTGGGGCGCCGACTTTGCAAACGTGTTCCATTGAGTTCTCTCGTGTGTGATGCGCGCGCTGCTAGGCGCTTTCGCCGATCAGTGGTTGGCGGTATCTTTTCGAGCAGTTGTCGCCCAGAGTGTAACGAATCAGGCGCGTAAAGGAAGCACCATGGGGCTGATCGACCGGCTGTTGTTGCGAGAAATTTTGCAGACTTTGTTCATCATTGTGCTGGTGCTGGCTTTGGTGCTGTTTTCCAGTACCCTGGTGCGCTATCTGGGTAAAGCGGCGAGTGGTGTGCTCAGCGCCGACATCCTGCTCCTGGTGGTCGGCCTGGAGCTGGTCAGGGCGACGGGTCTGATCATTCCCCCCGCCTTCTTTTTTTCTGTACTCTGGGTGCTCGGCAGAATGCATCGAGACAGCGAGATTGTCGCGCTCGAGGCGGCCGGATTCAGTCAGGCGCGGTTATCGCGTTCGATCATGTTGGTTGCCTTTCCGCTCGCCGTGCTCGTTACTGTCCTGGTAATGGAGCTGTTGCCCTGGGCACGCGGCAGCGTTGACAGGCTAAAAGCAGAACAGGCGAATACTGCGGATATCTCAGGGGTGCGCCCGGGACGTTTCAGTGAGTTCCGTCGCGGTGGTCTGGTGGTCTATACCGAACGGCTCGGACCGGATGGCAGCAGACTCGAGGGTGTCTTCGTCCAGGATCGGCAACAGGGTAGGCTCGGTCTGGTGACCGCGGAGGGCGCATTTCAGACGACAGATCTGGAGACCGGCGAGCGCTTCGTCATTCTGACCGACGGCCATCGTTATGAAGGCACACCTGGGGCGCTCGATTATTCGGTCGGCAGCTTCGAGCAGTATGCGATACGTATCCCGACACTCGGTCTCGGCGTTTTCAAGAGGCGTCAGAGTGCCAAGCCCTGGCGGGCGCTGCTTGCCTCCGGGACCCCACGGGACTGGGCCGAGTTTCAATTTCGGCTATCGATGCCGCTGGCCTTGCTGGGGTTTGCGATCCTTGCCGTGCCCCTGGCGCGATCATCACCGCGCTCCAGCATCTATGGCCGCATCAGCATAGCGGTGCTGATCTATTTCACCTTTATGAATCTGCAGCGGCTCGCAGAGCAATGGCTGCAGACAGGCTCGATACCGGCCTGGCTCGGCATGTGGTGGCTTCCCCTCGTCATGTTGGTGGTCGCCGGCCTGATGGTGTTGCTCGATTCGAACTGGTTCTCTGTGCACTGGCGACGGCGGCTGGCCTGGCGGGCATCAGATTGATCCTTTTCGAACGCTATATTGGTACGACCATGCTGAAGGGGACCGGCACCAGTTTGGTCGTCATGGTGGTCTTGTTGGTGTTTTTCGGTCTGATTGACGAGTCAGAAGATGTCGGCCAGGGGAACTACGAGCTCGGGGATGCCTTTCTCGTTGCCCTTCTGTCCGCACCTCGTTACGTTTTCGAAGTCTTTCCTGTGGCCGCGCTGATGGGTTCTCTGATCGGCCTTGGTGCAATGGGCGAGCATGGCGAGTTGACGGCGATGCGCGGGTCTGGGTTCTCGCTGCGCCAGATCATTCTGGCAGTGCTGAAGACCGGACTGCTGATGATGCTGGCGGTCTTTCTATTCGGTGAATTTGTTGCCCCGGCCAGTGAGCAGTGGGGTGAGCAGCATCGCACCGAACAGCTGGAAGAGAAGGTTACGCTAAAGACACGCTACGGATTCTGGGCGCGTGATGGGCAGGCCTTCGTCAACATTCGCAGCATTCTTCCTGGAACCCGTCTCGAGGACATCTTTGTCTACGAGTTCGACGATACAAGGCAGTTGAAACTGGCCACGTATGCCGTGAGTGCCGAGCATCGCGGCGATCACTGGCTGATGCGGGAGATCCGGCAGAGCGAAATCAGCGAGGAGGGTGTTCGCCAACGGCGCTTGGCGAGTGCGCGCTGGGAATCGATACTCGATCCGGGATTGTTGAACGCTGTAGTGATTCGACCGACGATGTTGCCGATTACCGAGCTTCTTAACTACGTCCAGGTGATGCGCCGCAGTAAGCTGTCATCGATCGAGTATGAGGTTGCATTTTGGTTGAAAGTCGCGACGCCGCTGGCGACGATGGTCATGCTGTTCGTTGCCATTCCCTTCGTGCTCGCGCATCAGCGCCATGTCAGCATGGGACAACGCGTCTTTCTCGGGTTGGTCTTAGGTATGGCGTTCTACCTGCTTTCCCGCGGAATGTCTTATGTGGCGGTAGTCTACGAAGTCAATCCGATGGTCAGTGCGCTGGCGCCTGCGATGTTCTTTCTGTTGATCGGGTTTTCTGTGCTGCATCGGGTACGTTGAGCAACGGCTATTTCGCGGCCTTTTCCAACACGACTAGCCGGGTGCCGCTGAGGCGGTCGTGCCAGCTCAGGCCTTGGGGATCGATCCATACCCAGACATATCCCAGGCCGAGGGCCAACAGCGACAGCCAGGCGGCGCCGTAGCGAATCAGCGATTGACGCCAGGTTACCGGGCTACCGCTGCTGTCGAGCAGTTTCAGACGCCAGGCCCGCATCCCGAGGGTCTGACCGCCGTGCGTCCAGAACCAGCCGAAGAATACTGCGGGCGAGAGCAGCAAAAAGGCCTGCAGTGGCCTGTGGGAGCCGGCGTCGTCGCCGATTCCCAGCCCTGCGCGGATGAAGGTCTCCGCGGTGGCGCCGATAAGCCAGATGGCCGCCACCAGCCAACTGTCGTAGAAAATGGCCGCCAGGCGGTGCCAGAATCCCGGAGGCGCCGCATTCTCGATTTGCAGTTGCATTATTCCCCCTGGTGTTACGGATAGGCTTCAGGCGCCTTCATCGTTGCGCCCGCCGCTGCGAAATTCGCTTTTTAGGCTCCCGAGTATCGAGTTGAACTTATTGATTTGTATAATAATTATCTCAATTCTAGGGAAATTACTGGGGTTATCTGGGATTGCTCCCAATGGCCTGCCCGGCGACACAGCAGTTAGGATGCTCGCAGCAGAGTTGGCCAACCACCCAATCCTAAAAGCGGCGTAGACCGCGGACACCGGGTGCGAACTATGGGAGGGCAGGATGGAGCAGCGAAACTGTGAACGCAAGGTCGTCTCGCTCGATGCAGTCGTAGGGTGCGAGCGCTTCGGCCTGATAAGGGGGCGTATTATCGATCTGGCACACGGCGGCCTCTACATCCAGGCCGAAACCAGTATCGTGCCGATCGGTGCGGAGGTCACAGTAACCTTTAGCCCCGGAGAGGACATCTGCGAGGGCTGCCTCACGGCAAACGGGCGTGTAAGCCATCAGAGTCTGCACGGCTTCGGAATAGAATTCGATTCCCTGGAGCCTTGCTGTCGAGAGGCGCTCGATCGTCTTCTACCGAATATGTCGTCGGTTCCGCGGCGCGCTGCGTCTATTCGGCGTGCAATCTGAGCATCGGCGACCCGCGGTTGTCCGCCGATCGAGGGGAATAGAACGGTTTGGTGATTTGAGGTTCCGGCGTGATAATCCGGCAAAGGCGCCATTCCGGGACGAGAAAGATCAGCAAACGGTCGCTGACACGCAGACTTCTCAAGGGGATACCCATCCCGCTGCTGGCGCTCGCCTTCGGCCTGGTGACAGGCTTCGCCGTTTGGGTCGTTGTCGATCGCATCCAGACCCGCGCGCTCAGCAGTATCTTCGACCAGGCACTAGAGAGTCAGCTCGATCGGCAGGCGCGTGAATCACTGATTCGTTTCGACGAGTATCGGCGATCCTTCGGTTTTTTTACTCAGCTGATCGCCACACATCGCCGGATGGCGGACTATCTCGACCCCATTATCTGGTCGCGGCATCCGGTCGATATCGCCCACTACGACGCCGGCAATCCACCGCCCTGGCTGCCGAGGGATTTGGCTTGGCAGGGGGGCATCAGCGCGCGGCACTTCATGCTGGTCGACCCGTCCGGCGCTGTCCGAGAACTCTACAGTCCTGCCAACGAGAGTCTCCCCGAGGCGTTGCTCGGTGAACCTCGTAACCACTTGGCGACCGGTCAGCAGCGTGCCTATGTCACACTGCTGGAAAATGCGCCATGGTTGATTGTCTCCGAGACGACCGAAGACAACGCGCGGACCCCGATGGGGAGCGTGGTGTTGCTGGTGCCGCTCGATAGCGCCTTCCTCGCCGCCTCTCAAAAGTTCGTAAAGCCGACCAACGTTGTCGCCATCCTGGACCCCGATGCGCAGCGCATCCTGTCGAGTAGCCATCCCGAAGGCGTAATCCCAGGCAGGACACTCGCTGAGCTGCGCAAGGATTACCTGGTGACGGCCCAGTCGTTCTTCGATTATGACGGTTCCGACCTCAATCTGCTGTTCGCGACACTGTTGCCGCGCGGCTCGTTTGAGCGGACCGGACAACAGGTGCTGGACCTGGAACGCCGGCAGCGGCTGATCGGGGCGGCGGTAATGATCTCGGCCTTTGTGCTGCTGTTCCTATTCCTTTCGAGCCGCATCAGTCGGCTACTGAGTCGTGTCTCGAGTCTGTCGCGCAGGGCCCTGGAGATACCGGAGGCCGCTCTCGATCGGCGTGGCAATCAGCTGATCATCCTCGAAGACTGGATTCGTGATTTCGTTCAGCTGGTGATGCGCGCGCGCGAGGAAATGCGGCGTCAGCATGAAAGCGAGTTGCAGGAGACGGAAAAGCTCCGGGTGGCGATCATGGATGCGTCCCTGGATTCTGTTATCACGGTGAATGAGCGCGGGGGGATCATCGACTTCAATCCCACCGCGCAGAAGACCTTCGACTACAGCCACGAGGAGGCCGTTGGTCGGTCATTCAATGACCTAGTGGTGGCACCAAAGTGGCGCGAAACCTTTGATCGGCTGCTCTATCTCTCTTTGGTGGGGGCCGATCAGGGTGCGCCGCTGCAGCGTGTGGAGATGCAGGCCGTGGCGCGCGACGGCCACATATTTCCGGTCGAGCTATCAATCAAGCCGGTGTTTCTCGAGGAACAGCTGGTATTCACACTGTATCTTCGCGACATCGCTGAACGTAAGGTACGGGAGGCAGAGATTCGCAGCCTTGCGGCGATTCCCAGCGAGAGTCCAATCCCGGTGCTGCGAATCAACCGCCGTGGGGTCATCACCTATGCCAACCAACCGAGTGCTCCCTTACTCAAACACTGGGGCTGCCGTCCGTTGCAGACGCTCCCAGTGTACTGGCGGAATCGAGTCGAGGAGGTTCTGTCCTCCGAGTCGACCAGCGAGCTCGAGGTAATGACGGATTTCGGAGTGTTTTCGCTACTCTTTGCACCGGTTACGGAACTCGATTACGTCAACGTCTATGCGCGTGACATCACTGGTGAGCGTTTGGCCGAAGAGGAGCTGAAACGTCGCCAGAACGAGCTGGTGCATGTCACCCGTCTGAGTAATATGGGCGAGATGGCCACCGGAATCGCTCACGAACTTAACCAACCGCTCTCAGCGATCGTGAACTTCGCTAACGGCTGCGCCCGTCGCCTGCGCCTCGATATGGGCGGCAAGGAAGAGCTGCTGCATGCCTTGGGCCAGATCTCCGCGCAGGCAGGAAGGGCGGGGGAGATTATAAAACGCCTGCGCGGCATGGTCAGTCGACGGCAGCCGGTGCGTGAGCATGTCGATCTGAATGTCCTCGCGCGGGAGGCCTGCTCGATGATCAGTCACGAGCTGAAGCGCCAGGATCTCGCGATCGAACACCGGCTTGCGCAGCGAGAGTTATGGGTGCGAGTGGACTCGGTACAGATCGAACAGGTACTGATCAACCTGCTGCGCAATGCGCTGGACGCCCTGGTCGAGCAACGGGCACCGAACCGGCATCTGACTATCGAATCCGGAGTTCAGCCCGACGGTATGGTATTCGTAAGCGTGAAGGACAATGGTTCGGGGATCAGCAGAAAGGCGATGGAACACCTGTTTGATCCCTTCTACAGCACCAAGGAGTCGGGTATGGGTATGGGTCTGGCCATCAGCCAGACGATCATGAGCCACCATCATGGTAAGCTTCGGGCCGAGTCGTTTCCCGGCAAGGGTAGCACCTTCACTATCGAGCTTCCGCCAAGTGTTGCGAATCTTGTCAGTGCAGCATCATGAGTCATGTCTGAATCCCCCCTTACCAAGAGCACTGTTTTCGTGGTCGATGACGACCAGGCCATGCGTAATTCCCTGAAATGGCTTATCGAATCGGTGGGTGTGCCGGTCGAGAGCTTCGCATCGGCTGATGAGTTTCTAGCGGCCTATCAGCCAGGTCGCTCCGGTTGCCTGGTGTTGGATGTCCGCATGCCTGGAATGAGCGGCCTGGATCTGCAAGAGTATCTGGTCGAACACAATATCCAGATCCCGGCGGTGATCATCACTGGACATGGGGATGTGCCAATGGCGGTGCGCGCGATGAAGAGTGGGGCAATCGACTTCATTGAGAAGCCGTTTAACGACGAAGTGCTGTTGGATGCCATTCGACGAGCGATCGCTTATGAAGAACAGCAGCGCAGCCATTACTCGGAGAATTTGCGAGTGCAGGAGAGATTAGCGCACCTGACGCCGCGAGAACGTGAGGTAATGGAAATGGTGACCGATGGCAGGTCGAATAAGGAGATTGCCAATTCCTTGGGTGTCTCAGCGAAGACCATCGAGGCGCACCGTGCGCGGGTCATGGAAAAGATGCAGGCCGGTTCGCTGGCCGAACTGGTGCGAATGGCCCTGGTTGCAAACGAACGCGCTTGAATCATGGCTGTCTGACACGGACCGCGTTTGTGCTGCCGAGCGGATCAAGCCGTCGAACCCCCGTTGCACATCGGTGAGCCGCGTCTACAGTTTTCCTCCGATTGCGGATGCAAGTGCCGAGCGGCTCGTGTTGGGCTCGATGCCGGGTAAGGCTTCGCTGCGCGTCAACCAGTACTATGCACATCCGCGCAATGCATTCTGGCCGATCGTCGATGTCTTGTTTGGGGTTGATGCTGAGCTACCGTATGAAGAGCGCTGCGCGCGCCTGATGCAGCAGCGCCTTGCGGTTTGGGATGTGCTAAAGACCTGCACCCGACATGGCAGCCTGGATTCGGATATCGAGCCGGCCTCAATCGTGCCGAATGATTTTCAACGATTCTTTGAGCGGCATCCGGCGATCCGGGTGGTCTATTTCAACGGTGCGATGGCGGAGCGCAGCTTCTTGCGCTATGTCTTGCCGGACCTGCCGACAACGCTCGCGGCTCTGCCGAGAACCCGGTTGCCATCGACCAGCCCGGCCAACGCGTCGTTCAGCTTCGCGCGTAAGCTCGCGGCCTGGCGTGTGCTGTCGAGGTGAGTTTGCGAGGAAATCGCAATTGTCGATAGGTATCAGAGTGGGCGCAATTCAGTGATCGCCCCGGGATTCTTTGCGTCTACCTTGGCATAGAGATCGTAAAGCGCCGCCTGGAGGGCCTCCTCAATGACCGGATGGTAGAAGGGCATCTGCAGCAGATCGCCGACCGTCAGATCCTGTTGAATCGCCCACGCGAGCAGATGCGCAAGGTTCTCTGCCTTTATACAAGCCATCTCTGCGCCAAGCATCTTGCCGCTGGCCCTGTCGGCGTAGACGCGGATGAGCCCCTTATTCTTGGCCATAATGAGCGCGCGGCCGACGGGCGCCATTTGCACCTGACCCACCGCCGCTCTATCAAGGTCAAGTGAGGCGTAGGTCTGACCGACCTGGGCGATATTCGGGTCGCAGAAGGTAATGTTCAGCGGCGCCTTGCGGTGAAAGGCCGTGATTTTTTCGCCGACCGCATTTTGACCTGCGATGCGTCCCTCGTCGCCGGCCTCGTGTAACAGCGGGCGCTCGCCGGTGACATCGCCGGCGAGAAAGACCGGCAAATCGCCGAGCTGCATGGTGTTTGGATTGTAAACGGGGAAGCCGCGCTCATCGACCGGCGCCCCGATTGCGTCCAGCCCGAGCTTGTCGATATTCGGCCGGCGGCCGATGCTGGCAAACACGCGGTCGACCTCGATACTGTTCTCACCAGCGGTGACCCGCAGTTTGCCGTTGCTGCCCTCGCTGATCTCCGCCCCTTGACCTAGCCACAGCGGGAACTCTTTGCCAAGGATATCGATAGCGGTCTTGGCGACCTCTGGGTCGCTAAGGCCGCCGATCACCTCCTGCATATCGATGCCGACCACTTCGCAGCCGAGTCGATGCAACGACTGGCCGATCTCCAGGCCGACGACGCCAAGGCCGACAACCGCGATCGATCGCGGCAGCACGTCTAGCTCAAAAAATTCATCTGTTGTGATGATCCGGTCGCGGTAGCCCTGCCAGGCATCTGGGACTATCGGTCGAGAGCCCGTTGCGACAACGATCTTGTCGGCACGGATGCGTTGTCCGTCTTCCATTTCCAGGAGGTTTGGTCCGACGAAACGCGTATAGCCTCGGATGAACATACCCTCGGGCATTTTGTCCGTGCTGTTCGAGATCACCCGTTCGACGAAAATATCGCGCAGATCCTGGACATATCCCATGGCCTCGCCGACGTCGAGGCTCAGGGTCTCCTCGCCCTCGAGCCCGAATCGCTTGAATACCCCGCGGCGATGGAAGTCCTCGGCTACCTGAATCACCGCTTTCGATGGCATACAACCGACGCGGGCACAGGTGGTGCCCAGTTCGCCGCCGTTTATCATCACCACCGATTTGCCCGATGGCCGCACCCGGCCCATGGCATACAGGCCGGCGCTACCCGACCCGATGATTGCAACATCTACCTGGCGTTCTTCCACGCGAGCTCCTCGAAATCTGGACTGAGTGTATGGCCATTTTAACCGCAGCGGCGTCCGTTTATCCCGGTCCAGCAACAATTTTCACACGGACGGGGGCGCAGGTACTTAAGTCAATTCCATTGCCGTAAAATCCGTTTTGCTAATATTGCCGGTGGCGAGATCTACGCCCATTGCACGAGCCCGTTGAAGACGACTATGGCGAATTCCTCAGGTACGCTTTTCATTATCTCGGATCGCACGGGGATCACGCTGGAGCACCTGGTTCGCACGCTGGTAACGCAGTTCGACGAACTGCGGCGCGAGCGCGTGGTGCTGCCGTTTCTTGACACGCCGGTGAAGATCGCGGCGGCGGTGCGCGAGATCGATGCCGCGGGTCAGGAAGACGGCGTGCTCCCGGTGGTTTTTTCCAGCCTCGTTGAAGAGGCGTCTCGCGCCTTGCTGCAGACGGCCAATGCCCGGGTTTTCGATATCTTCGAAACCTTCCTGCCGTCATTGTCGGATGCATTCGGCATGCCGTACGTGGGGCACATTGGCCGCAGCCATGGCATCGGTGATCCGGGGAAGTACGACCGCCGCGTCGCGGCGGTGAATTTCGCACTCAATTTCGATGACGGCGCACGCCTCCGGGGTCTGGGCGATGCGGACCTGATCCTGATCGGTGTCTCGCGCAGCGGCAAGACCCCGACCTGCTTGTACCTGGCAATGCAGTACGCGGTGCGGGCCGCCAATTTTCCGCTGACCGAAGACGACTTCCTTCTCGGCAAACTGCCGGGCCCATTGCTCGAGTATCGCAGCAGCCTTTTTGGCCTGACTATCTCGGCCGACCGGCTGCACCGAATCCGTGAAGAACGCCGACCTGGATCCGATTACGCAAGTCCGGGTCAGTGTCGCAAGGAGATCGCCGCCGCCGAGGATCTGTTTCAGGGCCATGCGATCCCGTACATCGACAGCACCACGGTATCGATCGAGGAGCTCGCGATCGAGATCATGCAGCGGGTCGGGGTGTCGCGGCATTATTGACCGCGTGGTTGATGCGTCCCAGCTCCCCGAAGATTCAACGCAGCTGGTTGCTGAGCGTGCCGACGCCGGGGATTTCGATCTCGATAGTCTGGCCATCGGCGATGTCGGCCGCGCCGACCGAGGTGCCGCAGGCGATGACGTCGCCGGCGTAGAGTGGGATATCGCGCGCGATGTGCCACACGATCTGCTGCGGTGAGAAGATCATGTCGCTTACCGGGTAGTCCTGTTTGACTTCACCGTCGAGTATGCCGCGCACTCGCAGGCCTGCGGGGTCTACACCACAGGCGATCAACGGCCCGATTGGACCGAAACCGGGCATGCTCTTGGCCCGACACCACTGATGAAACTCGTCGTTGGCGAACAAAGACTCGGGCGCGGTGACGTCGTTGACGCAGGTGTAACCAAAGATGATGTCGTCAATGTCGTTGTGTTCGGGCTGAAAACAGGCGCGACCTATCACGATGCCCAGTTCTGCCTCGAACTTGACCTGTCCGGTGAAGCCGGATGGCCGGCTGATCGGTCGCTGGTGGGCCGACAGCGACCCGGCAAGTTTGACGAAGAACAACGGGAAATCAGGGATCTTGGTTTGTTCCAGCTGCTGGCGCTCGTGGAAGTTGTTCCACAGGCCGAGAAACTGGCGCGGCTCGACCGGGGCTAGCCAATTGGCTCCGGCTGCGTCAATTTCTGCCCCCGTCGCCTGCGGCTGTTCGAACAGCTTACCGCGATACAGTGCAATCTTATCGCCTTGCAGGCGCCCCAGCACGGGTTTGCCGTCGATCTCGATCCGACACCAGTGGGCTGTGTTCATACAGGCTAGGTGATGACGCCCGGCGCGTCCCGGCCGGTCCGCTGTGTGATCTCGGCCAGCTGATTGGCAATCGTAATCAACGGCGCCAGCGCCGTCTGCGGGTCCTCCTGCTGACGCCCCGGATCAGGCTCGTAGGCCTCCAGGTACACGCGCAGTGTGGCGCCGACTGTACCCGTTCCGGAGAGACGAAACACGATGCGTGAGCCGTCGCTGAATCCGATGCGGATCCCCTGATTTTCGCTGATCGAGCCGTCGATCGGGTCGGTGTAGCTGAAGTCGTCGGCATAGCTGACTGTCATGCCGCCGAGCAGGCTGCCGGGCAGCTGCGGCAGGCGCTCTCGGAGTGCCTTCATTAAGCCATCTGCAGCCTTGGCTTTGATGCCTTCATAATCATGGCGCGCATAGTAGTTTCGTCCGTATTGCTGCCAGTGATGGGCGACGATTTCGGCAACCGATTCACCGCGTCCGGCAATCACATTGAGCCATGCCAGCACCGCCCATAGGCCGTCTTTTTCCCGCACGTGGTCGGAACCCGTACCGAAGCTTTCCTCACCACAAAAGGCGATCCTCCCGGCATCCAAGAGATTGCCAAAGAACTTCCAGCCGGTGGGCGTCTCGAAGCATTCGATGCCCAGTGCGGCGGCTACCCGATCCACCGCTTGGCTGGTCGGCATCGAGCGGGCTACGCCGGGAATGCCATGACGGTGCGCTGGGATCAGCGTCGCGTTGGCGGCCAGGATCGCCAGGCTGTCACTGGGTGTGACGAAAATGCCGCGACCCAGGACCATATTGCGGTCGCCATCGCCGTCGGAGGCCGCGGCGAAGTCTACACCGTCCGTGCCCTGAGTCATGGCCACCAGGTCGGCGGCATGGACCAGGTTGGGGTCGGGGTGGTGCCCACCGAAATCTTCCAGAGGGACACCGTTGATCACTGTGCCTGGCGGCGCACCGAGGTGCTTCTCCAGGATGCGGATTGCATAAGGCCCGGTTACCGCGTGCATGGCATCAAAGCGCATGCGAAACCCGCCGGCCAACAACCTGCGGATGGCGTCGAAGTCGAAAATGCCCTCCATCAGCTGCGCATAGTCGGTTACCGGATCGATAATGTCGACGCGCATATCACCGAGCTGATAGGTCCCGCTCGTGTCCAGCGGCAGGTCCGGGTCGTTACTGCTGCGGTAGTCGCTGATCTCCAGGGTGCGGGCGAATATGGCCTCGGTGACCCGCTCGGGCGCCGGTCCGCCATTGGCGGTATTGAACTTGATGCCGAAGTCGCCGTCAGGCCCCCCGGGGTTGTGGCTGGCCGATAGGATCAGACCGCCAGCCGCCGTGTATTTTCGGATGATGCACGATGCCGCCGGCGTGGACAGCAATCCTCCTGTGCCGACCAGCACGCGTGCAACACCGTTGGCAGCCGC
Source organism: Chromatiaceae bacterium (assembly GCA_024639005.1). Taxonomy (GTDB): domain Bacteria; phylum Pseudomonadota; class Gammaproteobacteria; order Chromatiales; family Chromatiaceae; genus Thiosocius. The sequence continues at coordinate 54,645 of JAHEJD010000002.1, read as the reverse complement.
CATCTTCAAAACGATCTGAATCGCCTCGCGGTTGTAAAAGCGCCCGTCCCCACCGAGCACCAGGGTGTTGCCGACCAGTTCGGTCTGGGTGTCGAACACTGCCTGGACGAAGTTTTTCAGATAGTTGCCCCGGCGGAAGATCTCGACCCGCTTTCTTAGTCCGGAGGTACCGGGGCGTTGGTCCTTGAAGGGCTGCGTCGAATAGGTGGTGAATGACATCGATAGGGGGCTCTGCGAAATCTCGACAGATTTTTACCACAGCCGACTCTTGAAATCCCGTTTCGTGACCCCATGTGCGCGGCCATCGGGAAAATTCCGGAGGATCACGACACCATGGCCGCGACTGCACAGAAAGAAACCCTTGATTTTCAGGCCGAAGTGAGCCAGGTGCTCAATTTGGTCATCCGCTCGCTGTATTCGAATAAGGAAATATTCTTGCGAGAGTTGATCTCGAATGCCTCGGATGCGGCTGAGAAACTGCGTTTCGAGGCCCTGGGAAACGACAGCCTCTACGAGGATGACGCCCACCTGAGGATTCGTATCTCGGTAGATAAGGCGGCCGGAACGCTGTCTATCAGTGATAACGGAATCGGCATGAGCCGCCAGGAGGTGACTGAGACCATTGGCTCCATCGCCAGTTCGGGCACCAAGAAGTTCCTCGAGAACCTGTCTGGCGATCAGTCGAAGGACAGTCAACTGATCGGGCAGTTCGGCGTCGGATTCTATTCGGCCTTTATCGTCGCCGATAAAGTGACGCTGACCACGCGCCGGGCTGGCATGCGGCCGGACGAGGGTGTGCGCTGGGAATCCAGCGGCGAGGGCAGCTACACCATCGAAAACCTCGATCGTGCCGAGCGGGGTACGGAGATAGTGTTGCATCTGCGCGACGACGAGAAGGAGTTCCTCGACGACTGGCGGTTGCGCAGCATCATCGGCAAGTTTTCTGATCATATCGCGATACCGGTGGAGATGCTCGAACAGCCAGAGCCGAGTGGCGAGGGCGAGGGCGAGGGCGAGGGCGAGGGCGAAGCCGCCGAGAAGGCGGTACAACCCGCCTGGCAGCAGGTCAACAAGGGAACGGCGCTGTGGATGCGCAATAAGTCTGATATCGCTGACGAGGAATATCACGAGTTCTATAAGAACACCTGCCACGACTTTGAGGATCCGTTGGCCTGGTCGCACAATCGCGTCGAGGGCAAGAGCGAATACACTTCGCTGCTGTTCGTTCCTTCACGCGCACCATTCGACATGTGGGATCGCGAGCAGAAGCATGGCGTGAAGCTGTATGTGCGGCGGGTGTTCATCATGGATGAGGCCGACAAGCTCATGCCGCATTACCTGCGTTTCGTCAAGGGCGTGGTCGACTCAGATGACCTGCCGCTCAACGTATCGCGCGAGATCCTGCAGCATGACAAGAAGATCGACACCATCCGCAGCGCTAACGTCAAACGCGTCGTTGGTCTCTTGGAGAAGCTCGCCAAGAACGACCCTGATAAGTATCAGACGTTCTGGAAGGAGTTCGGCAAGGTCTTGAAAGAAGGACCCGCCGAAGACTTCGGCAATCGGGAGAAGATCGCCGGGCTGCTGCGCTTCGTGTCTACCAAGTCCGATGGGGACGGTGAATCCGTATCCTTGGATCAGTACATCGAACGTATGGCTGACAAGCAGGACAAGATCTATTACATCACTGCAGACACACTCGCGGCGGCGCGCAATAGTCCGCACCTCGAGATCTTCAAGAAGAAGGACATCGAAGTCCTGCTGCTGACCGACCGCGTCGATGAGTGGCTGGTGTCGCATCTCAGCGAATACAAGGACAAGCATTTGCAGTCGGTGGCCAAGGGCCAGCTGGATCTGGGTGATCTGGAGGATAGTGCCGACAAGGAGAAGGTCGAAAAGGCGGCTGAAGAGCACAAACACCTGATCGAGCGGGTCAAGGCCGCGTTGGGCGAGGCGGTCAAAGATGTCCGGGTGTCCAGTCGACTGACGGAGTCACCGGCCTGCCTGGTGGTCGACGACTACGACATGAGCCAGAACCTGGCCCGGGTGCTCAAGCAGTTGGGGCAGGATGCGCCCATGCCGACGCCGATCATCGAGCTCAATCTCGAGCATCCGCTGCTGCAGCGGATGGATGCCGAGGCCGATGAGGACCAGTTCGGTGAGTTGGCCAAGTTGGTGTTCGACCAGGCGTTGCTCGCCGAGGGCGGGCAACTGGCCGACCCGGCCGGATTCGTGCACCGCCTAAATCGCTTGATGCTCGATCTGTCCGCGTAAGTCACGGGGTACCGATAGACGACGGTTTTCCTGGCGGTGTTCTCGGCTACTCTTACACAGTAGAACTGACATGAAAACATAGCGGCGAGAATGACATGCCAAGCATTGGTGAGCTTCTGGGTGATCATCGCCTGAAGGCAGCAGGGATCGCGCGGGAGCGCCACCTCGACAGTGGTGAGATCGTGATTCAGGAGGGCTCCGATGACCGGGTCGTGTATTTGATCCAGCGTGGGTGCGTGCGAGTGACGGAGCGAGTCGAACTCGAAGACCGCCGCCACATCCAGCCGGGTATCTGTGATCTGGGGGCGAATGAGGTCTTCGGCGAGCTCAGCCTTTTCGACCCCGGACCGCGATTGGCGACCGTCATGACCCTCGAGCCCTGCGACCTGCTGGTGTTTGATGCCCGCGCGCTGGCGGGCTATTTCGATCAGCAGCCGGACTTTGGCTACCAGGTGCTCAAAGAGCTGTTTCGCGTGCTTTCGTCCCGCTTGCGTCAGACCGATCGACGCGTCGGGGCGTTGTTTGCCTGGGGCCTGAAGGCGCACGGAATCGATAAGCATCTGTGAGAACCGCCGCGGGCGAGTGTTCGCGCACAGGGCCGCGAACGGCAGGGCATACGTAATCGTTGATAAAGCCCCTGAATCCGCCTATTGACAGCCTCGACTGGCGACCTGCGTCGACGCTGTGTCAGACTCCGCTTCCCCGAAATAGCCTCACATTGTGTAGGGAGTAGCTCTTATGCGCGTCATACTTCTCGGCGGCCCAGGCGCCGGCAAAGGTACCCAAGCCAACTACATCAAAGACCACTACGGCATCCCGCAGATCTCCACCGGCGACATGTTGCGGGCGCACGTCAAGGCCGGTAGCGAGTTGGGTGTGGCCGCAAAGAAGATCATGGATGAAGGGGGCCTCGTCTCCGATGACATCATCATGGGCATGGTAAAAGAGCGCATCGCCGAAGACGACTGCAAGTCCGGCTACCTCTTTGACGGCTTCCCGCGCACCATACCCCAGGCGGAATCCTTGAAAGCGGCCGGGGTTGCTATTGATGCGGTGGTTGAGATCGATGTGCCGGATGATGAAATCATTAAACGTATGTCGGGTCGTCGGGTGCATCTGACTTCCGGCCGCACCTACCATGTGTCGTTCAATCCGCCGAAGGAAGAGGGCAAGGATGATGTCACCGGCGAGCCGTTGATCCAGCGCGACGATGATCAGGAGGGTACGGTGCGCGCACGGCTCAAGATCTACCATGACCAGACGGAGCCGTTGATCAACTTCTACAGTGCCGCGGCAGCCGCAGGCGAATGCAAGTACGTCAAGATCAACGGCGTCGGTGGTGTCGACGACATTCGGGATCAGATCTTTGCGGGATTGGATGGCTGAGTTCCAGGCTAGAAACAATCGACCCTTGCCGACCCCAAAGGGCCCGGGATTCCCGGGCCCTTTGCTCTCTGAGCCGTCCCGTTGCTGTGCTAAGGTACGGGCCTGACTGAAGAATTCTGTGGAGGCCAGTATGGCTGTAGTCGAGCTCACGAAAGACACCTTTGAAGAGGTGGTCACCAGTAACGACTTCGTTATCGTGGACTTCTGGGCCCCTTGGTGCGGCCCCTGCCGCTCCTTTGCCCCAACGTACGAAAAGGTCTCGGAGGATCATGCAGACGTGGTGTTTGCCAAGGTCAACACCGAGGAGCAGCAGGAGATCGCTGGGCACTTCCAGATCCGCTCGATCCCGACGTTGATGGTCTTCCGCGAGAAAATCATCATCTTCAGCGAGGCAGGCGCATTGCCGGAGTCTGCGTTCCGCGAACTCGTTAAAAAGGCGGGCGAGCTGGACATGGAAGAGGTCCGCCGCCAGGTCTCAGAACAGCAGTCGGGGCAGGCCTGAGTCTGCATTTACGCGAGGGCGTCCCAATTGGCGCACGGCGACTATACTGGGATCTGACTTTTCCCGGATAGGCATATGCAGTTTTCTGAACGCACAATCGTCAACCAATGGCTAGACAAGCGCCCCTCAGTCGGTGATCTACAGGCCCTGTGCGAAGAAAACTACCATTATTTGCTCAGCCTGGTACCGCAGTTGCGGCGGCTGCAGGGCGAACATCGCTCGACCCACACTGACCATCAGGATTTGCATCTGACGATCGTCGAACAGACGCCCTACACCACGCTGGTGCGTCTGACCTATCGCTTCGCGCATGCCAACGATGACACCTCCGATCCCGATGCGTTGCTGCGCGTCTATCACGATGCCCGCCAGGTTGAGGTAGAACACCTGCGCCAGCAGACGCTGCCTACAGACCGGCTCTATGAGGCGCCGGGTCTTATCAATAAGTGGCGTCTGAATCTGTTCGTATCCAAATGGCTCGCGTTCTGTGTGCATCAGGGCCATTTGTTCGTCGACGACGTGACCGCGCTGCGCGAACCGGCCTGCGACATCTCCTGACGCGGCGCAAAGGTTTGCCACCAGGGCGAACGGCGGCGGCCCGCCTCTCAGGCCCTCTCTGGGCGTTCTACTCGACATTATCTCGACGTTATTTTGGTAACAAAATGTTGACTAATTCACTCGGTTACTGCTAATTTAAAACCTGAGTAAATTAGTAGGGATTTGTTGCCCCAACGTCCACACGAGGAATATGCAATGAGACTCTCAACCAAAGGCCGATACGCCGTCACTGCAATGCTGGACTTGGCAATCAATGGCACCCAGGGGCCCGTAACGCTCGCTGATATCTCCGAGAATCAGGGTATTTCCCTGTCCTATCTTGAGCAGCTGTTCGCAGCGTTGCGCGGCAAAGGACTCGTGCGTGGGGTACGTGGCCCGGGCGGTGGCTACTATCTGGGCCGCGAGGCGGACGAGATCTCGATCGCCGACATCATCTGTGCGGTCGACGAATGGGTCGAATTCACTCGCTGCAAGGGCCGACAGAATTGTCACGAAGGCCAGCGCTGTCTGACCCACAACCTGTGGGATGATCTGAGCCAACAGATCTTCGTCTTTCTGACGGACATCACGCTGCACGACCTCGTTCAACGCGGTGAGGAGCGCGAGGCAGAACGTCGGGAAAGAAAGGCCGCCACGCGGGTGGTTGGCTTGAAAGAACAGGCTGCTTGATCCCACGCCAGGGCGGCTGCTTGTGGGCCATGCGGGAAGTTCGGTAACCCACAGCCAGTCCACAAGCCGGGTTGGCAAGGCACGCGAGCGCAGGACTGGCCGTCGCCAATTCCAGCGAGCGTAACGCGGTCAACGTGGCTTGTGGGCTGGCCCGGAGGGAGCGTCGCTGATGAGCCAATGTGGCGTTGCACACCTTGAAAAGGGCCTGCCATTCCCTGCGGCGTGCGCCTTACCTTGGCTCATCAGCGGCGCTCTGTGAGTAACCGAACTTCCCGCATGGCCCACTAGGCCGCGATAGCCGCAGAGATCACCGGGAGCGTCAGACGTGCGCGCGTGCCATTTTGCGTGTCTGACTCGAGTGCGATCTGGCCGCCGTGGGCATCGACAATGCGCTGCACGATCGGCAGGCCGAGCCCGGTGCCGCCCGGCTTTGAGGTGAAGAACGGCTCGAAAATGCGCGCGAGCGTCTTTTCTGGAATCGGCTCTCCGCCGTTTTGGATCTCCACCTCGACCCGGTGGCCGTCGATCGGCTGACATCTGATCTGCACCGAGGTACCGAGCAGCGACGCCTGCTGGGCGTTACTCAAGAGATTGATCAAAACCTGGCGGATGCGATCAGGGTCAGCAGAAACCCCTGGACAGGGGTCCGGTCGGAACACAATGGGCGTCGGGTCCTGCGCCATCGCAGCGATGACATCGGCAATCAGTTCGTTGATGTCCAGCGTACTGCGATTGAGCGTCAGGGGTTTCGCATAAAGCAGGATATCGTCCAACAGACGCTCGAGGCGGCGGACTTCGGTATCTGCCAGGTCGATACGCTGGTGCGTGCTTCCGGGTAAGTTCGTGAGGCCCTTGAGGTGTTCGAGGGCAAGGTTGATGGTCGCGAGCGGGTTGCGAATCTCATGCACAATACCGGAGGCGAACTGGCCGATGCTGGCCAGGCGCGTGCTTTCGACCAGCTGGATCGTACGGGCCAGGCTGACGCCCACCAGCACGCCCAGGTTGCGCAGCAGGGCGAGGTGCTCAGGTCGGTAGTTGTTGGGGAATCGGCTGGCGAACACCGCGACCCCCTGTACCGTGGCCCTGCTGCCGATCGGCAAAAATATCGCGTCGCGCCGCCCCAGGTCGGACAGCTGGCTAAGAAACACGTATTTATCAGAGAGCGTCGCGATCTCTCGCACATCCGGGATATGCAGTGGTTCGCGGTTCCTGATGCATTCCTCGAGCAGCGTCTTGTCCGGTTCAAAATTCAGCTTGCCCAGGGGGTCCGGCTTCCCGTCGCTGAAGGCCTTCTCCAGGTGGATCCGGCCGTCGGGACCGAGTACCAGGACCCCGATCCAGTCCACAGGGATCAGCGGGGGCAAGGTTTCCGACAGGATATGCAGTGTTCCCTCGAGGGACGCCCCCTGTTCGAGGCCCGTGAGGAGCCTGCGCAGCGCTTCCATGCGTCCGGACAGGTGGTTGAAGGCGGTCGCCAGCCAACCGATCTCGTTATTCTGGCTAACCGCTACGCGGTAGGAAAAGTCGCCGTTCGCCACCTGCTTGAAGCCCTCTACCGCGGCTGACAGTGGTTGGAGCACGCGACGGTAGAACCACACGCCGATACCGACCGCGACCACAAGCGCAGCGGCCAGGAGCAGACGGTTGACCAGATTGGCCGCGGCGGCGCGGGCGCTGACATCGTTTTCGAGCGTGCGCAACAGGCGCTCTGAGATCTCCTCGAGCGTTGCGTTCTGTTCCACAATCCATGCGGCTGCCCATTCCAGCCGTGGCTCTTCCAGATCGGGACCGATGCGCTCATCGAGCTTCGCGAGGAAGTCTTTCCAGACCGCCGCCAGATCCTGGGCCATGACCTGGGAACGCTCGGGCAGCTGCGGCGGCATGCGCATGGTCTCGCCGATCAGCGCGCTGTCGAAGCGGTTCGTGGCGAATGCCTCGATGATCCGGTTCATTTCGGCACGGGTCTTCTTCTGATCCTCGAAATACAGGCGCAGGTCGCGAAAGTAGCTCGGGTAATCTCTGGGGGCGTTCTCCTGATAGCGCATGGCCTGCACCGTGAGACGCTGTTGATTGAACTGCAGCTGCCCGGCGAGCTGAACCAGTACGTCATCGCTGTGTTGCTGATCGATGACATGCAGAGAGTACAGTATGGAGACCGCGAACAGTATCGTGAGCGATGCGATAGCGATGCTGATCTGCAGCTTCAGGGATTGCAGTATTTTCGGCAAGGTCATGGGCTCCAGGTCCCCCAGGCCGGTGCGCGCATGAGCCGGCTCCCATGCGTGTGGGCCTGCGTTGCAAGTGCGGCTATAGTAACGGTTTCCGACGCCGGGCCAGAGCCGTCGAATGGCGCGGAGCGGTATCGTCGCAAGGCATGAGTCGGCGAGGCACAAAGGTCTGCGGCAAGTGGGCCATGCGGGAAGTTCGGTAACCCACAGCCAGTCCACAAGCCGGGTTGGCAAGGCACGCGAGCGCAGGACTGGCCGTCGCCAATTCCAGCGAGCGTAACGCGGTCAACGTGGCTTGTGGGCTGGCCCGGAGGGAGCGTCGCTGATGAGCCAATGTGGCGTTGCACACCTTGAAAAGGGCCTGCCATTCCCTGCGGCGTGCGCCTTACCTTGGCTCATCAGCGGCGCTCTGTGAGTAACCGAACTTCCCGCATGGCCCACTAGGGCCTTCGGGCCGGGGACCAGCGAGGCGGTGGCATGAAGCTCCCACAACACAACGAACTGATCAGCATGCGCGACTGGGTGCGCTGGGGTGCCAGTTCCTTCAGTGCCGCGGAGCTGTCTTTCGGCCACGGCACGCAGAATGCGCTGGATGACGCATTGGCGCTGGTTCTGCATGCGGTGCACCTGGATCACGCCCTCCCGGCCGACTACCTAGCGGCGCGGGTGACCGCGGCCGAGGCCGAGCGCATCATCCAACTGTTCCAGGCGCGGGTCGAACAGCGGGTGCCGGTAGCCTACCTGATCGGCGAGGCGCGGTTTGCGGGCCTGGACTTTTTTGTCGACCAGAATGTGCTCATTCCGCGCTCACCGATTGCCGAATTGATCGAGGAGGGCTTCGCCCCCTGGCTAGACCCGGACCACGTCGCTAGTGTGCTCGATCTGTGTTGCGGCAGTGGCTGCATCGGGATCGCCTGCGCCTATGCATTCCCGCAGGCCCTGGTGGACCTGAGCGACATCTCTCCAGCGGCGCTCGAGGTTGCCGCGCGAAATATCGAGCGCCATCAGTTGGAAGACCGGGTCAGGGCGTTGCGCGCCGATGTCTACGAGGGTCTGGACGGTGAACGCTACGACCTGATCGTCAGCAATCCACCCTATGTCAGCAGCGCGGAAATGGCGACGCTGCCGCCCGAGTATCGTCACGAGCCCCCTTTGGCACTGGCAGCCGGAGAAGACGGCATGGACATCGTAGCGCGGATCCTGGCTGGCGCGACGGACTACCTGCGACCCGGTGCTATCCTGGTAATCGAGGTCGGGGCGAGCGCGGACCTGCTGATGGGTCGCTATCCCAACGTGCCTTTTCTTTGGTTGGATTTCGAACGTGGCGGCGATGGTGTCTTCCTGCTCACCGCGGAGCAGCTGACCGAGTACCGCGAGAGTCTTGAGGAGAGCTGAGAATGAGTCTGCGCCGCGCGCGGAGCGCCGAGGAATATGCCGAATGGGTGAAGCAGGCAATGTTTGAGGTCGGCGATCTAAAGGACTGCCTGTTGTACGAGGCCGAGGATCTGCAACGTTTTCCGGCCTACATCGAGCCGCTCGAAGAGGGCATCATGCAGATCCACGATGCGATGGTCGCCGGCAGTTACCAGTTTGGCCGCGAAGATCTGATGTTCATGGAGATTCTGCGTCTGTACGAAGATCGAATCCCGTTTCACACCCTGCTAAAACAGATCAACGAGACGCATCGCAGGGGCCTAGATGTCCCTGATGAGGTCTGACAGAGTTTTTGACGCGAGTCAGCCCGCCACCGGCGAGACGCTACTAAACTGATCAAGATGCAACAAACACTCGTTCTCGACCAGGCCCTGATCGGCCGTTACGACCAGTCTGGCCCGCGTTACACCTCTTACCCGACGGCCGTGCAGTTTCACGACGGCTTCGGGCCAGAGGACTACCGGGCGGCGGCGCAGCGAAGCAATGCCAGCGGCCGGCCGCTGTCGCTCTATTTCCACATCCCGTTCTGCGACACCGTCTGTTTCTACTGCGCCTGCAACAAGATTGCGACCAAAGACCGCGCCCGGGCCCAGCCCTACCTGGATCGGGTCTACCGCGAGATCGAAATGCAGGCCGCGCTGTTCGATTCGGAACGCCCGGTAGAGCAGCTGCATTGGGGCGGCGGCACACCAACCTTCATCAGCGCCGCTCAGATGCGCGAGCTGATGGCCGTGACGGGGCGTCACTTCAAGTTGCTCGACGATGACAGCGGCGAATACTCGATAGAGATCGACCCGCGCGAGGTCACCGATGAGACCATCGCGCTACTGCGCGAAATCGGCTTCAACCGCATGAGCCTGGGCCTGCAGGATCTCGATCCGCATGTTCAAAAGGCGGTCAACCGTATCCAAACCGCCGAGCAGACCTTCGGCGCCCTGGATGTGGCCCGTCGAGAAGGCTTTCGCTCGATCAGCATGGATTTGATCTACGGTCTGCCGCTGCAGACTGCCCAGTCTTTCATTGTCACGCTGGATCGCGTGCTGGAGGCGCAGCCGGACCGACTGTCCGTTTTCAACTATGCGCACCTGCCCGAACGCTTCAAGCCACAGCGAAGGATCAACGAGGCCGAGCTGCCGTCGCCAGACCAGAAGCTGCGGATCCTGCAGCAGATCGGTGAACATCTGGCGGAGGCGGGCTATGTCTATATCGGTATGGATCATTTCGCCCGCCCGGATGACGAACTCGCGGTCGCGCAGCGGGACGGCCATCTTTATCGAAATTTCCAGGGCTATTCGACGCATGCGAACTGTGACCTGGTGGCCATGGGTGTCACCTCGATCGGTATGATCGATAACACCTACGCACAGAACCTGCGCACCCTCGACGAGTATTATGCGCAGATAGACGCCGGTGAACTGGCGGTGTTTCGCGGGGTAGCCCTGACGCACGACGACGAATTGCGACGCGCAGTCATTACCGAGCTGATATGCAATTTCGTGCTGGACACGCAAGCCATTGCCCGGGCTTGGGACATCCAGTTCGACCAGTACTTTGCCGATGAAATGCGGCGGCTCAGCGACATGGCGCAAGACGGCCTGCTGTCGATCGATGGGCCACGTGTCGAGGTGTTGCCGGCCGGGCGCCTGCTGATCCGTAATATCTGCATGGTGTTCGATCGCTACCTCGCTGATTCCGGGCAGCAGGGACGATTCTCCAAGGTCATTTGACGGCCCAGTCAGCGTGGCCCTGTGGTGTGTATCTCGGCGCCATTTCTTGCAGGCAAGTCACCGCTCGCTGCGCAACACCGCGGTGGAAGATCTTATATGCGCGCAACAGCGTATCTATACCGGCTAGGGTGCGGGCCGCTGTGGATCGATGAAGCATGAGATGCGGTGGCAGGCACGTTGTCTGCAGCGGGGGTTCCGCAGGGTGATCGCAAAGGTCTCATCGGGCGGCCGGTCTGGAGACATACCAGAAGATTGTTGCAATCAGTCCCAGCCACAGGGTCGCCAGCCAGCCCGTGATGTCGTCATAGCTGCCGATCCACGTCGAGGTCTGGTCGGCAACGACCGTCGGTTCGGTTGCATACCTCGTCAGCTTGATGATCATGACCCAGCCGGCGTGGATGCCGATCACCCATAGGATATTGCCGGTCCGCTCGCGCACCATACTGAGAAAAACCCCCGCCACCACCAAGGTAGAGAAGCTGTCGGCGATCGGGCTGAAATCGCCGACGCGCCCGATCCCTGCGCCGATCATCCGGAACGCATTGACGATGTCGAACGCGGCTGCGCCGGGTGGGGCCGGCTTCATAAAGTGAAGAATCGCGTATAACGAGGCGGTCAACAGCGCGGTCGGCCAGAAACTGAGACGGCGGCGCATGCCGGAGTGCATCAGCCCGCGAAAAAAGGTCTCCTCGATCAACGCGACTGCAAGCCCGGAGAGTAGGCCGGAGACAAGCGTGCGGAGGAAATACGCGGCGTTCCATCTGTCTGCGCGTGGCGCGAAGTGATGGATATTCAGCGCCCATTGCATAGCGTTTAGCACCAACATGATTGTGATGCCGATCAGCAGCCCTTTCGCGAGGGCCTTCCAGGCTGCCCGCGGTGCCAGGGTATAACCGGCATACTGCCAGCTGTTGAGGTGCAGATAACGCAGGAAAAAGGGCAGGGCGATCACTGCGGAAAGCATGGCGAAGCGATACAGGCTGCTCTCTGGCCTCAGGCCAATCGGATCGAATGCCCAGGGCTGCAGCACGGGGACGAACAGTGCGGCGAGCGCGAGGAAGCCGAACAAAAAAGCGAGAAAGAGCAGAAAAACGACCATCGCAGCAGCAAATTTCCGTCGAGTGGGGGTTGTTTCGCGCGGCGCACTGTTTTGTATAATGCGCGATTGGCGCCCAGCAGGCGAAAGTGGCGGAACTGGTAGACGCGCTGGATTTAGGTTCCAGTGGGGTAACCCGTGAGAGTTCGAGTCTCTCCTTTCGCACCACCGCCCTCCCGGTGTTCGACAGCTGGCCGGATCATGCCAGGGTAACCTGAATTAAATAGTAGATTACAGGCAGTTCAGACTGCCGGAGTGAATTGGAATGCAAGTTTCTGTTGAATCGGGCGAGGGCCTGGAGAAGCGTCTGCTGGTCGACCTGCCGGCAGATCGTGTCAACGCCGAGATGGAAAAAAAGCTCAAGAATCTGGCGCGCAATGTGCGGCTGGACGGGTTTCGCCCCGGAAAAGTACCGATGCGCACGATCAAACAGCGCTTCGGCGCCCAGGTACGCTCGGAGACCTTTGGGGACTTGATCCAGGAGACGCTCTACGAGGCCGCCAGCCAACAGAAACTGATGCCGGCGGGTGAGCCCAAGATCGAGCTGCGTGAGGCAGTGGAAGAGGGTGGTCTAGGCTATACGGCCACCTTCGAGATCGTGCCCGAGGTGACGCTGGCAAACCTTGCCGAGCAGTCTGTCACGCGCCCTGTTGCCGAGGTGGCCGAAGCCGACATCGATGCGATGATCGATAAACTGCGGAAACAGCGCACCGAGTGGATCGACGTCGAGCGGGTCGCAAAAGACGGCGATACTGTGCATCTTAACTTCAAGGGCATGATTGACGGCGAGATTTTCGAGGGCGGTAGCGCAGAGAATGTGCCGCTGGTCCTTGGGTCGGGTTCGATGGTCGAGGGTTTCGAGTCTGGCCTGCTCGGCGCCAAGTCGGGTGACGAGCGAGAGCTCGAAGTGACATTCCCCGCAGACTATCGCGCCAAAAACGTGGCCGCCAAGGATGCGACATTCGAAGTTAAGGTGCTGCGAGTAGCCGAGCCGCAGCTACCGGAGGTCGACGAAGACTTCATCAAGACGTTCGGCGTGGCGGAGGGCACGGTCGAAGGCCTGCGCGCCGAAATTGCGAAGAACATGCAGCACGAATTGAAACAGAAGTTGAAGAGCATCACCAAGGAACGCGTGATGGATGCGCTGATCGCAGCGAATCCCCTGGATCTCCCGAAGGCGATGATTGACGCCGAGGCCGAGCGAATGAAGCAGCAGATGCTGCAGGACATGCAGCAGCGCGGGCAGCGCTCGAGTATGGACCTGCCCGCCAGCGTGTTTGCAGAGCAGGCGCAGCGCCGCGTACACCTGGGCTTGCTGGTCGCCGAGATCATCAAAGAACAGCAGTTCAGTGCGGGCGACGAGCGCCTGCGTGAGACCATCAGCGAATTTGCGGAATCCTACGAGAATCCGCAGGAGGTGGTGGATTATTACATGCAGGACCCCAACGCCCGTCGAAGCATCGAAAACGTGGTTCTCGAAGACGAGGTGGTTGACTGGGTGCTCGGTCAGGTGCAGGTTTCGGACGAATCCAAGTCGTTCGACGATTTAATGGAAAACACGGCTTAGAGCAGGCTTGCTCAGTGGCTGGTTTAGGGGTAGTTTCAAGGATTCCCGGTAATTCCCGATAAGCAGGACATGAATCAATTCGAACCGATGAGTCTCGGCCTAGTGCCGATGGTGGTGGAACAGAGCGCGCGCGGCGAACGCGCTTACGACATCTATTCGAGATTACTCAAGGAACGGGTCATATTCTGCGTCGGGCCGGTCGAAGACCATATGGCCAATCTGATCGTGGCGCAGCTGCTGTTCCTGGAATCGGAAAACCCCGACAAGGATATCCACCTCTATATCAATTCGCCCGGTGGTTCGGTGACCGCTGGACTTGCCATTTACGACACTATGCAATTCATCAGGCCGCACGTAACCACAATGTGCATCGGCCAGGCTGCCAGCATGGGGGCGCTGCTGCTCGCGGGTGGTGAAAACGGTAAGCGCTATGCGCTGCCACACTCTCGGGTGATGATCCACCAGCCGCTCGGCGGTTTTCAGGGCCAGGCGACCGATATTGAGATTCATGCCAAAGAGATCCTGCTGGTGCGTGAAAGACTCAACAAGATTCTGGCGCGGCATACCGGTCAGGATCTTGAGCGCATAGGTCAGGATACCGACCGAGATAACTTCATGAGTGCGGAGCAGTCCGTCGCTTACGGGCTGATAGATCAGGTGTTGGACCGCCGTCCGGCTCACGAGGAGTGACCAAAGTCAAAGCCACCCGGAACGGTGGCTTGTTATCCGAGGACTTTCGGATATCATCAATTAAGCGGAGCGACTGTCTGGCTGTCCGGATCGAGGCGTTGGCCGACGAAGGGTGAATGAAGTTATGAGCGACGACAAGAAATCGGGTAAGGGCGACGACGGCAAGCTGCTGTATTGCTCGTTCTGTGGCAAGAGTCAGCACGAGGTGCGTAAGCTCATTGCGGGCCCTTCTGTCTTTATCTGCGACGAATGTGTCGAACTCTGCAACGACATTATCCGTGAAGAAATGCAGGAAAATGTTGGCCAGCCGGCCGATAAGCTCCCGATTCCGCAAGAGATCAATAGCACCCTTGATCAATATGTAATCGGGCAAGCGCGCGCCAAGAAGGTGCTTTCGGTCGCTGTCTACAATCATTACAAAAGGCTCGAGGCGAAAGGCAAGAAAGACGATGTCGAGATAGCCAAGAGCAATATTCTGCTGATCGGGCCAACGGGGTCGGGTAAGACCCTGCTGGCAGAGACGCTCGCGCGACTACTCAATGTTCCCTTCACGATCGCGGATGCAACCACGTTGACCGAGGCCGGCTATGTGGGTGAGGACGTGGAAAATATCATCCAAAAATTGTTGCAAAAATGCGACTATGACGTCGAAAAAGCACAAACCGGTATCGTATATATCGATGAAATAGACAAGATATCGCGCAAGTCAGACAATCCATCGATTACACGCGATGTGTCTGGTGAAGGGGTTCAGCAGGCCTTGTTGAAGCTGATCGAAGGTACGGTCGCGTCGGTGCCGCCACAGGGCGGGCGCAAGCATCCGCAGCAGGAATTCCTTCAGGTCGATACGTCGAACGTACTGTTTATCGTAGGCGGTGCGTTCGCTGGGCTCGACAAAGTGATCCGTGACCGCTCTGAAACGGGCGGCATCGGTTTCTCTGCGGAGGTTCGCAGCAAGGAGGATCAGCGGACCGTGGGCGAGATTCTCGCCAATGTAGAGCCGGAAGATCTCATTCGCTACGGTCTGATCCCGGAATTTGTCGGTCGACTTCCGGTTGTCGCGACCCTCGAAGAACTGGATGAGGACGCCCTGGTCAAAATACTCACCGAGCCGCGGAACGCACTGATTAAGCAGTACCAGCGACTGTTTGAGATGGAAGGCGCTGAGTTGGAGGTGCGGGAGGAGGCGCTGCGTGCGATCGCGGGCAAGGCGATGGAGCGCAAGACAGGTGCCCGTGGGTTACGTACGATCCTGGAGCAGGTGCTGCTTGACACCATGTACGATTTGCCGTCGCTGGAGAACGTCGATAAGGTAGTTGTGGATGAGGCCGTTATAAAGGGTGAGTCGCTGCCCTACATCATCTACAACGGTTCTGAGCCCCGTCAGCTTGCCGCTTCAGATTGAACGGGCTGTCCTGACTCCCGAGACAGCGCGGGGATTCCGGGGGAATCCGCTGCCCATCCGCGCAGATCAAGCTGGCGCACCTTCGGGTTGGTCTGGCTGGGCGTCATCGTCCTGGGCCCCCACAAGGGCTTCGCTGCTTGACTTTTCGAGTTAACGCACCAATTCGCCGGTTGCAATTTCCGCCGCAAGTCCCCATGTTCGAAAATAGAAGCTGCGCCGTTTCCATGGGCGTGGTCTGGCCTTTCATTTTGTACCGCGCACTGGTGCGGTGACGGAGGATCCTATGGGACAGGAAGATACAGACGCGACGGCGCGCGATGACATGCCAGGCGCTCTCCCGGTGCTGCCGCTGCGCGACGTGGTTGTCTACCCGCACATGGTCATTCCGCTGTTCGTGGGACGAGAAAAATCGATCAAGTCGCTCGATGCCGCGATGGCGGACAACAAGCAGATTCTGCTGGTTGCGCAAAAGAGTGCGGATGTCGACGATCCTCAGCCCAAAGATATGTACGAAATCGGCACGCTGGCCAGCATTCTCCAGTTGCTGAAACTTCCAGACGGTACCGTCAAGGTTCTCGTCGAAGGTGGTGAGCGCGCTGCGATCAAGCGGATCGAGTTCGCGGAGGATTTTTTCGCAGCGGACATCGAGGCAGCCGCCGACGTCATTGAACTGCCAGAGCGCGAGATGGAAGTCCTGATGCGTTCAGCGACCACGCTGTTTGATCAATATGTGAAGCTGAATAAGAAAGTCCCGCCCGAAGTCCTCACCTCGCTCGCAAGTATCGATGAACCGTCACGTCTCGCCGACACCATGGCCGCACATATGGCGCTCAAGCTGGATGAAAAGCAGCATGTGTTGGAGATGTTCAACGTCCGTGAGCGTCTCGAACATCTGATGGCGCTGATGGAAGGCGAGAACGACATCCTGCAGATGGAGAAGCGGATACGCGGCAGGGTGAAGCGCCAGATGGAAAAAAATCAGCGTGAGTACTATCTGAACGAACAGATGAAGGCCATACAGAAGGAGCTCGGGGAACTCGATGAAGCGCCCAACGAGCTCGAGGAGCTGGCTGAGAAGATCGAAAAAGCCGGAATGAGCAAAGAGGCCAAAGGCAAAGCGACCGCGGAGCTCAATAAACTCAAGCTGATGTCACCGATGTCGGCCGAGGCTACCGTGGTACGCAATTACGTCGATGCCCTGGTCAGTGTTCCGTGGAAGAAACGCACCAAGGTGCGCAACGATCTTGCCAAGGCCGAAGAGGTGTTGGACGACGATCATTTTGGCCTTGAAAAGGTGAAGGAGCGGATACTCGAGTACCTGGCCGTGCAGCAACGTGTCAGGAAGCTCAAGGGCCCCATCCTCTGCCTCGTTGGCCCGCCCGGCGTGGGAAAGACGTCGCTTGGTCAATCGATAGCTCGGGCCACAAACCGTAAATTTATCCGTATGGCGCTGGGTGGCGTTCGCGACGAAGCCGAGATCCGTGGCCATCGGCGCACCTACATCGGCGCCATGCCCGGCAAAATAGTTCAAAATCTGACCAAAGCCGGCACCAAGAACCCGTTCTTTCTATTAGATGAAATCGACAAGATGGCGATGGACTTTCGCGGTGATCCGGCTTCAGCGCTGTTGGAGGTGCTGGATCCCGAGCAGAATCATACCTTCCAGGATCACTATCTCGAGGTGGACTTCGATCTCTCGGAGGTTATGTTCGTCGCCACAGCCAACAGTATGAATATTCCACCGGCACTGCTGGATCGGATGGAGGTAATCCGTCTATCGGGCTATACCGAGGCCGAAAAAGTCAGCATTGCGGAACGCTATCTGATCCCAAAACAGATTGGGAACAATGGCTTGAAGAGCGAAGAACTGGCGATCCGTGAGAACGCGGTGCGCGATATAGTTCGCTACTACACGCGTGAAGCGGGAGTGAGAAATCTCGAGCGCGAGATCTCCAAGATCTGTCGCAAGGTCGTTAAAGACGTCTTGCTGGAGAAGGGCCGAGGTAAGCGTGTCACGATAACGACGAAGAATCTCGAGAAATACCTCGGCGTGCAGCGCTTCCGTTATGGTCGCGCTGACGAACATGATCAAGTTGGACAAGTGACCGGACTGGCGTGGACCGAAGTGGGCGGTGAACTGCTGCGGATCGAGACGGCATTGACGCCAGGCAAGGGTCGTCTGACGCATACGGGCCAGCTAGGTGATGTGATGAAGGAGTCCATACAGGCAGCAATGACCGTGGTTCGCGGACGTGCCGCGGCGCTTGGGTTGGAGGATGACTTCTACCAAAAGATAGACGTGCATATTCACGTCCCGGAAGGCGCGACGCCAAAAGACGGTCCAAGCGCCGGTATCGGTATGGCGACATCCCTGGCCTCGGCACTCACCAATATCCCTGTGCGGGCAGATGTCGCCATGACTGGCGAAATAACGCTGCGCGGTGAAGTGTTGCCGATCGGTGGCCTGAAGGAAAAGCTGCTCGCGGCGCATCGAGGCGGTATCCAGACAGTGATCATTCCTGAGGAGAACGAGCGCGACCTGGTGGAGATTCCGAAGAACATCAAACAGAATCTCGACATCCGACCGGTGCGTTGGGTCGATGAAGTGCTCGAAATTGCCTTGGCCGGCCGACCCGAACCGCGTGCATCGCAAACTGAAGAAGACGTAAAGGCCGCTGAAAATAAAGAGGAAAACGCAGACGACTTAAACGATGCCTTGAGACATCATTGAACTCGACAGGCAACGCTGGTAGAAGACGGTGTTGAGCGAGACCTCATCTTTGTTTGAACGGCTTGCTTGACACCGAATTTTTGGGGCTGTTATAAAGCGGCCCGCACCAAAGCGCCGGCTTAACCGGAATACTTAAATTATTCACCACACTGCAGCCAACCAAGGACCGGGTTGTATTAATCCAATAAGGGGGCACCGTCCGAATGAATAAATCTGAACTAGTTGATGCCATGGCCGAATCTGCTGACATCTCCAAAGCTGCGGCTGGCCGCGCACTGGACGGCCTGATTGACGCCATCACGGTGGCCGTGAAAAACGACGACAGCGTATCGATCGTTGGTTTCGGCACTTTCCTGCTTCGAGCCCGCGCAGCGCGCACCGGGCGCAATCCCAAGACCGGCAACGCAATCGAGATCGCCGCATCAAAAACACCCGCATTCAAGGCTGGCAAAGCCTTCAAGGACGCAGTAAACTGACGCGCTTCGTTTTTGGGTGCTTAGCTCAGCTGGGAGAGCATCGCCCTTACAAGGCGAGGGTCGCAGGTTCGATCCCTGCAGCACCCACCAAGAGTTCGGAGTGGTAGTTCAGTTGGTTAGAATACCGGCCTGTCACGCCGGGGGTCGCGGGTTCGAGTCCCGTCCACTCCGCCAAAACTTCGCCTGGACGGGGTATCATCAAGATACCCCGTTTTTCGTTCAAGAACTTCGTAGAAGACCCACGGAAACATGCTGCAGGCCATCAGAGAAAAAGCTCAGGGCTGGATCGCCTGGGCCATCGTTATCCTTATCAGCGTTCCTTTCGCCCTCTGGGGCATTCAAGAATACCTGGGCGTCGGCGCGGAACCGGAGGTCGCGGTTGTCGAAGGCGATGCCATTACCGAACGCATGCTGGATCAGCGAACGCGTCAGGTCCGTGAAAGGATGCGGGCAACACTGGGTGATGCCTATCGTGCCGACCTCTTCGAGGAGAGTGAACTAAAGCAGCAAACGCTCGATGCGATGGTTGAGGAGATGGTGTTGGTCAACCAAGCGCAGGCCTGGAATATGCGAACCAGTGATGCGCAGGCGCGCGGGTTTATCGCGTCGATTCCGGCATTTCAGCGTGAGGGACGCTTCGATCAGCAGGTGTACGAAGGGTCAGTCCGCAATCTGGGACAGAGCCGTTCGGGTTTTGAGCAGAGTGTGCGCCAGGACATGGCGCTCGATCAGCTGCGCAGTGGAATACGTGAAACGACATTCGTTACGGAGACAAATCTGCGCACACGCATTGGCTTGACAGACCAGAAGCGGACCTTCGCTTACGCGCGCATCCCGGCGGCCGCCTATCGGGATGGTGTTGCCGTGACCGCCGACGCGGTGCGCAGCTTTTTTGATTCGAATCTCGACCGCTATCGCACGCCGGAGCGAATGAAACTGAGTTATCTTCTACTGGACGCGACCGGCCTCGGCGGACTCGTCGAGGTCAATGAAGAAACGCTGCGGCAGTATTTCGACGATCATCGCGCGGAGTTCGTCGCACGTGAGGAACGGGCAATGCGGCACATCCTGATCGCAGTTGCGCCGGGTGGTGGCGCAGACGAAATCAACAGTGCTCGGCAGAAGGCCGAGGCGCTGCTGGAGCAGCTGCGCGCCGACGGTGATTTTGCAGAACTGGCCCGAGATAATTCGGATGACCCCGGTTCCGCCGCCAATGGCGGTGATCTCGGCTGGGTCGAGCTTGGCATGATGGTCCCGGCGTTCGAAGACGCCGCTTTTGCGCTTCCGCTGGGTGAAATCAGTGATCTGGTCCGCACCGATTTCGGATTTCATATTCTCCAGGTGACGGATGTGCGCGGCGGTTCGGACGCAGGGTTCTCCGAGCTGCGCGATCAGGTGGAAAGTGCCTATCGCAAGTTCGAGGCGGAAAATCTTTACTTCGACTACGCTGAAAGGCTTGCGGAATCCGCCTACGAGAACGCCGATAGCCTCATGCCCGCGGCCGAGGCACTGGATCTTCAGATCCAGACCACGGGCTGGGTGACCCGAGACGCCGGACTGCCAGAAGGGCTTGATTCGCCGAGGGTATTGAATGCCGCTTTTTCCGACGATGTGCTGCAGGCAGGCAATAACAGCGATTTGATCGAAATCGGTCCACAGCGCGCAGTCGTTATTCGGGTCGCCGAGTATGAGCCGACGGGTGTGCTGCGGTTCGATGAGAACCGCGCGGCGATCGAGCAGGATTTCGTGTCATTCGAGGCATCAAAGGCTGCAGAGAAAACCGGCCAGCAAATGCTGTCGTTGCTCTCAACGGGTGACAAGACGCTGCAGCAGGTGGCATCGGATCATGCGTGGCAGATCGAATCGCCGGGCGCCGTAGGCAGGGCCGGGGCGGGTGTGCCGGCCGAGGTGCTGGCAGAGGCATTTGCAATGCAGCCGGCGCGGGATGGCGGCGCAGTGCACGGTGGCGTCGCTTCCGGTCAGGGCGACTTTTACCTGATCGCGTTGACAGCGACAGAGCTCGGTTCCATGGATACCTTAGCGGACGCGGAGCGCCCTCTGGTATCCGAGCAGGCTGCGGGACAGGTCGCCGGCGCCCAGATGCGCTATTTCACGCAGAGCCTGCGCAATCGATCGGACGTCGAGATAAAGCCCGTCGGCGACTAGCCTGCAAATCTCACCGTTTTTCGTCGCGAGTGTATCGAAGCCCGCAGCAGGAAATCGGTGAGATTTGCAGGCTGGCTACATCACGCCATGCCGAGGATGTGGTAACCCGAGTCGACGTACAGCACATCACCGGTGACGCCGGATGCCAGATCAGAACACAGGAAGGCGGCCGCATTGCCCACCTCATCGATGGTTACGTTGCGCCGCAGCGGCGTTTTCTTTTCGGCCTCGGCGAGCATGCCGCGGAAACCGCTGATGCCAGACGCAGCCAGCGTGCGAATAGGTCCGGCGGAGACCGCGTTAACGCGCGTTCCCTCTGGACCAAGGGCGTCAGCGAGGTAACGCACATTGGCTTCGAGTGCGGCCTTTGCGACACCCATGACGTTGTAGTTCGGTACCGTTCGCACGGCGCCAAGATAACTCATTGTCACAATGGCACCGTTGCGCCCCTGCATCATCGGGCGGCCCGCCTTGGCGAGTGCTGCGAGGCTGTAGGCACTGATGTCGTGTGCGATTCGAAAGCCTTCCCGAGTTACTGCGTCGACGTAGGAACCTTCCAGCTGGTCGCGCGGGGCGAAACCGACCGAATGGATCAGGCAGTCCAGGCCATCCCAGCGCTTCGCCAATTCGGCGAATACGGCGTCGATCTGTTCATCGCTGGCGACGTCCAGCGGCAGCACGATATCCGACCCGAACTCCGCGGCGAATCCGGATACGCGATCTCTTAACTTGTCTCCCTGATAGGTGAAGGCAAGCTCGGCGCCTTCACGATGCATGGCGGCGGCGATGCCGTAGGCGATCGAGCGATTGCTGGCTACACCGACGATCAGCGCGCGTTTGTCTTGCAGGAATCCCATAGAAAGTCCCTCTCGATTGTGGTTTTGTCTGGGGAACAAATGGGCTGACAGAGAACCGCTGCAGTGCCATCATCCTCGCGGGAGGTCCGTGCCCATAGCTTGGTAGAGAATCTGGTCGAGAATGGCGCGTACGTTACCGCAAAGAAATCTGCTGTTCAAAGGGTCGCAAATGCGCGGCAGTCGAATCCTGCATGCCATTTCGTGGCTGGGTATGGCGTTCCTTGCTGGCTGCGAAGGTCAGGCGTGGAATGATCCCTACCGGGCGGGCGCCTCGGCGGGCCCGGTGTTCTTCAGTTCTTTCTCAGAACGACCCAAGCATCTCGATCCAGCGCGCTCCTACAGCTCCAATGAGTGGGCGTTCATCTCTCAGGTCTATGAGCCGCCGCTGCAGTACCATTTTCTGGCTCGACCTTATGCGCTGGTCCCACAGACCGCAGCGCGGCTGCCCGAGATCCGTCACTATGGTCATGACGGTTCACTGCTGAGCGCGGATGCGCCAGCAGCCGATGTCGCCTACACGGACTATATACTGCGCATTCGCCCCGGCATCCGCTATCAACCGCACCCCGCCCTCGCGCTGCGCGACGATGGCAATCCGGCGTATTGGCCGCTGGTGCCGGAGATGCTGGATCGGGTCAACAGGCTCAGTGATTTCCCGCTGACCGGGACGCGTGAGCTGACTGCTGCCGACTACCTCTACCAGATCAAACGCCTCGCTTATTCCCCGAATCACTCTCCGATCGCAAGCCTGATGGCCGAACACATCCGTGGATTCGCCGATTTCGCCGAGTACGCCAAAGCCGCGCACGACGCCTTGCGAGATAACGGTGAGCCGGGTCAGTGGCTGGATCTGCGATCGATCGACATGGCGGGTTTAGAGGAGATCGATCGCTACGCCTTTCGTATACGAATAGAGCGCAAGTATCCGCAGTTCATATTCTGGTTGGCGATGAATTTCTTCTCGCCAATGCCCTGGGAGGCCGAGCGCTTTTACTCCCAGCCCGGCCTCGACGACAAGAACATCAACTTGAACTGGTACCCTATCGGCACAGGCCCCTTCATGCTGACCGAGAACAACCCCAACCTGCGCATGGTGCTGGAGCGCAATCCGAATTTTCATGGCGAGCTTTACCCAACGGAAGGGCCAGAGCAAGACCGCCGGGAAGGTCTCTTGGATGACGCCGGGAAGCCCATGCCATTCATCGAGCGCGCTGTCTACGCACTGGAAAAAGAGGCGATCCCGCGCTGGAACAAATTCCTACAAGGCTATTACGACAACTCAGGTATCGGCTCCGACAGCTTCGATCAGGCCGTGCAGTTCGGGAGCGCCGGTGAAGCCAGCCTCACCGACGCGATGCGGGAAAAGGGTATACAACTCAGCACTGCCGTGGAGACGTCGGTGTTCTACGCGGGTTTTAATATGCTCGACCCGGTTGTCGGCGGCGACAGTGAACGCGCGCGACTGCTGCGTCAGGCGATAGCGATCGCGGTTGATTTCGAGGAATTCATCTCGATATTCCGCAACGGCCGCGGCGAGTCGGCCCAGAGTCCTTTGCCGCCAGGGATCTTTGGCCATCGAGACGGCGAGCAGGGGGTCAATCCGGTAACCCACGTCTGGCGCAACGGTAGCGCACGCCGACGGGACATCAGTGATGCGCGTCGATTGCTTGAGCAGGCAGGCTACCCAGAGGGGCGCGATCCCAAGACCGGCGGTCCGTTGATCCTGTATTACGACACCCCGGCGGCCGGACCGGACAGCAAGGCGATGCTGCAGTGGTATCGCAAACAACTGGAGAAACTTGGCATCGAACTGGTTATCCGCGCTACGGACTACAACCGTTTTCAGGACAAGATGCTCAAGGGGACCTCGCAGATCTTCAGCTGGGGGTGGAACGCCGACTATCCCGATCCAGAGAACTTTTTCTTTCTGCTGTATGGCCCGAACGGAAAAGTGGAATCAAAGGGCGAGAATGCGGCTAATTTCAAGAATGCGGAGTTCGATCGACTCTTTCTAACCATGAAAGACCTGCCGAATGGGTCGGAACGTCAGAAGATTATCGACCGCATGGTGGAAATTCTGCGCCAGGAGTCACCCTGGATGTTCGGTTTTTTTCCCAAGGCGTTCAGCCTGCACCACGCCTGGTTTCAGAACTCCAAGCCACATCTGATGGCAAACAACACGCTGAAGTACAAGCGTGTGGACGGCGCGGCGCGGGCTTCTGCGCAGGAGGCCTGGAATCGGCCCGTGTTGTGGCCGCTTGGCGCGTTGGCCGTTGTGCTCATTGTCTCGATTTTGCCGGCAATCCGGGGATTCATTGCGCGTGAAAGGAGTAGGGCGCTGTGACCGCGTACATCGTGCGCCGAATGCTGTATGCGCTCCCGATCCTGCTGGGCGTCAATGCGCTTACTTTTGTGTTGTTCTTCGTCGTCAATTCGCCGGACGACATGGCCCGAATGCATCTCGGTAACAAGCGCGTGACGGCAGAGGCCGTTCAGGCGTGGAAGCAAGAGCACGGCTATGAAAAGCCGCTGTTGATAAACCACTCGGCGCAGGGCGCCGACATGCTGACCGATACGATTCTCTACGAGAAGTCGCTGCGACTGTTCCTGTTCGATTTTGGGCAATCGGACAGCGGGCGTGATATCAGCCACGATATCTCACAGCGAATGTGGCCGAGCCTCGCGATTGCGGTACCGACCCTCCTTGTGGGTCTGGCCGTGAATATTACCTTCGCGCTGCTGTTGGCTTTTTTCCGTGCCAGCTATCTCGATTTCTGGGGCGTGGTGCTGTGTGTCGCAATGATGTCGATATCCAGCCTCTTCTACATCATCGGCGGACAGTTCCTGGTAGGGAAACTGCTGAATCTGGTACCGATATCCGGGTATGACACGGGCCTGCACGCGTGGAAATTCATGGTTCTGCCGGTCGTTGTCGGCATTGTCGGTAGCATCGGTTCGGGGACGCGCTGGTATCGAACCCTGTTTCTGGAAGAGATTCACCGTGATTACGTTCGGTCGGCGCGCGCCAAAGGTCTGTCTGAGCACTGGGTCTTGTTCCGTCATGTGCTGCGCAATGCCTTGATACCTATCTTGACGGGGGTGGTCGTTGTGTTGCCGTTGCTGTTCATTGGCAGTCTGCTGACCGAGTCATTCTTCGGGATACCCGGCCTGGGGAGCTACACCATCGATGCCATCAATCGTCAGGACTTCGCAATTGTGCGGGCGATGGTTTTCCTGGGCGCGGTGCTGTACATAATCGGGCTGTTGCTCACCGACATCTCCTACACGATGGTCGACCCGCGCGTGAGACTAGACTGATCGCATGGCGTTTCAGCCGGTAATACTCTGGACCGACGCCCTGATCTACCTGCTGCTCGGGCTGGCGGCGGCGATGGTCTGGTATACGCGTCGCCACGAGCATCTCGCGGCGCCGTGGCAGCGCGTCGCGCGCAGTCGAACGGGGCAGGCGGCGATGGTGGTGCTCCTGTTCTATGTCGTTGTGGGCGTGCTCGATACGCTGCACTTCAATCCGAAGAGCGGCGTCGACGACCAGGGGGAGCCGATCTATTCGACTGAGGTGCTCAGCCTGTTCGATCATATCGCCGGATCTCTTCGCACCCAGCGTGAAAAGACCTACTCAGCCCCGTTCGCCACGCACCTGTTCAGCAAGGAGAATATTGAACAGCCCGACGGCAGCATGCTGCGTGACTACCCGCGACTGATTTACGGCGGTGCGCATCTACAGCTTGGTGATGACAGCAAGCTGCAGGATATCGCGCTCAAGGCGCTGTCGGGTGCGCTCAAAGGAGGGGCAGTATGGTTGATGCTGCTGATCGTCATCTGTCGCGCGAATCGTGATCGCCTGGCCCGTCTGCTGGGCGGTCGTTTGCGCAATCCTTGGCATGTCGGCGCATGGACGGCGTTCGGGTTGGCGCTTCTTTTGGGCGCGCTTTGGGAGCTTTCTGCTTTTTATCACGTACTCGGTACCGACAAGGTAGGCGAGGGCGTGTTCTTTCAATCGCTCAAGAGCATCCGTACTGGGTTGGTCATCGGTACTTTGACCACATTGGTGATGCTGCCTGCCGCGATCTTGCTCGGCATCATGGCCGGCTATTTTCGCGGCTGGGTTGACGACGTCATACAGTATCTCTACACGACCTTGAACTCGATACCTGGCGTACTACTGATTGCTGCGGCTGTGCTGATGATGCAGATCTATATGAGCAATCATGAAGACGATTTCAACAGTGTCACAGAGCGAGCCGATCTGCGCCTGCTTTTTCTGTGTCTTATCCTTGGCGTGACCAGCTGGACGTCGCTATGTCGTCTGCTGCGCGGCGAGGCGCTCAAACTGAAAGAGCTCGAGTATGTGCAGGCGGCGCGCGCATTCGGCGTCGGAAACTTCCGCATCCTGCTACGCCACGTACTGCCTAATGTGATGCATATCGTGTTGATTACGATCGTGCTTGATTTCAGCGGTCTGGTGCTTGCCGAGGCCGTACTGTCTTATATCAACATCGGTGTCGATCCGGCCACCAACAGCTGGGGCAATATGATCAACGGTGCGCGCCTCGAGCTGGCTCGTGAGCCCGTCGTCTGGTGGTCGCTGCTCGCGGCCTTTGTCTTCATGTTCACCCTGGTGTTGGCGGCGAACCTGTTTTCCGATGTCGTGCGCGACGCCTTCGACCCCCGACTGAGACAACAGCGATGAGCCTGATCGAAAACGTCATGAGTGCCCAGCCGGCGCCTACCGAGGCCTTGCTGACACTGGATAAGCTGACGACCCACCTTGGTAGCGAGACTTCCCCGGTGCGCGCGGTTGACGAAGTGAGCCTGAATATCCAGCGCGGCGAAACCTTCGTGCTGCTCGGTGAATCCGGATGTGGCAAATCGATGATTGCGCTTTCCATAATGCGCCTGTTGCCACATTCGGGGCGAATCGTCGGGGGCGACATACGGCTCGACGGGCAGTCGTTGCGTGCGTTATCCGAGGCGGAGATGCGTTCCGAGCGCGGCGGACGTATCGGCATGATCTTTCAGGAGCCCATGACCTCACTCAATCCGGTGATGACCGTGGGTGAGCAGGTGGCGGAGGCGGTGCGCCTGCACGACAGGGAAAGCCGCGGCCGGATAGAAGAGCGCGTCGTGGAGTTGTTCCGCGCGGTCGGCATTCCGGATCCGCAGCGTCGCACCCGAGACTATCCCCACCAGCTGTCGGGTGGTATGAAGCAGCGGATCATGATTGCGATGGCGTTGGCCGGGCGGCCGGAGCTGCTGATTGCCGATGAGCCCACCACGGCGTTGGACGTAACCATACAGGCGCAGGTACTCGATCTTCTCAAGCAGCTGCAGCGTGATACGGGTATGTCGATTATGTTGATCACCCACGACCTTGGTGTGGTCGCGGAGATGGCCGATCGGGTAGGCGTTATGTATGCGGGTCAGATGATGGAGATCAACGATGTTGAGGGCTTTTTCCAGAATCCGGTTCACCCCTACAGTCGCAAACTGTTCCGTTCAGTCCCCAAGGCGGAGAAACGCCACCAGGGCCTGGATGTCATTCCCGGAATCGTGCCGTCACTTAACCAGGCGTTTGATTGCTGCCGATTCGCTGATCGCTGCGAGTTTGCCCACGACCGCTGCCGCACGCAGCTGCCACCCTGGCGCGGCAAGGCACAAAGCGGCTACCGCTGCCATCTGGCACCGGAGGAAGTGCCTGAATCCGTCGCGCCGGCGCTCCCCACGCGGCACAGCCAGGCAGCAGCCGGGAAGGCCTTGCTCGATGTCCGGCGCCTAAAGGTGCATTTTCCGATTCACAAAGGCGTGTTGCGTCGTGTCGCTGGCCAGGTGAAGGCGGTAGACGGCGTAGACCTTAAGATCGACAGCGGCTGTACCGTTGCATTAGTGGGTGAATCGGGCTGCGGCAAGACTACGGTCGGCAAGGCGATCATCCAGTTGAATCGCCTGACCGATGGCCAGATTCTTTTCGATGGTGACGACCTGGCGAACGTACGCGGGCGCCGTCTGCGCCGCCTGCGGCGTGAGTTCCAGATCATTTTTCAGGATCCGGCCTCCTCGATGAACCCACGGATGCTGGTCGAAGATATTGTCGCCGAGGGTATGATTGCGCAGGGCATCGGTGGCGACCGCAAGCAGCGACGCTTGTTGGTCGAGCGCCTGCTCGGGCAGGTGGGGATGCAGCCAGCGGCCGCCGACCGCTACCCGCATGAATTTTCGGGTGGACAGCGCCAGCGTATCGCTATCGCCCGCGCACTCGCACTCGAGCCACGACTGATTGTCTGCGATGAGCCGACGAGTGCATTGGACGTGTCGGTTCAGGCTCAGGTCCTCAACCTGCTGAAAGAGCTACAGGCGGAGCTGGGGCTGTCTTACCTCTTCATCACCCACAATATCTCCGTAGTCGCCTATCTGGCGCATGAGGTTGCGGTAATGTATCTCGGGCGGATCGTAGAGTATGGAGAGGTGGGCAAGGTCTTGGAGAATCCGCTGCATCCCTACACTGCCGCGTTGTTGAGCGCCGTGCCGGTGCCGGATCCGGCGCATGAGCGCGAGGTCATTAAGCTACAGGGCGACATGCCGTCACCCATCGATCCGCCGACGGGCTGTCATTTTCATCCACGCTGTCCGCACGCCCGCGCAGTGTGCCGTGAACGCTATCCGGAAACAATAGAGGTCGAGCCCGGCAGGCGGGTAAGCTGCTGGCTGATGTCGCCGCAGTAATGAGGTTCCGATTCAGGCGCCGGGCTCGATGAACAAGGTTAGCCTTTCGCCAGGATGGATATACCGGCCGACCCGGTTCCAACGTTTGAGATCGGCGATGGAGACCTGAAAACGCCGCGCTATGGTGTAGAGGGAATCCCCCTTGCGCACGAGATAACGCAGCCGTTGCCGCGCCAACGGGTTAGATGCGGTATTCGCGAAGCCAACCGTTTCCGACAATGGGATAAGCAGTACCTTGCCGGCTCGGATGCGAGAATCCTTGAGATGGTTGGCGTGGCGAATGGCAGCCACCGACACTTCGTATCGGCGTGCGATTCGGTTTAGGCTGTCTCCGCGAACGACGGTATGGCGTTGCCAGCGCAGTCGCTCGTCGGCCGGTAGTTGCGCCAGGGCCTCTTGAAAGCCCTCGGCCTTGTTGACAGGTACGAGCAGTTCATGCGGTTCACCCGGCCGGCTGGCCCAGCGTTTGTGGCCCGCATTCAGCCGCAACAGCCGTTCGACCGGGATATCGGCAAGCTGCGCAGCAATCGTAAGATCGATCTGTCCGCCGGTGTCGACCGCGACGAAGAATGGGCGATCGACGATCTCGGGAAGCACCATGCCGTATTTCTCCGGATCGGCGATTATCGCCGTCAGTGCGAACAGGCGGGGTACGTAGTGGTCGGTCTCGCTGGGTAGATCGAGCGACCAGAAATCGGTCGCTTCACCACGACGTCTGGCGCGTTGGATCGCCCGGCCAACGGTTCGTGCCCCGGCGTTGTAAGCGGCCAGGGCATACTCCCAATTACCCGAAAAACGCGCCTCGAGCTTTTGCAGATAGGCGATGGCCGCTGCCGTGGACGCACGGACCGTGCGCCGACCGTCGTACCACCAGTCCCGCTTTAGTCCCAACATCCCGCCGGTAGCAGGCATGAACTGCCACAGACCGGCGGCGCCATCCGGAGAATAGACGTGGACTTTAAATCCGCTTTCAACGGCGGGTAGTAGCGCAAGCTCGGTGGGCAGGCCGGCCTGTTCCACAGCATCGAGTATGTAGTGGATATAGGGGCGTGAGCGCTCCATCAACCCTTGAAAGGCGCTCGACGAGCGCTGCAGTCGGCGGATCTCTCGATCGATCCGCGGGTGCGAGCCCGGATGCAGTCGAAAACCTTCTCGGAGACGTGACCATATTTCCTGGTCGGCGATAACCTCTGCGGTCGGCATTGCAGGAGGCGGCGATTCAACCGGTTCGTCGGCTGTAACCACCGGCGCTGCTTGCGGACGCAGTGGCGCTGACTGCGTGGTCGGTTCAGCGGGGCGGATCTCCTGCGTCATGCATCCGGAAAGCGCCAACGGGGCAAACAGACCAAATACTGTAATAAGGAACCGCGATCGTTGCCGACGGCGTATGCTTTGTTCAGAATCAGTCGTGTGGTGCGCGGTTGTCATCAGCGATGAATATACGAAATGCGGCACGGGGGTTCCAGCGACGGCAGCACGATGTCTCAGTCCAGAACACGTGACAAAGATAGCAGTGAAACGGGCCAGCGGCTTGTGGATTGGTTTGCAGTGCAGCCGGGAACGCGGATCGCTGAACAGGAACGCGCGGCATTGGCAGCGATGGTGTCAGATCTATTCGGTTATCAGCTGCTGCAGCTGGGTGAGCTCGGCGCCGATACGGCCTACCTGGCAAATTGCCCGATTTCGCGCAAGACACTGGTCAGCCATCGCGTTACGACGGGAAGCGCAAGCGTTATCGTCGGCGAAGGCCGTCGCCTTCCAGTCGCGTCTGACAGTGTGGACGCTGTACTCCTGATCCATACGCTAGACTTTTCGCCGGATCCCCACCAGGTCTTGCGTGAGGTCGAGCGTGTCCTTATTCCGGAGGGACGGGTGATCGTGGCGGGATTCAATCCTTATAGCCTCTGGGGGCTGTGGCGCCTGTTTGGACGTTGGCGTGGGGCAATTCCATGGTGCGGGCATTTCTTGTCCTACCCGCGACTCAACGACTGGTTGACGCTGTTGGGCTTCCGGATTGAACGAATGGACGTTATGGAGTTTCGGCCGCCTACCCGAAAAGGCCGTTTCGAGAAGATAGAAATCGTAGGGCGACGCGTGTGGCCCATGCTGGCCGGCGTATACGTCGTCAGGGCGGTGAAACGCGTATCTCGCGTTACCCCAATCCGCCAGCACTGGTCGCGCCTGCGGGTGGTGGGTCCGCGGGCAATCGAACCCACGGTGCGAGAGATCAAGGATGCCTGATCGTGTCGCGCTGTTTACCGATGGTGCCTGTCGCGGCAATCCCGGCCCAGGGGGCTGGGGCGCAGTATTGCGCTTTCAGCATAGCGAGAAGGAGCTGCACGGCGGCGCGGCCCTGACCACGAACAATCGTATGGAGCTGATGGCGGTGATCAAGGGGCTGCAGGCGCTCAAGCGCCCTTGCCACGTCGACGTGACAACCGATTCGCAGTACGTAAAGAACGGGATCACCCAGTGGATCCACAACTGGAAGCGCAATGGATGGCGGACTGCGGCCAGAAAACCGGTCAAGAACGACGATCTGTGGCGGTTACTCGATGAGGCAGTGGCTCGGCACAGGGTGAGTTGGCATTGGGTGAAGGGTCACAGCGGTCATCCAGAAAACGAGCGTGCGGACGCCCTCGCCAATCGTGGCATCGATCAGGTCGTTCGCTAGGTGTTATTCTCAGTCGATGAACCGGGTCAATTTTTCGGATTGCACCGACCGAAGATTTTCGATCTCCACGAGATCTCTCGCAGCACTTATCTGCGGTGCGCTACTGTCTGCGCCGCCGGTGAGGGCTGATCCGCCCATCGCAAGCCTCCCGCAGCTCATGCAGCTCAATCGGGCAAATCAGGAGAGACTCAGGGACATGCAACAACCGCCCGCCACGGAAGAGGAAGTGTTTGATCCGGTACCGTATTCTGTGCAGCGGCAGCGCGATCGCCAGCAACAGAGGGAGCAGCGGGTCTTGCAAGAAGGCCAGCGCCGTGAACTGCTGTTGCTCAATCGACGTGCCCGGACTGCGCAGCCCCCTTATAGGCCCAGCCGACTCGACGGCATCGGACGGCAGCGGCAGTTTCAACTTGAACAGCAGCACCAGCTCAATCGATTCAGAATGCAATCGCGGGGAACTCGAGGCGCCCCGCCTGTTACGGCGCCAACGGGGGTATCCCGCCCACTGCGCATTCCCAGGACCCTGACCCGCTGATGCAGCGTTGCCGATGAGTCCAGCGTCGCCTCCGCGGTGATTCAAAGAGCGACGAGGGGGCACTTCTACCGCACGGTTGGGTTCAGGCCAGACTCCTGCCCCGTATCTAAAGTCGAGTCTCGAATTGCCGACAAACCGTCTGATATGGGCGTTTTCTGCCCCAATACAGGCGGACTCGAATGGATGCTACCGATACATCGAACGAACGTCGGATAGGTGTCGACGCTATCCCCAAGGATATCAAGGCACGATTGACGGAACTGCAACGCCATGCGCTGGCACAACTGCAGGGATTCGGGTGGGCAATAAAGTTTGTCCGCAGGCCGCTCTTCCAAGATCAGATCGTGATACTGGTCGATCCGTCGGGTGAACAGCATGCCATCCTTAGAGAAGATGGCTCAATCGATCGAGAGCTGGATTTCACCATCCGATAACGACGCGATGGCAGGGTGCGTCAGGCGACAGCCACAGCGTCAGCCTCAGGCGGGCTAGGGGTTGAGTGTCCGCATAATCGACTGGACGGTCGGATTGTTCTGCAGCTGATTGATCTTTGGATGATTCTGCAGGACGCTGATCTGGCCAGACATCACGGCCTGCATTATCTGCGGGTCGTTGAGAATGGCAAGCAGTTCGGGGTCTTGCTGCAGCGACATGACCTGAGCGAGTACGTCGGGGTTCGACATGATCCGATGCCTGATCTGTTCCAACTGGGTCAGCGCCGCAGGTGCCGGCAATGTTGAATGCAGGCCCTCTGCACGCTCTGACCCTGGGAATCCAGACCGAATCGAACGAATTTGTGCGTCGTCCAGCAGCAGTCTGCCGAGCGACTCCGACTCGATGGTGTAGGTTCCGTTGCTGTAATCGACGATGTCACCGGATATCCGGCTCCCATCGCTCAATTCGATGACTCTGCCTGGATCCGCTGGGGCCCACTGGGGCAGGGTCATGACTGCAATCAGAGAGAGCAGGGACAGGTGCGAGCGTAATCTTTTTCGTAGCGGCGTCATCGGTACCTCGGGGTGCTTCAGGGGTTGCCGGCCATACGGACAGAATACTCCCGAATTTGAATACCTTAAACATAGTAAAGATCAGTGGGATCTGCGTTCGCGGCGCGGGTCTTGCTGACGCCGTGCCCATCCTGCAGGCATGCCGGCGCCGAGGGATGACCGAGGCGTGGCAGCGACAGTCCGATATTTTGATGTGCGCCGGGACCGCATACCGGCTTAAACTCCGGTGAGATTTTCAGGCTAGAGGAGCCCGCATGCCACCTCCCTATATTCTCTCGCCCCACACGGATTCGCTATTGCAACGATTCTGCGAAACGAAGTCCGGCGCGGCCGGGTCCGCCTGAGCCGGTTCGATGCGTCACCCCGCACCGATGAAGCTGTTGCCCGGAAAGTCGCCGCAGAAGCCGCCGCAAAAGCCGCCCAGAAGCAGCTCACGCGCCTCACAGACGGGCCTGTTGCTGCGTTTTCTTGCGGCCATCCTGCTGATCCAGGTCGCCACCGTGACGCTGACGCTGCTGACGCCGCTCGGCGCAGATGCCGCCCACTGGTGGCGGCTCGCGCTGCCGTTGGGTGTCGTTGGGTTGGTGGCCGCCTTCTGGCTGGTCTCACTGGCCGGGCACCTTGCGCATAAACGGACAGAGCGGCTGCGGGGGGACATGGAGCACGAGCGCCTGGTCCTCGCGCGGGAGCGTGAGGATCTACGGGTGAAGGCCGAGAAGGACAAGACCCGCATCGTTCGCCAGAGTCAGAAAGCCATCGCCCGCGAGACTCAGAAGGCCCATTCACGCGCTAACCTGAAAGTGAGCGCCGCTTTCGCGGCGGCCGCGACCTTCGGAGTCGTGATGATGGTCGCCAACTTTGTCACCCTCGGGCTGCTCACACTCACGGGTGTCGGTGGCGCAGTGGGCGGCTATCTTATGCGCCGCCGGCAGCCCGGCGACGAGCGGCGCTTACGACACTGAGACATTGCACTGGCCGGCCGGTGAGATTTTCAGGCTAGCTGTTCAGCCATCCCCGCGGCCTGTTCGAGATAGGCCTTATAGCGTTGTCTCCGTACCGCCTCAGTCAGCGCCTGCGGTTGAATCCGATCGACCTGTAGCGCCTCGCCGAGCGAGAACGACATGGGCCGCTGTCGCCACTGCTTGTGACGCCAGGCGCCACTTCTGGCATCGAAGCGATACTGATGGACAAAGCGGTGGCCATGCTCGGCGACGAAGTCGACGCAGGCCAGCAGATACTCCACTTCGGCCGCATCGAACACATAATGGAAGCCGACGCGACACCAGCCGGGTTTGACGCCGTAATATCCGCGGGTAATCCAGGACCGGTATTGCGCTGCCCTCTGTTCGTCTATTCCCAGCAACTGGTGGCCATAAGGGCCGGCGCAGGAGCAACCGGCCCTGCTCTGGATGCCGAACAGATCATTCAGCAGTGTCGTGACGAATCGGGGATGGAGATACTGGCCCTTGGGGTCCCTGACATTGAACGACACGATCCCGACACGTCGTTCCGGGTCGGGATTGCCGAGGATCTCAATGCGCGGATTAGCACCCCAGCGGGCCAGGGCCTGGCGGACCATGTCCGCCTCGCACTGTTCGATGCGCTCGATACCGACCGCCGCCTTCACCTCAAAGGCCAGGGCCGCGCGCAGTGTCTGCAGTATACCAGGGGTGCCGGCCTTCTCCCGCGCCTCAATATCATGGATGAAATCGTGATCTGCCGCCCCTACGTAATCGACAGTGCCTCCACCGGCAATGCTGGGGGGAAGCTCGGAATGGTAACAGCGTTTGTTGAATATCAGCAGACCGCTTGATCCGGGCCCACCCAGAAACTTGTGCGGTGAAATAAACACGGCGTCGAGGAAGGCGCCCATGCCCTCCTCATCAGGTGACGGATTCATATCAATCGGTACATAGGGCGCGGACGCGGCGTAGTCGAAGAACGCCAGGGCGTCATACTTATGCAGCAGTTTGGCCAGCTCGTAGATCGGTGAACGCATGCCGGTAACGTTGGATGCTGCAGAGAATGAGCCGATGCGCAGACGACCCTGATAGGCGGGCTCCTGGAGCAGTGTTTCGAGGTGATACAGATCGATGCCACCGTCGTCGGCCAGCGCCACTTCGACGACGGTAATCAGGCTTTCGCGCCAGGAGACCTCATTGGAGTGGTGCTCGTAGGGCCCGACAAACACGACCGGCTGATGCTGCTGGCAGTAGCGCTCGAACTCCGCTGCCTGCTGCTCACCCAGAAACCCCTGCAAAAGACCTTTGAGCAGTGCACGACTGGCGCCGGGCAGCTTCACGCCCACCAGCTGCTGCATGCGGTCGATGGCGCCGGTGGCACCGGTCCCGCAGGTGATGATGCGCCCATCGGGGCCGGCATTGACCGCCTGCTTTATGCGATCCTCCGCCTGATGCAGCAACTCGGTGGTGGCTCGTCCACTGATATCGTCTTCGGTGTGGCTGTTCGCGTAAAGCTGCTGCTGGCGCAGCAGATAATCCTCGACAAAATACAGAGACCGACCGGAGGCCGTATAGTCCGCATAGAGCATCAGCCGCTGCCCGAAAGGCGTCTCAACCAAGGTATCGACACCGACGATCTGTTCGCGCAGGTAGTGCAGAGCGATTGCGGTGTTGCTCAATCCGTCCACGGTTTGACGCTTTGCCCCATGCCGATGATCTTGAGCGTTTTGGAAGACTGGCGATTGTCCGTCGAGCGCCAGCAACGTTACGACGAGACCATGAATACGGGTGTCATTCTCCCTTTTCGGAATCAAGTGCCCATTGCCTGGCGCGAATGAGTTCAGCCTGCGGTACCTCCAACAGGTCCGCCAGGCGCTGGATGAAGACGTCCTCGCGGTGGTGGATATCGCCATCGGCACAGGCCGCCTGCCACAGGCTGCGGACCAGACCGAGTTTGCGCGCTGCTGAGAAATTTCGGTTGATCAGCTTGATATGCTCGTTCAGCGACGCGTTGGCATTCGATGCATCCTGCGCGACATCCATAAGGCCGCTCAGGTCCGCCTCATTGAGCTGCCAGTCGCGTTTCAGCATTTCACGCAGGCGAAGGAGCTCTTCGTCGTCAATGCTGCGATCAGACTTGGCCACTTCGATCAGGATAATGGCGGCAGCCAGATGCAGCGTTGCCTCATTGTCGCCAGTCTGCGCCGTGTCGCCAGAAAACAGTTTTCGAATCGAATCCAACATCCGTTTCTCCCCGCCTTTTCGCGATCACTGGTTCCGCTGGGTGCCAGTCTAACGCCTCGGACCGCCAGAGCGGGCTACCCTCATGACTGGCTCTTTCACGGACGGCGTCGGTTCGGACACACCATACACGACAGGGATCGGCCTTCGCAGGCTTCATCGTGGCTAACGCCACAGGAGCCGCGCAGCGGACGGCCGGTGAGGAACAGGCCGAGCGCGAGGCCAAGCATCGCCAGCGCGAAGACGGCCAGAGTCGCGATAATTGCCATGCTCAGCTCGCCGTGATCAGGTCTTCGCCGGCGAAGTTATCGAAGAAGATATTGCGATTGTCTACGCCCAGATCGAATAACAACTGCAGTACGCCGATGGAAAGGGCGCGCGGCCCGCAGAGATAGTACTCGCAGTCTTCCGGTGCCGGGTGGTCCTTCAGATAGGTATCGTAGATAAAATTGTGAAGATAGCCGGCATAGCCGGTCCAGTTGTCCTCCGGCTCGGGTTTAGACAGACAAAGGTCCCAGGTGAAATTCTCGCGCCGCGCAGCCAGCTTCTCGAACTCCTCGCGATACAGCGCATCGCGCAGGCTGTGGGCGCGATACCAGTAAGAGATCTTGCGGTCGCTGCCTTTGCTCAATACCTGATCGAAGATGATGGACCGCAGAGGCCCCATGCCCGCGCCGCCGCCGAGAAAGATCATCTCGGCGGCGGTGTCGGTCGCGCGGAACTCGCCGAATGGGCCTGACACGCTTAATTCATCGCCCGGTTTCAGTCCAAACAGGTAGGAAGACATGATGCCCGGCGGGGCATCCGGCACGCCGGTGGGTGGCGGTGCGATCTTGATGTCAAACTTCAGCTGGCCTTTCTCCGCTGGATAGCTCGCCATGGAATAGGCGCGCGTCACCGGCTTGTCGCAGATGGAGACATGGCGCCAAAGGTCCGATCGCTCCCAGCTCTTGCGGAAACGTTCGGGGATGTCGAAATCCTTGTAGGCTACTTTGTTCGGCGGGCACTCGAACTGCACGTACTGACCAGCGACGAACGGTACCTCTTCGCCCTCGGGCAGCGCCAGCACCAGCTCCTTGATGAAATCCGCGACGCTCTCGTTGGATATCACCTTGCACGTCCATTGCCTGACGTTGAATACCTCCGATGGCAGATCCAGCTTGAGATCGGACTTCAGTTTCACCTGACAGGCCAGCCGGGCGCCCTGTAGGATGTCGCCACGTGTGAGGAATCCTCGCTCCGTCGGCAAGGGTTCGCCGGCACCCTCTACCTGGACCTTACACATGCCGCAGGTGCCTTTGCCGCCGCAGGCCGCCGGTACATGCACGTTGTGCGATGCCAGCGCGTTCAACAGCGTCTGCCCGGCCTGCACCGACAAGGCCTCACCGGGCTCATCGTTGATCAGCAGCATCACGTCACCCGCGGGTACCAGCTTCAGACGGGCCCATACCAGCAGCCCCACCAGCGTGACGATGACGGCCGTAAACGTAGAGACTCCAAGCAAAATCACGTGCATCTCAAGACCTCAAAGCTGAATCCCGGAGAACATCAAGAAGCCGATCGACATCAGACCGACGCTGACAAAGGTGATGCCGAGGCCACGCAGCCCAGCCGGCGGGTTACTGTAGGTCAGGCGCTCGCGGATCGCCGCCAGCGCGACGATCGCGAGCAGGAAGCCAAACCCCGCGCCGAAACCGAACACCACGCTCTCGACAAAATCATAGTCGCGTTCGCTCATGAACAGCGACCCGCCGAGTATGGCGCAGTTGACCGCGATCAAGGGCAGGAAGACGCCCAGCGACATGTGCAGGGCCGGGAAATGGCGGTCCAGCACCATCTCCACGATCTGCACCGTTGCTGCGATGGTGCTGATGAACACAATGAACGACAGAAAAGTCAGGTCGACATCGGCAAATCCGGGATGCAGCCGCCCAAGCGCGCCCTCCGCCAGTAGGTGGTTGAGCAGCAGGTTGTTCAGCGGCACGGTCAGGGTCTCGACGAACACCACCGCAATACCCAGCCCGAGGGCCGTCTCGACCTTGCGCGACACCGCCAGGAACGAACAGATACCGAGGAAGAACACCAGGGCCATGTTCTCGACGAACATGGCCCTGATCGCAAGGTTGAGATAGTGCTCGAGCATCAATCCTTTTCCTGCTGCTCGGGTTTCCAGGCGCGCAGTGCCCAAATGATCGCGGCGATGATAAAGAACGCCGCCGGCGCCAACAGGAACATGCCGGCCGGGGTATACCAGCCACCCTCATTGACGGGTGTCAGTACCGGGTAGCCGAACAGCCGCCCGCTACCCAGGAGTTCGCGTACGAAGCCGACGATCAGCAGCAGCACCGCATAGCCCAGTCCATTGCCGATGCCGTCGATGAAACTGATCCAGGGCGGGTTCTGCATCGCGAAGCCTTCGGTTCGACCCAGGATCAGGCAGTTGGTGATGATCAGGCCGACGAACACCGACAACTCGAGGCTGATTTCGTACAGGTAGGCCTTGAGCACCTGATCGACCACGATGACCAGCGAGGAAATGATGGCGAGCTGGACGATGATGCGGATCGTGTGGGGCGTGATCTTGCGTATCAGGCTGACCACCAGCGAGGCCAGGCCGGCGACCACGATCACGCTGACCCCCAGCACCAGGGCCTTGTCCATCTTGGTCGTTACCGCGAGCGCGGAACAGATCCCGAGCATCTGCAGCAGGATCGGGTTGTTGTCGAAGACGGGGTCGGCCATCGCCCGCCATTCGCGTTTGCCCAGCCATTCGCGTTCGGGCAGCCATTTCATCTCAGAACACCCCCCGGCTGCGTGCTTTCTCGAGGTAGGGGCCGAAACCCTGCCCGCTGAGCCAGAAGCGCAGCAGTTCGGTCACCGCATTGCTGGTAATGGTGGCGCCTGACAGCGCATCGACCTCGTAGGGGTTCTCCGCCGGGCCCCCGACCTGTCCCTTCACCAGTTGGATGGCCGGCTGCCATTGGTCGTCGAACGCCTGGCGCCCCGGCCAGAGCGCGCGCCAGCGCGGATTATCGACCTCGCCACCCAGCCCCGGTGTCTCGCGGTTCTCGTAGAAGGCGATGCCGGCAATGGTGCGGGTGTCGCGCTCCAGGGCGAGGAAACCGTAGAGGGTGCCGTACAGTCCCAGGCCCTCCACCGGGATCACCACATGACTGACACTACCTTTGTCTTCGACCAGGTACACCTTGGCCAGATGCGGTATCCGGCGCACCCCGGCCGGGTTGTCGTCCGCCGCGCGGCTGATTTCGGGATCGCTGCGCGCCGCGCGCTGTTGATAGCTCTCGACATCCCTGCCGCTGACGTACTCGCCACTGCGCAGATCCACCAGGCGGGGCTGGATACGACGGTTGAACAGCGTGAGGGCCTGCTCGGTCGATAGCCGTTGGCCCGGCTCGGTCAGCCCGGCCGCCTGCAACACATTCTTGCGCAGGTAGAGCAGACGGTTGACCTCCTGGCGATCCTTGAGCAGCACACTGGCGGCGGAGACGAAGAGCGCGCAGACCACACACACCAGGGTGGCGAAGGCCAGGGTGTAGAGGGGGGAATCAACCTTCACTGCGGCGCAGCCTCCTGCGGATGTTCGCCTTCACCACATAGTGATCGATCAGCGGCGCGAACACGTTCATGAACAGTATCACCAACATCACCGACTCCGGATAGGCGGGGTTGACCACGCGCACCAGCACGATCAGCAGGCCGATCATCAGGCCGTAGATCCATTTGCCGCGTTCGGTCCATGCCGATGTCACAGGATCGGTGACCATGAAGACCGTGGCAAATGCCCAGCTGCCGAGTACGAAATGCCACCAGAACGGTACCGCAAACATCGGATTGGTGTCGGAGCCGATGACGTTCAACAGGGATGCCATGATCACCGTCCCGATAGTGACGCCTGCCATGACACGCCATGACGCGACCCGCGTGTAGAGCAGGATCACTAACCCGATGAGGCAGGCGGCCGCCGAGGTTTCACCAAGGGAGCCCAGTTCAAGGCCCAGGAAGCTATCCCACCAAGAGACCCCGAAGCTGTCAGAGGGCAGGGCGTCCTGCTTCAGCTGCGCCAGGGGCGTGGCGCCGCTGTAGCCGTCGTACCAGTAATCCGCCGCGAGCGGCGTCCACACCTGATCGCCAGTGATCTGGATCGGGTAGGAATAGAAAAGGCTGGCGCGGGCCACCAGCGCCGGGTTGAGAAAATTCATGCCGGTGCCGCCGAACACCTCTTTGGCGATCACTACGCCCCAGGTAATGCCGATGGCCGCCTGCCACAGTGGCGTCGTGGCCGGCAGGATCAGCGGGAAGAGCAGGCCGGTGACGAAGAAACCCTCGTTGATCGGGTGTCTGCGCACGATCGAGAACAACACCTCCCAGGTACCGCCCACTACCATGGTCACCACGTAGAGTGGGATGAAATAGACCGCACCGTGGACCAGGTTGGCCAGCACGCTGCCCGGGTCGTAGCCGACCCCGAACCAATCGATGAGGGCGTAGCGCCAACCAATCAGGTCCCCGCCGCGCCCCGGGTCGAGCGCCAGGTTGGCCTGCAGGCCCGTGTTGTACATGCCCCAGAACACGCAGGGCAGCAGTGCGATGACCACGATGATCATCATGCGCTTGAGGTCCAGGCCATCGCGCAGATGGACGCTGCCGCGGGTCACCTTGCCCGAGGTGTAGAAGAACGAATCCAGCGCCTCCCACAGCGGCTGGAAGCGCTCGAGGCGGCCGCCTGAATCGAAATGCCTGCCCTGGCGATCGAGGAATCTGCGGAAGAAACCCATTAGAGGTCCTCGCGTATGCGCTCGAGCACGTCGCGCAGCATCGGCCCGTATTCGTATTTGCCCGGACACACGAAGGTGGCCAGGGCCAGGTCCTCCTCGTCCAGCTCCAGGCAACCCAACTGCTCCGCCAGCTCCAGGTCGCCGGCGATCAGTGCACGCAACAGAAACGTCGCCTCGATGTCCATCGGCATCACCTGTTCGTAGGTGCCGATGGGTACCATTGGGCGCGCGTCGCCGTTGGTCGAGGTGCTGAAGTCGAAACGGCGCGGGCGAACCAGCGCAGACCAGAACGCGCCGGTCGCAGAAAACATCCGGGCCCCGGGTTTGAGCCAGCCGAGGATCTCCCGCTGGTCGCCCTCTGGCAGCACGGATATCTGATTATGGTAGCGCCCCAGGTAACCCGTGATATCGCCATCGACCGCGTGCCCGCCGAGCACCGACCCGGCAATGACGCGCTGTCGGCCGGGCATGAGTTCATCCGCGAGGAGTTCGTTGATGCGTGCCCCGAGGTGGGTGCGAACCAGGCGCGGTCGGCGAATCCCGGGGCCGGCGAGGGCAATGATGCGGCTGCTGTCAAGGTGGCCGGTGGCAAACAGCCTGCCGATGGCGACCACGTCCTGATAGCCGATATGCCAGACGATCTTTTCCCGGTGCACCGGTTCCACTTGTTGGATGTGGGTCCCGGGGACACCCGCCGGGTGTGGGCCCTCGAAGCGCTCGTGGCGAATGTCGCTGCCCGGCGGCGTGCGCAGGCGCGTGCGTGCGCGGGTGCACAGATAAGTGTAGCCGGGCGTGAGGCGGGTAAGCACAGACAGGCCCAGTCCGAAGTCCGCCTCGCGTCCTTGCAGCACCACCTCCGGATCGGGCGCCAGTGGATGCGTGTCCATCGCCGTGACGAAGATGGCGCTCGGCGCCGACCCGGGCGGCGGGATCCGCGAGTACGGACGCGTCCGGAACGCCGTCCAGAGTCCCGCCTCGAGGAGCAATGCGCTGACGTCGGCGCCGCTGAGTTTCTCTGGTGGCGCGCCGGTAAAGCTGTCGAAGCCGGTATCCCCTCCGTGGCCCGAATGCCCTCCCGGGGAGACTTCGATGACGACGGAGAGCAGCCTGCGGCGCTCGCCGCGGTTGATGGCGGTGATCCGTCCGGCGACCGGGGAGGCGAAACTCACGTCGGGTGCGGATTTATCATGCAACAGGCGCTGGCCGCAGCGCACCTGGTCACCGACCTGCACCTCCATGCCTGGTTTGAGACCGGGGAAGTCCTCCGCCAGCAGGGCCACGTGGGTGACAGGCGCGGCGTCCTCGATCACCGACTCGGGCGTCCCGCCGATCGGCAGGTCCAGTCCGCGGCGGATCTTGTGCACCCCGGACCAGGGTCGCCGGGACGAGGAAGATCGTGCGGGTTGGCCCCTGCGCAAGTGTCGCCCGATTTCCAAGTGGTGCAGCCCTCTGGTTAAAAGAAGTTGCGACAGCCCTGAGTCGCGGTTGGCTTGCCAGATCGCGCCCCGCGGACGTTCGGCAAGGAGTGCCGGGCAGAACGTTTAGCCCATGCCGGTTTTCCCCAACCCCAAGAATTGTTGATTCATTCGCCGGAGTCAAACATGGACGCGCTGCCCTCCAGGTGAAGTCCCGCCCTGTTCGCTGCCACGCGCAGGTTTCGGCTAGGTGAGGGACGGGTCTGTTTCGCTTATCGGAGCGGCCGGTTTGTGCACTGCCGTCGACACCACCGGCGCCTTGCGCAGTCTTTCGGCGTAGATCCTGAGGCGCTCAACGTCTCTTTCAGGCACCCAGACGCAGACCTTTCGCAGCCCCGCCTCTCGCTGACGTACTTCATAGGCGCGTTCTTTGCGACTGCTCATTGGGCCTCCCATCAACGACATTCGCGTGATGTTATCACCCATTGTGCTTCACGGTACAATCCGCGGGCCGGTCCCGGGGCCGCTGTCCATCGGGCCCCGATCGTGACCTATGCCCTAGGTCCGTGCAGGGCGACGGGCCGTGCGCGTTTCTTGCGCATCCGTATGTTCATCATCTCGACCAGGAAGCAAAAGGCCATCGCGAAGTAGATGTAACCCTTGGGGATATGCATATCCCAGCCCTCGCCGATCAGCACGACACTGACAAGGATGAGGAGGCTCAGAGCCAGCATCTTGATGCTGGGGTGAGCATCGACGAATTCGCCGATTCCTTTGGCCGCGAACATCATGACACCCACAGCGATGACGATGACCATCACGCCGACGTCGTCGACCATGCCGACCGCGGTGATGACGGAACGCAACGAAAAGACGATATCGATAACGGCGATTTGACCGAGCACCATCCAGTACTTGGAACTCACCTTGACGCCGGATTCAAGCCCTGGAATGTCTCTGGGGGCCACTTCTCAGGTCAAATCGACGGCCGACCAGGGGTTCTGACGAACGCGAGGGGGGACGGCCGTCGTGCGAAAAGACGGTTCATCCATCCTACTCGCCTCGGGATGCGGCAGTCGAGGAACCTACCGCCCTTCCTGCTCTACCGGGGCCTTGCCGGTCTAAAGGTTATCCGTTTTTTACAGAGCGGCGCGACCCAAGTATCGGTCAAGCTTTCCTTGGCTTACCCATTTACCCTTCGCGGCGGACCCCCGTGCACCGGCAAAGACGCGCATTCCAGCGCGCCGCTCACCGGCGGTTTCCCCGCGGTCCGACAAGCGTTCACCCCTGCATCAGTCGCCCTTTTCCCCGGGTATGGTCTTATGCAGGTGGACCGGCTCGGCCCGCTTCTTCCGCATGCGGATGTTGATCATCTCCACTGCGAAGGCGAAAGCCATGGCGAAGTAGACGTAGCCCTTGGGGACGTGTAGATCCAAGCCCTCGCCGAGGAGCACCACGCCTACCAGGATCAGGAAGCTCAAGGCCAGCATCTTGATGCTCGGGTGACGATCCACGAACTCGCCGATGGGCTTGGCCGCGAGCATCATGATGGCCACGGCGATGACTATGGCGATCACCATGACCGGTATGATGTCGACCATGCCGACCGCGGTAATGACCGAGTCGAGGGAGAAGACAATGTCGATGATGGCGATTTGCACCAGAACCATCCCGTAGCTCGCAACCGCCGCCCCGGGCTTGCCGGTCTCGGTGTCCTCCTCACCCTCCAGACTCTCCCATATCTCCTGGGCGCTCTTCCACAGCAGGAACAGCCCGCCCACGATCAGGATCAGGTCGCGCCCGGAGATATCTTGCGCCAGGACCGTGAACAGGGGTTCGGTCAGGCGCATCATCCAGGCCAGCGACAGCAGCAGGAGCAGCCGGGTGATCATGGCTAGCGACAGGCCTATGATCCGCGCGCTGTCGCGCTGATGCTCGGGCAGCCGGCTTACCAGGATGGAAATGAAGATGATGTTGTCGATACCCAGGACGATTTCCAGGGATGTCAGGGTCACCAAGGCTATCCAGGCCTCGGGGCTGTAGATCCATTCGAACACCGCTACCTCCTTTTCGCCAGCAGCCCCCGCGGGGGACTTTCTTCCCGAGACGCATGTGTGTCGAAATCTAGGAAAAATACTAGGGCTTAAGGGGCGCAAAGCCAACCCCGAAATTCGCCAGCGGCCAGGCTGGTTGCGCAAGGTCAAATGGGGCCTTTCAAAGGGGGGTTCAAAGGCGGTTCAGAGGGGTCGGTGACAAATGCCTCGTATTCTCAATAAGCGGTGCCCCGGCTTTGCTTCGCCAATCCTTCGATGAAACGGTCGCCAATCTGTGACTTTTGAGGGTTGCGACGCCAGCGGCGCGGCAACGGCTGGATTCGGCTAGCTGGTTAAGGTCAGGTCGACGCTGTTGGAGAGCAGCGACACCCGTTGATCCTGGTCGATGGACTTCACGGCGACGGAGACGTAAACCGGCTCAACCCGCGCCCCCGCTGAACCGTCGCCTGCCTCGGCAATCGCGGACAGACTCCGTTGCCACGCGATCCCGAGTTCCGCCGGCGTCGCGACCCTGCTGATGACCGTGCTGCCCTCGACGAACCGGGGGCTGGTCGACACGTGCAGCAGGTACGCCGCCGGATCGCCCGAGATCTGCAGATC
Organism: Chromatiaceae bacterium; assembly: GCA_024639005.1. GTDB lineage: Bacteria > Pseudomonadota > Gammaproteobacteria > Chromatiales > Chromatiaceae > Thiosocius. Next base: position 9,854 of record JAHEJD010000002.1, on the reverse strand, counting down.
CGGCGGCGAGGCCCGTGACAACTCGGTGGTACCCAGGCTGAGCACGGGGGCCTGAGACGGCCCGTCGCCGGGTGGTCCGCCAGAGCGGGTAGCTCGAGTTGCTTGTCGGCCATTGTAGCGGTCAGCCTGGCCATCAGTTCCTCTGTCTTGACGATCCGGTCCGCCATGAATCCGATCCGCTCCTCCATGTTCAGGACGCGGTCGGCCACGATCCCGATGTCGTCCGACAGCTTCGAGATCAGTGCGGCGGACCGATCCAGCATGGCGGTGGCCAGGTCGCCGCCCTTGTCCGCGACCTTTCCGCCGGTCTTGATGAGCCCCCTCAGCAAGCCACCGGTCTTTTGGCGCTTGTCCTTCGTCATTTCCGGGCCCTCGAGCCTCTATATACTGCGGTAACCGGCCACAACACGGCGCTGCCCGGCGGCCTCGCAGTGGATAAATGGTGAACATCACAACAATATACGGAGGCAAGTTAACATGGCCCAAGACGTCGAGAAACTGATCCAGGCGGCGCTACGTGAGATCGAGACGACGCTGGATACCAAGCGCGTTGTCGGGGAGCCGCTCGAGGTGGGGGAGTACACGATCATCCCTCTGGTCAGCATCGGCTTCGGGTTCGGTGTCGGCTCGGGGAGCGGGAAGAGCGAGGACCTGATGAAAGGCGAGGGTACCGGCGGGGCCTCGGCAGGTGGCGGGGGTATCAAGCCTATCGGCGTCATCGTCATCGGTCCGGAGGGTGTGACGGTGGAGCCGCTCAAGGGCACGACGGTGTCCCTGGTCGAGTCCCTTGCGGCCACGGTCCTGAACGCCCGCAACAAGCATGAGGCCAGTAGCGACTGACGGTCCGGGATGTTGGTTTTCATCGGCGCGGTACTGGCCCTGACGGTCTTGCTGCTGGCCGTGCCCGTCAACCTCGTGTACGCGCTCAGAAAGGACGATGTGTGGCGGGGTCGTGTCATCGTTTACTGGATGTTTGGCCTCATGCGCGTGCGCCTGCGCCCGGGCCGCAGGAAGGCGGCGCGCCCGTCGAAACGCCGCAAGAGGCGCGCGCTGATCGTGTCGGGCGCCAGAGGCGCGTTGCGGCGACGTCGCGATGTGCACGCGGTCCTGTGCACCCGCGGACTGCTGCGGGGGTTGGTCCTTTTGCTGCGCGACCTGCTGCGCGCACTGCGGCCGCGCCGTCTGCGCGTCGAACTCGTCATCGGCATGGAAGACCCGGCGGATACCGGGCGCCTCGCCGCTGTGCTGGCGCCGCTGCGGGTCCTGTTCGGCAGGCGCACCCTCGGCAAGGGGTCAAATGTCGCCATCGAGGTGACTCCGGACTTCGCCGGTCCCCGCTTTCAGGGGTACAGCTGTGCGAGCGTGCAGTTCGTACCGCTTAGGCTGATCGCGCTCATGATCGGCTTCCTGTTCTCGCCGCCGGTATTCAGGGCCATGCGGCTGATGATGCAGCGATCCCGGGCGCCAAACAAAGCTGGGTACCAGGGGTCCGACCCCGGTTTGTAGGGGTCTGACCCCGGTTGGCGGCGCGCCCCCGTTTGGTGAACCCACTTCGTAGGTGAAATTTCCAGGATCCCGCGTCTAGAGCGTGAAGGCGAGGCCCTCGATCAGCGCACCGGGCAACTCGACGCTATTGCTCGAGCGTCCGCCGTAGGTGCCCGGATCGAGCAGCAACTCCCGCTCGCGGGTCAGGCCGAGCAGATTCTCGCCCAGCATCCGGAAAACGGAATCGTCGAAACGCATGACGTCGACCGGCGCGCGGATCTCGCCACCCTCGACCCAGAAGCAGGCGAAACGGGTCATTCCCGTGATACGGGCCTGATTGCGGTCGGAGAAATTCAGGTACCACAGACTGTTGACATACAGACCGGTATCCAGGGCATCGAGCACGTCGCCCGCGCCGAGGCTGCCGGGCTGCATGTCGAGCGAGGCCGGCCACTCGCCCGCAGCATTGACACGCGCATCGTACTCGCGGGCGCTGCGCGCGCCGACGAGCGTGTCCCGGTAGGCGCCGTTGGCAATCAGGCTGACACGCTCGGGCTTGGTGAAGCCCTCGGGCGTGAACGGCGGTTCGAGACCGCGGCCGTGGTGCTCGCTGAGGTCCACCGCCGGGTCCAGGCGCTGCCCCTCGGTCTGCATAAGGATCAACGGGCTTTGACCCGTGCGGTGGCTCTTCAGCCCAAAGCCTCCCCAGGCCATCATCGCCAACACCTCCTGCAACGCGCGCGGGGCGAGGTAGACCCGGTATCGACCGGGCGCGATGGTCTTGGGCGGCCGCTGCATGATCTCGAGATCCGCCCGTGCGTCCTGCATGCGGATCTGCAGCTGTGCGGGATCCCAGCGCAGTCCGGCGTAATTGGCCTTCACCGCCTTGTCGCCGGCGTGGTAACAGCTCCAGTCGAAGTTGAAGCTCTCGCAGGCGTGCCAGTTGCGCTGTCCCAGCGAGCTTGCGAACCCTTTGTAGATGGCCCCGGCAGCCCAGATCCCCACCAGATCGAGCCTCTGGGAGGCGCCCATGATGGCCTCCAGGGCCTGGCTGCGCGTTGGGAGCTCGGACGCCACGCGGATCTCGCCGGACGGGCCATCGGTGTCGAAATTGAGGTAGGGGTCGGCAGGCAGATGCGTCCGCTGCCTACGCAGATCATTGAGCAGATCAAGCAGCGGGGGCAGATCCTGCGCGAGGCCGCCGGCGAGCTGGGCCCGGCCCGCGGCATGTCGCTCCGCCTCGATCAGGTCGACGGCGAGACTGCGCCGCGCGACGCCGCCGGCCTGGCGTACCTGTCCGTGGTTGAACCGTATGAAGTCGGAATCCTCACCATCGAACGACAGCAGCAGCGTCTCGGCACCCTGCAGCTTGGCCTGCAACGCATCGGCCAGGGTGAAGAAATAGTCCTGCATCAGGCGCCCCCTCCGAAGACCTCGACCGCGCGGAATACGCAGGGAGGGGAGGCGTGACCGACGTGAATCATCTGGTTGGGTTCACCCTTGCCGCAATTCGTGACACCGTGGACCTCGAAGCTCGCCCGTCCACCGACCGCACTGAGACTGCGCCAGAAGGTCGCCGAGATGCCGCGGTAATTGGGATTGCGCACCACCCCTTTGACCTCGCCGTCCTCGATCAGTCGGCCCAGCTCGCAACCGAACTGGAACTTGTTGCGGCTGTCGTCGATCGACCAGGAACGGTTGGTATCCATGAGCACCCCGCGCTCGATGCCGGATACGAGTTCCGCGAGGCTACCCTGGCCGGGTTCGATGTTGAGGTTCGCCATGCGGTCGATCGGCGGGCGATCCCAGTCGCAGGCGCGCGCGTTCGCCGTCCCGATGAGTCCGGCGCGGGCCTGGGAGCTGGCACCCCCGAGTGGCCGCTGCAGCAGGCCGTCGCGGATCAGGTGGACACGCTCGGCCGGGGTCCCTTCGTCATCGAAGGCGTAGCGCGCCGCCTCGCCGTCACAACTGGGATCGAAGGTCACGTTCAGTAGCGTCGACCCGTAGCGATAGTGACCGAACATGTCCGGGGTCACGAAGCTCGTCCCGGCGTAGTTGCGTTCATCGCCCAGGATGCGGTCGAGCTCGAGCGGATGGCCGATGCTTTCGTGGATCTGCAGCGCCATCTGACTGGGCATGAGCAGCAGGTCCATCCTGCCCTGTGGGCACTCCGGGGCCTCCAGCAGCGCCAAGGCCTCCGCTGCGACTCTCGGCCCCTGAGCGGAGAATCCCAGGTGCTCGAGCCTCTCCAGCCCACCCTGGAGCGCCCCGCGCGCCGCGCCGCCGGTGCGGACCTGAGTCTTAGACCCCAGGTTGGCCACCGCCTTCAGCCCGGGGTCGATGATGTGGAAGCGCTGCTCGACCCGCGCCCCGTCGCCGCTGACGAGCAGGGTGTCGATCCGTCGGTAGACCAGCCAGGCCCACCAGTCCACGATGCGATTGTCGATCTTCAAGGAACGGCTCGCTGTCTGGAGCAAGTCGATTTTCTCCGCGATCGACAGCCCCTCCCAGGGCTCGGTCACCGGCGTCTCGTAGCCGCCGGTCCGGGCGCTGCGCGGATGGTCCTCGGTGCCCAGCAGGTTCCAAGGGGCGGTCAGTATCGCCCATTCGCGGGCGCGCTTGAGCGCGCCATACAGTCCGGACGGGCTGAGATCACTGGTAGCGGCGTATCCCGCCCCGCCGTCCTGGAAGACCGTGATGAAGGCGCCTCGGTTGACCAGGGTGTCAGGCGGTTGAACGACATCCTGGCGCACCGCCAGCGATTCCTTGCGCTCGCTGACCAGGCGTAGCGACCAGAAGTCCACGGCCGAGACCTGATCTGCAAAGCGCCTTGCGGTCTGTTCTAGTAGGGCTTCCATGACGGATCAGGGCGCCTCCCGGCTGTTGTCAGTCCGCGGGCGCGAACGGCTCCCGAGTTTACCCCGACGCGCTTTTGAAGGGGGTCAGACCCCGACGGACCGCGGCAGCGGCGTGTTCTGACTGGCCAGCGCCGCCGTCACCTCTTAAGGTTCGACCAATCCGAACCGACGAGGGTCCCATCTCACGGCCGTCCCTGCGAAGGAGTCACAATGACCGAACAGAGCGCCCCAACTTGGCACCACCTGACCAGCGACGAGGCCATGCAGCGCCTGGCCGTCGGCAGTGGCGGCCTGACCGACGCCGTCGCGCGACAGCGCCTGGAGCGCTACGGCGTCAACCGCCTCACGCCGCCCAAGCCGCGCAGCGCGCTGGCGCGTTTTCTCACCCAGTTCGACAACCTGTTGATCTACATCCTGCTGGCCGCCGGCGTGGTCACCGTCTTGCTCGGCCACTTCGTCGATGCCGGGGTGATCTTCGGCGTGGTGCTGATCAACAGCATCATCGGTTTCATCCAGGAGGGCAAGGCAGAGAAGGCGTTGGAGGCGGTGCGCAACCTGCTGTCGCTGCAGGCCACGGTGATCCGTGACGGCCACCGCCGCACGGTACCGGCCGAACAACTGGTGCCCGGCGACCTGGTGTTCCTGCAGTCCGGTGACCGGGTCCCCGCCGACCTGCGCCTGGCAACGATTCGCGAGCTGCGCATCGACGAGGCCATACTCACCGGGGAATCCGTGCCCTCGACCAAGCACGTCGAGAGGGTGCGCGAGGAGGCGCCGCTGGGCGACCGGCGCAATATGGGCTACTCCGGCACGCTGGTGACCTACGGCCAGGCCACCGGTGTGGTGACGGCCACCGGCGACAGCACCGAGATCGGCCGCATCAGCGCCATGCTCGCCGAGGTGCAGACCATGGAGACGCCATTGACGCGGCAGATGGCGCGCTTCGCCCGCGGCCTGACCGCCGCCATCCTGGCGCTGGCCGTCTTCACCGCGATATTCGGCATCCTGGTGCACGACTATCCGCTCAGCGAGATGTTCCTCGCCGGCGTGGGTCTGGCGGTGGCAGCCATCCCGGAGGGCCTGCCGGCCATCATCACCATCACCCTGGCCATCGGCGTGCAGCGCATGGCGGCACGCAACGCCATCATCCGCCGGCTGCCCGCGGTGGAGACGCTGGGCTCGGTGACGGTGATTTGCTCGGACAAGACCGGCACCCTGACCCGCAACGAGATGACCGTTCAGGCGGTGGCCACCCGCCACCGGCTCTATACCGTCAGCGGTGTCGGCTACGACCCACACGGTGGTTTCAGTAGCGATGGCCGCGACGAGGCGCCGGGCGACCATCCGGTCCTGCAGGAGCTGTGCCTGGCCAGCGTGCTGTGCAACGACGCCCGGCTGGTGGCGCACAATGGCCAGTGGCGGGTGGAGGGCGATCCCATGGAGGGTGCGCTGTTGGTGCTCGGTCGCAAGGCCGGGCTCGACCCGGAGCTCCTGGTCGAGGAGCTGCCCCGCGACGACATCATCCCGTTCGAGTCCGAGCACCGCTTCATGGCCACGCTGCACCATGACCATGCCGGCCAGCGCAGCATCTATGTCAAGGGTGCACCCGAGGTGGTGTTCAGCCGTTGCAGCCATCAGCGCACCGAGACCGGCGATACCCCGTTCGAACTCGACTACTGGCTGGCCGAGGTGGAGGAGATCGGGCGACGCGGTCAGCGGGCACTGGCGATCGCGGTCCACCCGGCTCGGCCAGAGCAGGAGGCGCTGCGGTTCGACGACGTGGCCGGGGAGCTGGCGATGCTCGGCCTGGTGGGCATCATCGACCCGCCGCGCAACGAGGCCATCGAGGCGGTCGCGCACTGCCGCTCGGCCGGCATCGGCGTGAAGATGATTACCGGGGATCATGCCACCACCGCCACGGCCATCGCCACCCAGATGGGGATAGGTGACGGTCGTCAAGTGCTGACCGGTGCGGACCTCGACCGACTGAACGACGCGGCGCTGGAGGCGCGTGCGCTGGACGTGGACGTGTTCGCCCGCGCCAGCCCGGAGCACAAGCTGCGCCTGGTGCGTGCGCTGCAGGCCCGCGACCAGGTGGTCAGCATGACTGGCGACGGCGTCAACGACGCGCCGGCCCTGAAACGCGCCGGGGTGGGTGTGGCCATGGGTCTGAAGGGCACCGAGGCCGCCAAAGAGGCAGCCGAGATGGTGCTCGCGGACGACAACTTCGCCTCCATCACCCACGCGATCCGCGAAGGGCGCACCGTCTACGACAACATCAAGAAATCCATCCTGTTCATCCTGCCCACCAACGGCGGCGAGGCGCTGACCATCCTGGCGGCCGTGGCCATGGGCCGCATGCTGCCGGTCACCGCGGCGCAGATCCTGTGGGTCAACATGATCACCGCCGTCACACTGGCGCTGTCGCTGGCCTTCGAGGCCGGCGAGGCCGATCTGATGCGGCGTCGCCCGCGGCCACCCAGCGAGCCGTTGCTGACCGGCTTCATGACCTGGCGCATCATCTTCGTGTCAGTACTGATGGTAACGGGCACCTTCGGGCTGTTCCTGTGGGAACGCGCGCAGGGCACCGGGCTCGAGGAGGCCCGTACCGTGGCGGTCAATGCGCTGGTCATCGCCGAGGTCTTCTACTTGCTCAATGCCCGCTTTCTCACCGCGCCGGTGCTCAATCGCGCCGGCCTGCTGGGTAACCGCTATGTGTTGGTCGCCATCGTGCTGGTGGTGGGGTTTCAGCTGCTGTTCACCTACCTGCCGCTGATGCAGTCCTTCTTCGGCACCGCCGCCATCGACGCCGCCGCCTGGGCACGTATCCTGGCGTTCGGCCTGGCGCTGTTCGGGCTGGTGGAACTGGAGAAGGCAGTGCTGCGCTGGCGTGGCGGGCGCAAGGGCTTGCTGTGAGGACAACGGGTCAGACCCCGATGCGTAAGGGTCAGACCCAAAAAAGCGCCAAAAAAAGCGAATTAAACGAACCGCTATCGGCGCTTGTCATGTAACTGTCATGGTTTACTGTGAGACTACCTTTAGCCTGAAAGGGCGAGAAGAGCCATCAAACCAAACTGGGGTCCGAGAACGATGTTCAAAAAACGACCGATCGCGGCGCGGGTTGCGGCCGCGATTTCGGGCTTTTTTTTATTAGTATCATCATCGGCTTTTGCCGCGACCGCGTTGGTCACTAACGGTGACGACCAAGGAGACGGCTCGCTGCGAGCAGCGCTTAGCAGCGGCGCAGACAAGATCGTCATCAAGAGTTCCGTCGGAGCGATCGCGACTGCAAGCACACTCGAATACACGGGAACCACACCCCTAAAGATTATCGGTGGCGGTGCAACCATTTTCCCAAACGGCGACTTCACGGTCCTCGCGATAATCGAGGGGGCCGACCTGACGGTCAAAAACCTGAATATCGTCGGCATTGGCGGCTTTTCCGTGGATATGCAGAGCACTGGCAAGGGCAAGGGTATCTTCGTAGACATTTTCGGCGCAGACGAAAAACGTACCGATACCGTCAAGGTCCAATTGACCAACGTCTCAATCGCTGACGTCGCGTACCACGGCATTCATGTCTCTGACTGCAGTCTTGGCGACGACTGCGGCTCGGGCGCCGAGGGTGACGGTGAGGGCACACCCGCTTCGGTTCATCTAGAATTGAAGAATGTCTCGATCGACGGCGTCGGGTACGGCGTATTCGATGCCGATGGCGCGCGTGTCGACGAGCGGGACGGCGGCGGCATCACGGCGAAGATCACCAACTCCGAATTCATCGGTGTCGGCGCCGACGGCGCGGAATTCGACGAGAACGGCGACGGCGATGTCAAAGTGTCGTTGCGGAACGTCGCGTTCAACGACAACGGAGGCTATTGCGCACCAATCACCGACCTGGAATCCCCTGATGATCCGACCTGCGTAGAGGATGACGATGGAGAATTGGTTCTCGACCTCGATGACGGCATCGACATCGATGAAGGTGGCGCTGGCTCGATTTGGGTCAACGCCAAGAATGTCAAGCTTATGGAAAATCTCGACGAGGGCTTCGACTTCGACGAGGCGGGTGATGGCGACATCGAGCTCGACCTTGCCAAGATCGTCGGCGACATGAACAGCGACGAGGCCATTAAGGCCTCTGAAGAAGGCAAAGGTGACATCGTTGCCGATCTTCGTTCAGTGAAAGTGACCGAAACACTGAATAACGACGGCATCGAGTTGGAAGAAACCGGTGATGGTGACATGTTCGCCGAACTGCGCTCTGTGACTGCCATCGACAATGACAGCAGTGGCGTGGAGATCGTTCAACTGGGAGAGGGTAAACTTGAAGCTGAAGTGAAAGGCTCGAGGATCATCGGAAACGACTTGAAAGTCGAAAGTTTCCTTGTCGACGACGATGATGAAACGATTGACGGACCGGGAACCTTGAAGATACGCGGTTCGACGATCGACGAGATCGATACCAACGTCGACGAAATCTGACTCAGCCCGTAGGCTGATTATGAACAACCGGCGCCTCGGCGGCGGGGGGTCCTGGTCATGGGTCGGAAGGAACATGAGAGTGGTTCTCAAACCACACGCGGTGGCCACAAGAAGAACAGACCAAAGAGGTCGAAGGCCGAGCCCATGTGCTCTCTGACCTGCTCAGCTTAGGCAAGCTATTCCTTTACTCTCGCACCGATCTAACGCGCGAGCCCGCGGGCGACGCGCCCTCGACCACTCGTTTCGGGTCGAAGTTGAAATACATCTTCGACGCCTGCAAGTGGTAGCTCCACGGCAAGCCCTCGTTTTTCCAGCCGGCGACGACGCGCTTTCCCTTGTGTTCGCCCGACTTGGCCTTGATACCCTCGAAGCCCTCCACCTGCGTGTAGACTTGGGCAAATCCGGCATCGTGCAATGCACGTGCGGCATGCGGTGCCCGACTGCTGGATGTGCACATGATGATCACTGGGCTCGATTTGGTGAGGCCCATCGCATGCAATACATTCCCGACTGCCGCCTCGAAGTCGGCGTTAAGCGGCCTGCGGAATGTACCGTGAATGCCATCTGACTTTTCCCGCCATTCTGTCGAATCGACGCGATATGGAATATTCGCATCCACCTGGTCGGCGACACCTGTATAGCGCAACTCCTGGGGGGTTCTTATGTCGACTAGGAGCCATCCCTCAGGATCGGCCGTCTTCATCGCGTAGGCCTCTTGCGCGGTCAGATAGAGATGGAATGGTGTGTGCCATTTCTCTTTCACCTGCGATTTATCGACCGCACTCGCCGGTGTTGCAGACAGGACTAGCGCTAAAAGTAGTGCGGTACCCTCTTGCATGATCATTTGCTCGCTTGCTGGCGGCGCTCAGTCGTGGCCGCTTTCCGTCAGATCATGGTGCCATCTTATGCGGGAGTGGGGGTCGGAGGTACATGAGAGTGGTGCTCATAACGCACGCGGCGGCCACTAAATGAACAGACCGAAGACAGGAAAGGCCGAGCCCACCTGGCCCGAAGCTGGTCCGCCAAAAG
>JAHEJD010000133.1 GCA_024639005.1 Chromatiaceae bacterium | reverse complement strand
AAACGACTCGGGCACGTCGCTACAATCGGCGATGGCATACCCTTGCTTGTCATACCACTGATCGATCTTACGCCCGCCGTCGGCGAGATGGCCAGTCAGGTCGTTCAGCAGCGCACAGTCCAGCAACGCAAACACCGGCTGCAGCCTGGCGCCATCATGGGCGGTGGCGATGCGCGACCCCTTCGCGGTCAATGCGATGTACAGCCGTTGCACGAGGTCGCTGCACAACAGCGGGGAGTCGCAGGGGGCGACGACGATATACGGTGTTGGCGCCGCCAGCATGCCGCTGGCAAAACCCGCCAGGGGACCGCGAAAGTCGCGGTGCGCATCCGCGACGACGGGGTACCCGAACCTCTCGTAGCTATCTCGATTGCGATTGGCGTTGATCAGCAGGCCGCTCACCTGCGGCCGGAGCGCATCAATGGCGTACGCAATCATGGGCCGGTCGTTGATCGACACCAATCCCTTGTCCTGGCCGCCCATGCGTTTCGCTTTGCCACCCGCAAGGATGACGCCGGTGACGCGTGCGGCAAGACTATCCGACACGGGTTTCAAGGCGCTTTTCTCGTCGGTCCTCTGCCATGCGGCATATTTGCAAACATGCCGCCACAGTTCCAGCAACAAATAATGCCCTGTTAACCCGGCAGTTGCGTCATTTTGACGCACGACATAGTCTGAGCGAGGATTCTTTTGCCGGGCGCGTAATGCGCGAGACGAGCGATAACCAGGAAGCACGTGCCACAATCCACGTCGATACTCCTCCTTGGTGGTGCCAGATCCGAAGCTTCCCGGCTGCGGCGCGCGCTCGCGCGGCACTTCCTGCTGGTCGAGGTCGCACAGGATTTCGATGAGGCACGTGAACTCGTGCGGCGCTGCCTGTTCCATGTCCTGGTGCTGGTTGATCCGCAGCTTCCCTGGTCCCGGTTACGCACAGCGTGCAAGGCTTGTGAAGGACTGCCATCCACGATATTGCTGATCGCCGCGAAGAGCCGGGTGGAGAGCGCCATCGCAGCCCTGCGAGGCGGCGTCTCCGACGTCCTTCTGCGTCCGTTCTCGACCCAGGAACTCGTCGCGACAATAAACGAACTCGGCGGCCGAATCGTGCCGGCGCGAAGCCGGGCCGCAGGATCGCGGCGGATGCTGGTCGGCGACACGCACCGGATGCAGGAACTCAAGGAACTGATCGGGCGTATCGGGCCCTCCGGGTCGACGGTCCTCATCGAAGGGGAGGCCGGCACCGGCAAGGAACTGCTTGCACGCCTGCTGCATGAACGCAGCGGCCGGGAAGGGCCGTTCGTTCCGGTCGATTGCGGCGCCGGCCACGTCCGCAAAAATCTGTTCGCGACGGCCGCGCGCGGGACGGTGTTTCTCGATGGCATCAGCGAACTGAGTGACGAACGGCAGGACGAGCTGCTGCAGGCGCTCGAGACGAGCAGGCACCGCACCGCCGGCCTCGACCACGAGGTGCCCGGCGCCTCTCGCATCGTGGCCGCGTCGCGAGACGGGCTTGCCGAACTGCTCCCGCAGGGTCGATTTCGCGAGGATCTCTACCGCCGGCTCAGCGCGACGCGTATCGTCATTCCGCCGCTGCGGGAGCGACGTGAGGACATTGGCGCGTTGGTGGCCTATTTCATGGAGCGGCTGTCCAATAGAATCGGCCTGCCCCCTGTTGCCCTGGAGCGCGCGCAGCTTGCAATGCTCGAGGAGCACGACTGGCCGGGCAACGTGCGGGAATTGCGTGATGTGGTGAAGCAGACCTTACTTCTCGGGTGGCTGCCGCCGGATGTGCTGCTCGCTCGGGCAGGTCGGACACAGCTGCCAGAGTATCCACACGACTGGACGCTGGAGCAGGTTAAGAAGCATCACATGGCGCGTGTTCTCGAGGCGAGCGGCGGCAATAAATCGGCCGCGGCGCGGCGCCTCGGCATTTCGCGCAAAACAATGGAGCGTAAGCTCGGCAAGGGCGGACACAAACAACGGAGGAAGTTATGAGCGCCACGGACATCGACAAGGACCAAGTGAACAAAGAGATTCGCCGGTTTCTCAAGCTGGTCGGCATCACCTCGCAACGGGAGATCGAGGCAGCGGTGAAGAAGGCGATAGCCGCCGATGCTTTTCCGGATACCGGCAAACTGGCGGCGACGATGACGCTTTCAGTACCGGCACTGGGTCTCGAGCACGTCATCGACCATGAAATGGACGTCAGTGCCTGAGGTAGCTCGGGGCGGGTCGCCAGCGATCAGTCGCCGCCGGTCCAGATGAGCGTGCCCAGCTCCGAGAGATCGTATCCGCCGAGCATCTTGACCTGGCGCTGGCAGTCGTTGCCACGCAGGTAGTCGAGCAACTGCTGAAACAGGCTGCGAAAAAAGATACCGCGGTGCAGCGCGAGATCGAAAGCTTCCCAGCCGATCGGTATGAAGTCGAGACCGAATTCACTTGCGGACGCGCGGATACCGGGACCGACCTCGGCGTGACCCATGGCGATGAGTGACGCCGCTTCGCGTTCGGTACTGGCGCGCCCGGTGATGCGCCTGTCCGCCGGATCGAAATCGTGCTGTGCGATCAGTTCGCGCAGGAATCGCTGCGAGCCGGCGCCCTCCTGTCGCTCGACCCAGCGCACGTCGCGTCGAAACAATCCTTCGATGCCGTCCCCGGCGGACCACAGGCCCGGTGAGGCCAGCAGTCCCTGCTCTCGTCGATACAAACGCACGAGCGCCCATTCACCAGCCTGCACGAACTGACGCAAGAGGGCGGGATGGCGTTGATAGCTTTCCGCGGCTGGCCCCCAGTGGATACCACAGACGTCCGCGCGCCGGCTTGCAAGCAGAGCAAGGCCGAGCTGGCTGCCGGTCGCGGTATAACTGATCAGAGCACGGGACTGCAGCGAAGTGGCGACCTGCGTGATCGCCCGGAACAGCAACGGGTCATCGCTACCGGCGATGACGATACGGTCGGTCAGCAGCCCGCCATGACTGGACTCGAGCAGCCACTGGTCGACCAGGTCGCGAGGGAATAGCCACTTGCCCGTCAGTTTGGTCGCGGGAATCTTGCCCTCTTGCACCAGCCCGTACACCTTCTTTTCATTGACCTGCAAATAGGCCGCCACCTGTTTCACCGTCATGAAACGTGGCGGGACATCCGCGCGATCGGCCGCATCGGCCGAACTGCCTGTTCGCTTCGTATCAACGCTGTCTGGGGTCGGCTTCAATATCGGACTCCCGGTTTCCGGAATGCTGAGATTAGCCACTTTGCATGTGGCAACCCCGTGTCCTGACGATACGTCATCCGGGGATCGGGTTCATGGTTAGTGCCTTCAGAATTGCCGCACAGCCGGGCGCGTTTTTCTATTCCGGTAACACGCACGTTGCGCCACTGTTTGCGCTAGTATTGATGAAAATGAGCCACGCAGAGCGACACACGGTAGCCGTAATCATGCAGCGCAGCCAGGTTCAGCAAGGGCGATGGTCCGTGCCGAGCTGGCG
>JAHEJD010000132.1 GCA_024639005.1 Chromatiaceae bacterium | reverse complement strand
ACAAGAAGAGGCGGTCCAGAAAGGGCGGCAAGAAGGCGCGCAAACGCGCGACTCGATCCCGGTCAGGTTCCGGGTGGCGCATTGCGCTCGGGATGGTGCTGTTGCTCGGTCTGTTGGTCGGCGGATATACCTTGTATCTGAGCAAGACGGTACGGGTAAAGTTCGATGGTAAGCGTTGGGCGGTGCCGGCAAAGATCTATGCCAGGCCGCTCGACCTGTATGCCGGCGCCGCAATCTCGCCGGCGCAACTCAAGGCGGAGTTGCGCTTTGTCGGCTATCGCGAAGTCGGCAAGGTGTCCGGGCCTGCGCAGTGGTCCGCGCGCGGCGGCCGCTTCACCATCCATACCCGTGATGCCTTCTTCTGGGACGGCGAACAGCAGGCGCAACGCATCCTGGTAGACACGGCGGAGGGCGTCATCGGTCGGATTCGGACGGCGGATAGGCTTGAGATCGACCTATACCGCCTCGAGCCGGCACTGATCGGCAGCATCTATCCTGCGCACAACGAGGATCGCGTGTTGGTGCAGCGTGGCGATCTGCCGGATCATCTGGTGGAGGCCCTGCTGGCGGTCGAGGATCGACGCTTTCTCGAACATCGTGGCGTCGACCTGCGTGGGATTGCACGCGCGCTATGGACCAATGTCCGCGCCGGCAGGGTGGTGCAGGGTGGCAGCACGCTGACCCAGCAGCTGGTGAAGAATTTCGTACTCAGCCCGGACCGTTCGCTGTGGCGCAAGCTCAACGAGGCGTTCATGGCGTTGCTGGTGGACGCCCGCTATAGCAAAGACGAAATCCTCGAGGCCTACGCCAATGAGGTCTTTCTCGGTCAGGACGGCGCACGCGCGATTCACGGATTCGGCCTCGGCGCCTATTTCTACTTTAATCGTCCGCTGAACGAGTTGCGTCTGCACGAGACTGCACTACTGGTCGGTCTGGTCAAGGGTGCTTCCTACTACAATCCGCGGCGGCACCCGCAGCGGGCGCTGGAACGCCGCAATTTGGTGATCGATCTGATGCAGGCGCAGGGCTTCGTGAGCCAGACCGAGGCGGACGGGGCGCGCAAACTGCCGCTTGGGGTCAGTGCGCGCGGTGCCGCGCATAGCCAACGCGTACCGGCATTTGTCGATCTGGTCCGACGACAGCTGCGCCGCGACTATCGTGAGGAGGACCTCACTTCAGAGGGGCTGCGCATCTTTTCGACCCTCGACCCCTGGGTGCAGCAGCGGGCCGCTGCTGCCATTGACCAGCGGCTACGGCGCGTAGAGAAGGCGCGAGGCATCGCGCAGGACAGCCTGCAGGGTGCCCTGGTCGTCGTTGCAGCGCAGAGTGGCGAGGTGCAGGCGCTGGTCGGCGGGCGCGACGCCGGTTTCGCCGGATTCAATCGCGCCCTTGACGCGCTGCGCCCGGTGGGTTCGCTGATCAAGCCGGCGGTCTATCTGAGCGCGTTGTCGCTGCCGCAACGTTATACCTTGAGCACCCTGATCGAGGACCGGTCGGTCGATATGACGCTGCCGGGCGGCCAGCGCTGGCAGCCAAAAAACTATGACCGCAAGTTGCATGGTTGGGTGCCGCTGCACGAGGCGCTGTCACGATCGCTCAACCTCGCGACGGTCGGCCTCGGCCTGGACGTCGGCCTGCGGCCGGTCATCAAGACCTTGCGCGCCCTTGGTGTGCAGCGGGAAATCAAGCCCTTCCCGGCGCTCTTGCTCGGCGCGCTCTCGCTGTCCCCACTCGAGGTCGCACAGGTCTATCAGAGTCTGGCCGCGGGCGGCTTCAACTCGCCGCTGCGCGCCATTCGCGCGGTGCTGGATGCCGAGCAACGGGCCTTGCAGCGTTATCCGCTGACCGTCGCCCAGGCCGCGGACCCGGCGGCGGTGTTCCTGCTCAATCGTAATCTGGTCGAGGTCACGGAATCGGGCACCGGCGCTGCATTGCGCAAAATGCTCCCGTCCGGGCTGCAGGTCGCCGGCAAGACCGGTACCACCAATGACCTGCGCGACAGTTGGTTTGCGGGTTTCTCCGCCGATCGTGTTGCGGTAGCCTGGGTCGGTCGCGACGACAATGCGCCGACGGGCCTTACCGGAGCGCAGGGCGCCCTGCCGGTATGGGCCGACCTGATGCGCAGCATCGACAATGTTTCGCTGCAGCTGGCGCCGCCGCCGGATGTCGAATATCACTGGGTGGACGGTGCCGGGCGCCTGGCCGCGCAGCATTGCGCGGGGGCGGTTGCATTTCCCTTTATCGCCGGATCGCAGCCGATAGAGCGCTCGCCCTGCATGGAAAAACAGGTCCCGGGGGGTTTCTTTCGCGGCTTGTTCGATTAATCTCCAGCCAGGTCCAAGGGATGCCGCGACACAATGTACCTCTCAGATGAACCTCTGTCGGCCAGCCAGTGCACCTTCCGACTGCTGGGTGCGGTGGTCTTTGTGACGCTGCTATCGGCCTGTGCGGGTGTCAGTCGCACGGACGGTCCCGCGCAGGTGGAAGATCGCTCATCGACACCGCGGCCGGTGCAGCCCAATGAACCCCAGATCACCGCCTACATACCACCGACCCAGCCGCGCGCGGCGCGGCCCGCGCCAAAGCGCGCGGTGGCGGTATTGACGCGGCGTGCGGAGGATCAGCGCAGCCAGGGCGATCTCGACGGCGCTATTGTCAGTCTGGAACGCGCGCTGCGTATCGCGCCTGAGGATGCGGCGCTGTGGCACCGATTGGCGCAGGCGCGCCAGGCGCAAAGCCGTCATGATCTGGTGGTGCAGCTCGCGGCCAAGTCGAATTCTCTCGCGGCCCCCGGCGATCAGGCGCTGCGCAGCAGCAACTGGCAGCTGATTGCCGAGGCGCGTCGCGCGCTCGGCGACGACGCCGGGGCCCGCAGTGCCCAGGCGCGTGCCGATTCGTTGCGATGATCCAGCGCGGCGGCGACAGCGCCCCCCGATACACCGATCCACTGAGGCCCCCAGGAGACCGCCATGGCAGATATTCAACTCTCTTCGCAGCTGTTCGAGGACATCCAGCAGGCCGTGCAGCGGCAACATCCGCAGGCCGATCCCGGGCTGGTGATGCAGTATCTCGCTGCGGTAATGGGCTATATGCTGGCCAGCCAACGCGGGATGTCGGCCACCGACAGCGATGAATTTCTGGACGAGCTCTTCGGCTTCGCGCGGCACGTCCATCAGGATATGGTGCAGCGTCGGCCGCAGCAGCAGGAGGCGCCGCAGACCGGGCAGGCGTTCGGCTACTGGGAGCCGCCAAAGGGGTAGCGAGCTTGTCGGACTCAATACTGTTTGGCTGCGAATCCCTGGATAGCGATCAACTCCGCTTATCCTCTTCGTCAAATAGCCGGGCTATTCTCCTCAGACGATAACCTGATTTGATTCGCTCCCAATGATTTTCGCCGCAAACGGTCAAGTCCGACAGGCTGCCAGCAAAAGAAGAATGCGCAACGCCGACCGCTGGGCCACGCTGATTCGCGGCGTACTTCGGT
>JAHEJD010000019.1 GCA_024639005.1 Chromatiaceae bacterium | reverse complement strand
GCGGCGAACGCCTGGTCGAGCGCGGCTGTGATCTCGAGATCGACCACCAGGCGCGGGGGGTCGAACCCAGGCCTGCGTCGCGCGGCAACATCGCCCGCGCGATGCTCTACATGGCCGATCGCTACGATCTGGAAATCTTCTCCCGGCAGCGTCGACTGTTGCTCGAGTGGCATCAGGCAGACCCCGTCGACGACGCCGAGCGAGAGCGCAACCATACCATCGCCCGGATTCAGGGACGATCCAACCACTGGATCGAGTGATTGGCAGGCTGGCGCAAAAAACCGGGCGGCTCGCCCGGTTTTTGGGGTCTCAACGCGCGCTGCAGCTTAATCGGTGTCGATCTTCTGCATTAACGCAAAGCTCTTGACGAACGGACCCGCCATGCGCGGATCCTTGATCATTCCTTTGAAATCGCCGCTCAGAAACTTGAGCTTACCCATCGCAAACGCGGTGCCGAGGCCTGCCATGCCGATACCGTCCGAGGCCCACTTCAGCCAGTTTCCGCGGTCGGCCCGCATGTCCCAGTCCGGGGTCGTGCCGTCGTAGTCGCCGGCACGGACGCACTCGCCGTTCTCGACCACAAACACGCCGCGCGGTTGGTCCTCATTCTTGAAGCCGCACGTGATGACCGAGTTGAAGCCGATGTCGGCCAACTTGTCTTTGACCTCGGGGTCGGCGTTCCATGCATCTTTGAGATTGTTCATCCAGTCTGCCGAAAAGAGTTCCGCCATTATCGTTGCCTCCGGGAGCATTTCTAGAGTCAGCAAACTATCCAACTTAACATTGTTTGGCTGCAAATCCCTGGATAGCGATCAACTCCGCTTGTCTTCTTCGTCAAATAGCCCGGCTATT
Source organism: Chromatiaceae bacterium (assembly GCA_024639005.1). Classification (GTDB taxonomy): domain Bacteria; phylum Pseudomonadota; class Gammaproteobacteria; order Chromatiales; family Chromatiaceae; genus Thiosocius. The sequence continues at coordinate 42,369 of JAHEJD010000019.1, read as the reverse complement.
CTCCTCAGACGATAACCTGATTTAATTCGCTTCCAGTGATTTTCGCCGCAAACGGTCAAGTCCGACAGGCTACTCGCGTCGCCGATCCTGCGCGACGACTTTATCTAAACACAACGCGCCTGCGACGTATCCACAAAGCTCCTTGTGTTGTGCCGCGCGGGATTTATTTGCTTTTTTGACCACGACAGGGCCTCGGACTCACCGACCCACCAAGGCTTGTATAATGAGGGGCTTGGCGGCTCTCTCAAGAAAACCGATGTCCCGCGACCGCACCGCGCAGCTCAATGCCCTGATGGCCCAGCGCATCCTAATCCTGGATGGCGCCATGGGTACCATGATTCAGCGCTTTCGTCTGGACGAGGCCGATTACCGGGGCGAACGTTTTGCCGACTGGCACAGCGATCTCAAAGGCAACAATGACCTGTTGTCGATCACCCAACCGGAGATCATTCGCGACATCCATGCACAGTACCTGCAGGCCGGCGCCGACATCATTGAGACCAACACCTTCAACGGCACGCGGGTCTCCATGTCGGATTACGACATGCAGGATTTCGCACATGAGATCAATCTGGCGGCCGCCCGCCTGGCGCGTGCCGTCGCCGACGAGTACGCAAGCGACGAGCAGCCACGTTTCGTCGCCGGGGTCTTGGGTCCAACCAGCCGCACCTTGTCGATCTCGCCCGATGTCAACGACCCCGGCTATCGCAATATCACCTTCGAGGCGCTCGTCGACCAGTACTACGAGTCTACCGACGCGCTGATCGCAGGCGGCGTGGACATCCTGCTGATCGAGACGATCTTCGATACCCTGAATGCCAAGGCCGCGGTCTTCGCTGTCGAGAAATATCTCGACGACAACGGACTAACCGGTGCGGAACGCCCGCCGATGATGATCTCCGGGACCATTACGGATGCTTCCGGTCGTACGCTGTCTGGTCAGACCACCGAGGCCTTCTACAATAGCCTGCGCCACGCGCGGCCGATCTCCATCGGGCTCAACTGTGCCCTGGGCCCCGATATGCTGCGCCCGTACGTCGAGGAGATGTCGCGTATCGCCGAATGCCATGTGAACGCCCATCCGAACGCAGGCCTGCCGAATGAGTTCGGCGAATACGATCTGGAGCCACAGGAGATGGCCGCGCAGGTGGGCGAGTGGGCGCGCAGTGGATTTCTAAACATCATCGGGGGTTGCTGCGGCTCTACGCCCGAGCACATTCGCGCGATCGCTGCGGCCGTCGAGGGCGTGCCACCCCGCCAGCGCCCCGCGGCGCCCGTCGTCTGTCGCCTGTCCGGGCTCGAACCGCTGAATATCGGCTCGGAGACGCTGTTCGTAAACGTCGGTGAACGCGCCAATATCACCGGATCCGCCAGGTTCAAGCGCCTGATCCTGAACGAGGAATACGAACAGGCGCTGGATATCTGCCGCACCCAGGTGGAGAACGGTGCACAGATCGTCGACGTCAACATGGACGAGGGCATGCTCGATGGCAAGGCCGCGATGATGCGCTTCCTGAACCTGATTGCCGCCGAACCGGATATTGCCCGGGTGCCGCTGATGATCGACTCCTCGAAGTGGGAGATCATCGAGGCCGGCCTGCGCTGTTGCCAGGGCAAGCCGATCGTCAACTCGATCTCCATGAAGGAGGGCGAAGAGGCATTTCGTGCGCACGCCAGCTTGTGCCGCCGCTATGGCGCCGCAATCATCGTGATGGCGTTCGACGAGGCGGGCCAGGCCGATACCGAGGCACGCAAGGTGGAGATCTGCACACGCGCCTACCGCATCCTGGTCGACGAACTCGATTTCCCCCCCGAAGACATCATCTTCGACCCCAATATCTTCGCCGTCGCGACCGGCATCGAAGAGCACAACAACTACGGCGTGGACTTCATCGAAGGCACGCGCGAGATCAAGCGCACGCTGCCGCACGCGATGGTCTCGGGCGGCGTGTCCAACGTGTCGTTCTCGTTTCGCGGCAACAATACGGTGCGTGAGGCAATCCACGCGGTATTCCTGTACCACGCGATCCGCGCCGGCATGGACATGGGTATCGTCAACGCTGGACAGCTGGCGGTGTACGATGAGCTGCCCGAGGAACTGCGTACCGCGGTAGAGGACGTGGTTCTCAACCGCGATCCCGAGGCGGGTGAACGCCTGGTCGAACTCGCGCCCAAGTACGCCGGCGAGGGGCAGACTGAAAAAGTCGAGGATCTAGCGTGGCGCAGTTGGGCGGTCGCCAAGCGTCTCCAGCATGCGCTGGTGAAGGGCATCACCGAGTTCATCGAACAGGACACCGAGGAGGCGCGCCAGGAGGCGGAGCGCCCGCTGTTGGTGATCGAAGGGCCACTGATGGACGGCATGAATGTGGTCGGTGACCTGTTCGGCGCTGGCAAGATGTTCCTGCCGCAGGTGGTCAAGTCGGCGCGGGTGATGAAAAAGGCGGTGGCCTATCTCGAGCCCTTTCTCGAGGCCGAGAAGGCAGACAGTGCTGCCCGGGCCAAGGGCAAGATCCTGATGGCAACCGTCAAGGGCGATGTGCACGACATCGGCAAGAATATCGTTGGTGTGGTCCTTCAGTGCAACAACTACGAGGTCATCGACCTCGGCGTCATGGTGCCGGCCGACACGATCCTGCGCCGGGCGCGCGAAGAGCGGGTTGACATTATCGGGTTGTCGGGGCTGATCACGCCGTCGCTCGATGAGATGGTCCATGTCGCCAAGGAAATGACCCGTCAGGGCTTCGACATCCCGGTGCTGATCGGTGGAGCCACTACGTCCAAGGCCCACACGGCGGTAAAGATCGAACCCCAGTATACCCACGGTGCCGTGTACGTATCGGATGCCTCCCGCGCGGTCGGGGTGGCGTCTACGTTGTTGTCGAAACAGCAGAAGAAGGAATTTCTCGACAAGCTGCGTGACGAGTACGCGGAGGTCCGTGAGCGGCGGGCCGCCAAGAACGAGGCCAAAAACAACATCCGCCTGGCGGCGGCCCAGGCAAATCCTACCCCGATCGACTGGTCGACTACGCAGATCACCGAACCCGCCAGACTCGGCATCACGGTCCTCCGGGATATCGATCTGGCCGCGGTCGCGCCCTATATCGATTGGACCTTCTTCTTTCATGCCTGGCAGCTGAAGGGTCGTTTTCCAAAGATCCTCGATGACCCGGAAAAGGGCGAGGAGGCGCGCAAGCTCTATGCCGATGCACAGGCCATGCTGCGCCAGATCATCGCCGAAGGGTGGCTGCGCGCCGCGGCGGTAGTCGGCCTGTTTCCGGCCAATGCGGTCGGTGACGACATCGAGGTCTATGCGCCCCACGGCGATACCGGTGGCATCGGCAGCGACCGGCAGCGCAGCGTTCGCGCGACGCTGCACCACCTGCGCAAGCAGGGCAGGCAGCCAAACGACAAATACAATGAGTCCCTGGCCGACTACATCGCCCCCAAAGACAGCGGGGTCATCGACTTCATCGGTGGCTTTGCCGCCACCGCCGGGCTTGGCATCGGGGAGAGGCTCGCGGTGTTCGAGGCCGAACACGACGACTACCAGGGCATTATGCTGAAGGCCCTGGCGGATCGCCTCGCCGAGGCATTGACCGAGTGGCTGCACGAGCGCGTGCGAAGGGAACTTTGGGGCTACGCGGCCGATGAGTCCCTCGACAATGCGCAGTTGATCGAAGAGCGGTACCGGGGTATTCGGCCGGCGATGGGCTACCCGGCGTCGCCCGATCACACCGAGAAGGACCTGCTGTGGGACCTGCTCGATGTCGAGACCAATACCGGTATCTGGCTGACCGAGTCCAAGGCGATGGTGCCGACGGCGTCGGTCAGCGGACTGTACTTTGCGCATCCTCAGGCGCGTTATTTTGCGATCGGCAAGATCAACCGCGACCAGGTCGAGGACTATGCCAGGCGTAAGGGCGTGGCGCTCCAGGAGATGGAAAAATGGTTGGCGCCGAATCTGGCCTACGAGCCCTGAGTCTTTGGGGGGATGCCGCATGGCAGGGGCATGTGCCCGAGGAACCTCCGCCCTCTGCCGGCGTGGCAGCCTCCGGCCCGGTGCAGATCGACAACTCTGAAAACCCCGGTTTTTCATTAGAGCGTCTGGCGCGCGATGCTACCCGGCTCGCACACGTGCTCCCACACGGCGGCAAATAATGATGAGGTTCGGCTGGGTCATGCTGATGGTGGGGGTATTCTACGGTTGTGCAGCGGCGTTGCCGCGCAGTGAAAGCAAAGTGGCATCGCCCTGGTCCAGCTTCGCGCAGGCCAAGCAGGCCTTCGATGACATAACGCCCTATTCCACCACGGAGGACAATCTGGTCGACTTGGGTTTTTCGCCCCGCGAGCGACCGAATATCCGCATCCTCAACCATGCCGACCTGGCCGAGCGTTTCGCGCTCGGGTCGCTGCAGAGCCGGGAAAATCTTCCGCGAGGCCTGCAAGATTGTTTGGCGCGCTATGCCGACTGTGCGGGCTATGAGGTCGATCAACGCCATATCCGAGACAAACGCTATGGCAATTTTCTGGCCGATTTTTTCAACTTCAAGCGCAAGACCGAAACGCAGGGCTGGGAGTTTCGGGCGCTGCTGCTGCTGGTCGACGATGTCGTGGTCTACAAGCTCTGGTCTGGCACGCCGAAGATCCGCGAGTATAGTGATAAGACCAATCCGTTGGGGCCGTTGCAGAGCATCGGCTCGGACATGGTGCCGCGCTCGGGGTGGTGATCTCGGTCACCCCATGCATTTGACGGATCCCGTTAGGTGAACAAGGCTTGAGATAATACGCTGGGAGACGGCATGGGCCTTGCGCCCCGAGCGTCGACCGGCTCGTGAGGTCTGATGAAATCCTGCATTACAGCGCGATTCTTGTTCGCGATCCTGCTGCTTGGGCTTTTCGGTGCGGCGGCGGTAACAGCGGCGCCCGGCGCTGGCCCGTCGCAGCGGGCCGTGATCTTAGAGATCGACGGGACCATAGGCCCGGTCGCCGCGCAGTATTTCCGCAGCGGTCTGCGCAAGGCGCAGGATTTGGGTGCGCAGCTGCTGATCCTGCGCCTGGATACACCAGGCGGTCTGGATGCAGCGATGCGCGATATTGTCAAAGACGTGCTTGCCTCATCGATACCGGTAGCCTGTTTCGTTGCACCCAGCGGGGCGCGAGCCGCCAGTGCCGGGACCTATATCCTGTACGCCTGCCATATCGCGGCAATGGCGCCGGCGACCAGTCTGGGATCGGCAACCCCCGTGCAGATTGGCGGATTTCCCGGGCTGCCCGACGACGAGCCCGATAGCGGTCGCGGCACCCCCGACGATGGTCCGGGGACCGGTGCCGCAGATACGACGCCGGAACAAGCCGGGGACCCAGCGGCAGCGCCGGAGACGGAAACACGGCGCACGTCGGATAGCTCGGGCAGTGCGATGCAGCGCAAGATCATCAACGATGCCGCCTCTTTCATCCGGGGTCTGGCCAAGTTGCGCAACCGCGATGCGCAGTGGGCGGAACAGGCCGTTCGCAACGCCGAGAACCTGACCGCCGCTGAGGCGCTAGAGCGTGGTGTCATCGACCGGGTAGCAGAGAACATCCCCGATCTCCTCACCCAGATCGACGGTCAAGCGGTGCAGGTGCTGGGTGAAACCGTGGTGCTGCATACCGCCGACATGACCACCGAGGCCTTCGAGGCCGATTGGCGGATCAAGATACTCTCGGTGATCACCGACCCGAATGTCGCCTACGTCCTGATGTTGATCGGCATCTACGGCCTGATCTACGAACTCGCGAATCCGGGGGCTATGGTGCCCGGGGTGATCGGTGCGATCGCGCTGATCACTGCACTCTTCGCTTTCCAGGCGCTGCCGGTCAATTATGCCGGCCTGGCCCTGCTGGCGCTGGGTGTGGCCTTCATGGTGCTCGAGGCCTTCGTGCCGAGTTTTGGTGCGCTGGGCATCGGTGGGGCGATCGCCTTCATCATCGGCTCGGTGATCCTGTACCGCGACGAGGCGGGCCAGGTCGGTGTGGCTATCCCGCTGATCGGCACTTTCGTCATCCTGAGCCTCGCGTTGTTCGTCGGTGTGGTCGGTTACGCGCTGAAGACGCGCAGGCGCCCGGTGGCCAGCGGTCGTGAAGAGATGCTGCTCGCGACCGGTATTGCCGAAGAGGATTTCGAACATAGCGGACGCGTCAGGATTCACAGTGAGACCTGGAACGCCGAGACCCTGCGGCCTGTCCGTCGTGGGCAGAGAGTCAGGGTCAAGTCCATGGAGGGTCTGCAGCTGACCGTGGAGCCAGTGAGCGAAACGAAGAAGGGGGAGAGTCAATGACTAGCGTGATAATCGGCGTTGTGTTGTTCATCGCCGCGCTGCTGTTCGCGTCGATAAAAGTGCTGCGCGAGTACGAACGCGGTGTGGTGTTTTTTCTCGGCCGCTTTCAGCGCGTCAAGGGACCGGGTCTGATCATTATCATTCCCGGGATCCAGCAGATGGTGCGGGTGGACTTGCGCACGGTGACCATGGATGTGCCGACCCAGGACGTTATTTCGCGCGACAATGTGTCGGTGAAAGTGAATGCGGTGCTCTACTTCCGCGTGGTCGATCCCGAGCGGGCGATCATTCAGGTCGAGGACTTCATCATGGCCACCAGTCAGCTGGCCCAGACCACACTGCGCTCGGTGCTCGGTGCGCATGAGCTCGACGAGATGTTGATGAACCGGGACCAGCTCAATCATGATATCCAGGCAATCCTCGATAAACAGACCGATGCCTGGGGCATCAAAGTGGCGAATGTGGAGATCAAGCATGTCGATCTCGATGAGTCGATGATTCGCGCGATCGCCAGGCAGGCCGAGGCCGAGCGCGAGCGGCGTGCCAAGGTGATCCATGCTGAGGGTGAGTTGCAGGCGTCGGAAAAGCTGCTCGCCGCGACCGAGGTGCTGACGCGCAATCCGGTCACCATCCAGCTGCGCTACCTGCAGACCCTCAGTGAGGTCTCCAATTCCAAGGGCTCGACGATTGTCTTTCCGTTTCCGGTCGAGCTCACCGATCTGCTGAAGCGCCACAGCGCCTCTGACTGACTGGCCTCATATTGCACGAAGGCGGACACATTTAATTCCCACAGGGCCCGAGCCGGTGAATCAGTAGGTTCGCCGTCGGGCATGCGGCGCGACCTGACTTTCGGCCCTCAACTATCGGAGAAATCAGGCGATATCGTCTGAGAAGAGGTAATTTTCGGGTCGCCGCGTGTTGCTTACAGCCGCAAACAGGCGCCACAAATGGGATGCAGGTCGGTATGTCTGTCCCAGCTGAACGGCGCCGGTATGAACGTCACACCATCAAACTGCCCGGCAGGCTAAAGACTGAGGCTGGGCAGCAGTCTGCCTGTGTCGTGAGAGACTACTGCAGCGGCGGTCTGCTGGTGCAGCAGCTACCCGACGAGGGTGGGGAGCCGCCGATCCGGTGGGCGTCGGGCCAAACGGCGCAGCTCAAGACCGATCTGTTGACGCCCAAAGGGCCGCGCCGCGTGCGTATCAAGGCCGTCGTGGCATGGGCGACTGACGACTTTCTCGGCCTTTCGTTCGCTCGCGCCAGCGATGCGATCGTAGAGGCGTTAGGGCATCACGACCGACTGGCGCGATCCGACACCCCGGTGGGAGTGGGGGCTACCCCAGGCGGCGAGGCCCGCTATATTGCCAAACTCCGTCAGGTAGCGAACGGCGTCCTGCCCGGCGTCCTGCGTGAGATCCTGGTCAAGACAGGTGAGGCGCTGCTCGACAAGACCGACCAGCTTGGCACCAACGCCGAACGGCAGCAGGTGATGGGCGATATCAACGCGCTCGAGGGGATGCGTCAGGAAGATGCGCTGGTGACCAAGCTTCTGGCGGTGGCGCTGGACGGTAAGGCCAATCCTGCGTCACCGGCCGATCCGGTGCCCGGCGAGCTGAGCCTGGTGGATCCTGATGACTTCGAGCGCTGGCTGGAGGCATCGCGGGTCGCGACCCTGCTCGACCGTCGCTTCACCGTGCAGCTCAACGGGATCGGATCCCGCCTCGCGGCGGCGCGCAGTGTCGCAACGCCGGGGTCCTTGACGGTGCCGTTCGAGCCACAGCAGTTCACCGGGGTCATGAAGGATCTGGCGAAGGACCTGGGTTTCGGGGCGATCTCCCGCGGGGTGCTTTTCGACCAAGTGGCGCGCATCCTGGAAGACAAGCTCGGCGGCTTCTATCAAGAGCTAGACGCCGCCCTCGATACCGCCGGGGCCCCGGCGGCGCAGGCCAACGGAAAAGTCGCTGTGCTACGTTCTGCAGGGCGGGCGCCGCAGGCCGCGGCCCGGGGTTCTATCGATCAACGCCTGTTGCAGACCCTGCTCGCGCGCGAGGTCAAGGAGCGCACGAGTCACGCGCAGGAGCTGATGAGCTATATCGCCGATACGCCGGATGTGGGCAAGGGCCTGGCCGGCTGGTTGGAGCAGTTGGGCGAGCCACTGGTTCGCGAGGCTGCCTCAGACCAGACGTTCTTTCACGATAAGCAGAATCCCATGCGTGAGATCGTCGATGCGCTTGGTCACCTGCAGATGTTCCGCCCGGGCGCAGATTCCGCGCCGGCTGACGATCCGATCGGTCAGCGCATCTCGCAGTTGCTCCAACCGATCGGTCGCGCAGGGACGGATCGCTCGGCGCTGCGCGAGATCGCCGATGCCGTCAACGAGCTGACCGGTGAACAAAGCCGGCAATACCAGCACAACGTCGAGCGGGTGGTGCAGGCCTGTGAGGGTCAGGATCGGGTGAGGCGCGCACACAAGGCCGTGGTGGCCGACGTCAACCGGCGTTATGCCGGTCGCCAGCTGCCTGAGCTCATTCCCGAGCTGATCGATGTCGGCTGGCGGGCCGTGCTCGAACTCGCTTGGCTGCGCTCGGTGGACGGTGGTGGCAGTTATGTCGAACAACTGGGCCATCTGGACAGCCTGGTTGCCAGATTGGGGGGTGAGCCATTCGAACACCAGCCGAGCGAGGTGAATACGCAGCAGCTGGGTGATGTTATTGTCGAGGAACTCGCCGTTGTCGCGTTCGATCCGTTTCGGCGTAGCGTAGTAGAGGGCCAGTTGCGCGAAGCGCTGCGGGGCTCAAAACCAGGCAAGACTCGACTGGTCGAGATGCCGTCGCTGGTCGATCAGCGGGCCGACGCAGAGTCGCAGTCACGTCCAGACGGGGTCAGCAAACAGGTCTGGAGCGTCCTGCTGGAACGCTGCATGAATATCATGGTCGGCGACCGCCTGCGTTTGCCGCAAGGCCCCGAGGACGATCAGGAGCTGCGCGTCGCCTGGATCCGCGATGACCATGAGCGCTATGTTACGGTCGATCACCGTGGCCTACGCGCCCGAGAATTCGAGCTGGCCGAACTCGCGTCGGGGCTTCACGAGCACCGCATTAGCGTCGATCCCAGCGATGGACGCCCGCTCAGTGAGCGTGCGGTGGATTCCATTCTGTCGCGCATGGAAGAGCAGCTGGCGCACCAGGCTGCGCATGATTCCTTGACCGGCTTGATCAATCGGCAGCAGTTCCAGGTGGCGCTGGAGCAGGCGGTGGCCATGCCAGATCGGTCGGCCGATACCGGCATCCTGTTCTGGCTCGATATCGACCAGTTTCGCTTGGTCAATGATGTCCACGGCTTTGCCACCGGGGATCGCCTGCTGGTGGCGGTTGCGCGCCTGCTCGAAAAAATCAAAGGGGCGAAGGTGCTGGGGCACCTCGGCGGCGACCGGTTTGCCGCGCTGTTGCCGGATATCGATCTCGCCGACGGTGAGCGACGTGCCCAGGTGATCTGCCAGGACGTGCACAGCATGCCCTTCGACTGGGAGGGTCAATCTATCGGCCTGAGCGCGTCTATCGGTATCGTAAATCTGAGCGTGGCGGAAGAAGGTTTCAGCGCCGTGCTGCAGGCGGCCGACAGCGCCTTATCCGCCGCGAAGGCGGCCGGCGGCAACCGAGTGTATGTGTACAGCGAAGACGATCCCAATATCGCGCGGCGCAAGGAATCCGTGCACTGGGTGGTGCAGGTGGACGACGCCTTGGAGAATGGGCGCCTCAAGCTGCGCTGTCAGCCCATCGTGCCGGTGCGACCGGATCAGGGGATCGCGCCGCATTACGAGGTCCTGCTCGGGGTCCACAGCGGTGCAGGCAAGCCATTGCCGATCGCCGAGTTCATTGATGCGGCCGAGCGCTACAATCGAATGCGCTCGGTCGACCGCTGGGTCACGCGTACGGTCATGGACTGGATAGCCGCGCAGCGCAGTCGTATGTCCAGATTTCACGGCTTTGCAGTCAATTTGTCCGGTCAGACCGCGAGCGACCCCAGCTTTCTGGATTTCGTGCGCGAACAGTTCCAGCGTACGGGCATTGATCCCGCGTGGTTGAGTTTCGAGGTGACCGAGACTGCGGCCGTATCCGATCTTTCAAGCACCGCGGGTATCATCCACGACCTCAAGGCATTGGGCTGCAAAGTGGCGCTGGACGATTTCGGCAGCGGCCTGGCCTCCTATTCCTATCTCAAGGAGCTCCCGGTCGACTGGCTGAAGATCGATGGCGTGTTTGTACGCAAGATTGCGGCCAGCGGTGATGACTATGCGGTGGTGAAGTCGATCAACGAGATCGGCCATTTTCTCGGCAAGAAGACCATCGGCGAGTATGTTGCCGACGAACAGATACTGCGCTGTATCGGCGAGATTGGCGTCGACTTTGCGCAGGGCTACGGCATCGCACCGCCGATGCTGTTGGATGACCTACTGGACGACGCCGAAAGCGCCTGACCTCGAAATTTCACCGGCATCGCGGGGACTGGTGAGATTTCCAGGCTGAAGCGCCGCCGCCTGGGTCGGTTGTCAGCTATCCGCTGGATTGCGCTTCCAATAGCGGTGCCAATCCGGTCCAGACGTTGTCGAGTATTCGCGGCTGGGCCTCAGCCGCAGGGTGTATGCCATCGGGCTGCATCTGCGCGCGTGTCTCGGCCACGCCCTCGAGGAAGAACGGCACCAGTGCCACGTCTTGCTCACTGGCCAATTCCAGGTAGATGCGGTGGAACTTCTCGGTGTAGGCCCTGCCATAATTCGACGGAAGCTTGACCCCGAGTAGTAACACCCTGGCTCCTGCTTCACGCCCTTGCGTGATCATGCCGCGCAAGTTGTTGCGAGTCTGCTCAGGAGAGAAACCGCGCAGGCCGTCATTGCCGCCCAGCGCAATGATCAGCAGGTGGGGCCTTTCACGCTGTAGCGCGTTCTGCAGACGCGAAAGCCCGCCGCGCGTGGTGTCACCAGAGATGCTGGCATTGACAACGCGATAGCCGAAGGCTTGCTCTTGCAGGCGCTGCTGCAAAAGCGCAACCCAACCGCGCTCCTTTTCGATACCGTAAGCGGCACTCAGGCTGTCCCCGATAACCAGGATTTTTTCGGCGGCGTGCAGGGTCCAGGGCGCACAGGCAAACAACAGCAAGCAGGCAATGAACGAAAGTCTTCGCATTTCAACCACACAACTCGGCAAAAGGATCACGATGTCCGACGGGCGGACACTCAATATCCTCGCGGCGATCGACATGCAGGTCAACGCTGGAGAGGCCGTGGCTATCCTCGGCCCATCCGGATCTGGCAAATCGACGCTGCTGGGCCTGCTCGCAGGGTTGGACCAGCCGACCGAAGGCGGAGTCTCCCTGCTCGGACACGACCTGGGCGCAATGGACGAAGACGCCCGCGCGGCGCTGCGTGCAGGCCGAGTCGGCTTCGTGTTTCAGTCGTTTCAGTTGTTGCCCGGCATGACGGCCCTGGAGAACGTCGCGCTGCCGCTGCAGATCGTGCGCAACAGCGGCGCTCGGGTGCAGGCCGAGGCCCTGTTGCGAGAGGTCGGACTGGAGAAACGACTGTCGCACCTGCCGCGCCAGCTGTCTGGCGGTGAACAACAGCGGGTCGCTTTGGCACGTGCGTTCGCCGGCGATCCAGACGTGCTGTTCGCCGATGAGCCGACCGGGAATCTGGATGCCGACAGCGGCCAGCGCATTATCGACCTGCTGTTCGGACTGCGCGATCGCGCAGGCAGCACCTTGCTGTTGGTGACCCATGATCAACAACTGGCCGCGCGCTGCGACCGTGTATTGCGCCTGCACGCAGGTCGGCTTCAGGAGGCCGCGTGAACAGCGGGTGGCGGTCTGTGCTGGCGTGGCGGGTCGCGCTGCGCGACCCGGGTCTGCGCCTGCTGCTGGCCGCGGTGCTGGTCGCCGTCGCGGCGCTCAGCAGCGTGGCGTTCTTCGCCGATCGGGTCGAGCGCGCACTGGTGCTGCAGGGCGCGGCGCTAATGGCCGGTGACCTCGTGGTCGAACAGGGCGACTTCATTCCCGATGCCTGGCTGGCAGAGGCCACGACCCGCGGTCTGCAGGCGGCGCGCACGGTCACCTTTCCGAGCGTGATCATTGCCAACGAACGGCCGCTGCTGGTGCAGGTGAAGGCGGTCGAGCCGCCGTATCCGCTGCGCGGACGGCTGCGGATCGACACCCCGGCAGGCCCGGTCGGGCGGGCACCGGGCGCCAGCGATGCCTGGCTCGAGGGTCGCCTGCGCGACCGCCTTGGCGCCGAGATCGGTGAGACATCCCTCCAGCTCGGTGAGGTCGCGCTGCGCGCGGCCGGTATCCTGGTCAATGAGCCCGACCGTGGCGGCAACCTGTTTCAACTCTCCCCCCGCCTGATGGTCGGCTATGAGGACGTGCTGCGCAGCGGGCTGCTGGGGCCGGCCAGTCGGGCCAAGCACCGGCTGCTGATTGCCGGCGACACATCCCAGGTGACGGCGATGCGCAGCTGGCTGGCGGCGCGACTGCCACCGGGCAGCGAGTTGGAGGATGTCGAGAACGCGCGACCGGAGCTGCAAACCGCCTTGGAGCGCGCGCGCCGCTTCCTCAGCCTGGCGGCGCTATGCGCCAGCCTGCTGGCTGGTGTCGCGATCCTGCTGGCCACACGCCGCTATGTCGATCACGCGATGGACAGCGCCGCGGTACTGCGTACCCTCGGTATGCGGGGCTCGGCGGTATTGCGCTGGCATCTTGGCCAGCTGCTGGCGGTGGCCCTGATCGCCACCCTCGGCGGCAGTCTGGTCGGCCTGGCGGGTCAGCAGGCCCTGGTGAGTGTCCTGGGTGACTGGTTCGACCAGGCCCTGCCGGCACCCGGTCTGCGTCCGGTGTGGGTCGGCACTGCCTTCGGTATGAGCATGGCACTCGGTTTTGCGGTGCCGTCACTGCTGCGCATTCGCAACGTGCCGCCGCTGCGGGTGTTGCGCCGCGAGCTGGATGCCCCGGGCCTCGCCGGCTGGCTGGTGTGGCTGGTCGCCGCCGCGGCGTTCGTTGGCCTGATGTACTGGCAGGTCCAGGACCCACGCCTGGCGGGCGGGATGGCGATCGCCTTGTTCGTCACCCTGGGCGTGCTGATGATCGCCGGCCGGCTGCTGCTCGGCGCGCTCGCGCCGCTTCGACGCGCGGGCGGGACCGCCGCGCTCGGTATCGCAGCGCTGGCGCGCTATCCTCAGCTGACCATGCTGCAGCTGGCCGGTTTCGGTCTCGGGATCACGCTGCTGTTGCTGCTCGCGGTGGTGCGCGTCGACATCATCGATACCTGGCAGAACAGTCTGCCTGAGGGCGCGCCGAACCACTTCCTTATCAACGTGCAACCCGAGGAGCGTGCGTCCCTCGAGGCCCTGCTGGCTGAGCGAAAGGTGCCCAATTCCGGCCTGCATGCGACCACGCGAGGCCGCCTGACCGCCATTAACGGGCGCAGGATCGACCCCGAAAGCTACACGGACATGCGCTCCAGGCGCCTGGCGGCGCGCGAGTACAGCCTGGGTTTCGGTGCCGCGATGCAGCCGGACAACCGCATCCGGTCCGGGCGTTGGTGGCTTCCCGGTGAGGCGGACCAGCCGGCGTTCTCGGTTGAGCAGGGGGTTGCCGACAGCCTGGGCGTCAAGGTCGGAGATACCCTCACCTTCGACGTCGCCGGGCAGACCGTGTTGGCGCCGGTCACCAGTCTGCGCGCGGTCGCCTGGGATTCCTTCAACGTGAATTTCTTCGTCGTCGGGTCGCCGGCGCTGGCGCGCGATCTGCCGGTCGCTTACCTGTCCAGCCTGTATCTGGACGAGGAGACTGACGGTCTGACCCTGGAACTCGCCGAGGCCTTTCCTGCGGTATCCGTGATCGACGTCCGCCCGATCCTGACCCAGGTGCGGGAGATCATGGGGCGGGGTTCGCTGGCGGTCGAGATGGTGTTTCTGTTCACCCTGATCGCTGCGGCTCTGGTTACCTTTGCCGCCGCGCAGGTGAGCCGCGACGAGCGGGCCCGTGAGGTCGCGGTGATGCGTACCCTGGGGGCCTCGCGGCGGCGTCTGCTGGGTGCGGTCCTGGCCGAGTTTGGCCTACTCGGCTTTATCGGCGGACTGCTGGCAGCGCTGCTGGCCAGTGTCAGCGGCTATCTGATCGCGGTCCAGCTCTTTGATCTGCCCGGTCGCGTGAGCCCGTCGACCTGGTGGCTCGGGATCGGTGCAGGGACCCTGGTGGTGGCGCTGGTCGGCTGGCTTGCGACGCGGCGCCTGCTTGCGATACCGCCGATACAGGTGCTTAACTCGACCTAGTGGGCCATGCGGGAAGTTCGGTAACCCACAGCCAGTCCACAAGCCGGGTTGGCAAGGCACGCGAGCGCAGGACTGGCCGTCGCCAATTCCAGCGAGCGTAACGCGGTCAACGTGGCTTGTGGGCTGGCCCGGAGGGAGCGTCGCTGATGAGCCAATGTGGCGTTGCACACCTTGAAAAGGGCCTGCCATTCCCTGCGGCGTGCGCCTTACCTTGGCTCATCAGCGGCGCTCTGTGAGTAACCGAACTTCCCGCATGGCCCACGAGCAGCCTGTCCGACTTGACACTGTTTGGCTGCAAATCCCTGGATCGCGATCAACTCCGCAGGTTGGCACCGCAGTCGATATGGCCCAGTACCCGTGCCTCAGTCCCCCAGCAGCCCCCGACCTGTGTGAGCTTTTTGCACCCGCCACCGGTACCCGACCATGATGGTCGAGTGTTTTGCGCGGCGCATCATGGTGCCCTTCCAGGGTGTGCTGCAGGTAATCCGGGTCGGTGCCGGTGAAGCGGAGAGCACGGATGGCGTGCACTGGATATTGTATGCCGCACACCCCGACATCCTTGCCCATTCCGGCCTCTCGGAGGTGCGCTTCGGCACCTGGTCTGTCGATACCGGCCTGCGGCGTGCGATGGTGCGGGGCACCGCGGCCGGCCATCTGATTGAGCGCATCGGTGAACCGCTGATCGGGGCACTCGAGGCCTTTGCCGGACAGGTGTCGTTCGCGCTGCACGATAGCCTCGAGTGTTGGCTGCTGGATGCACAGACTCGTAAACCGCTGGTGCTGCTCGATAGCCTGCTGCCGGATGAGGCCATACCGCTCGCCGAGGTCGCGCGCTGGTTGCCCGGGCAGGCAGCGCGCGACGAGTTTGCCGATCTTGCCGAATTGGAGCAGATGATCCTGCGCCGCGCAGGGCGGCGACCAGCGGCGGCCTGGTTCGAGCGGGATCCGGAGGCCGTCGCGCAGAGATCGCAACGAAGCTGGGAGGTGGAGGCCTCGTTTCCGCGCTTGCTGTTGACCACCCAGTGGCCCGAGGCGCGCCAACGGCGGATCGCCGAGGCCTTCATCGCCTGGTGGGCGCCCGCGCTGCTCCAGCTGCATCATCTCAGTGACCCGGAGCGCCTGCGCCTGGAGCAGGCCGCTGTGCAGCGTGCCGGTGCGCTGGCGCGTCTTTTCCGGCTGTACCCGAAGATCTTGAACGAGCGCCTGATCCGGGCTGCGCGCGTACAGGCACGGATGCAGGCATCACAGTGCAACAAGGCACGTTGTCAGGAACCCTTCTTTTGGTCGGAATAGCGACCCTGGCGGCACGCAGGCTGGTGCTGGTGACCGGCGAACGGGAGGCATGCGAACGCTGGGTGATACGCCAGCTTGTCGCCACCGACAAGTCCGATGTGCTGTGGGTTGCAGCGAGCAGTCCATCATCCGAGATCGCCGCGATACGCGCTGAGCATGCCGGTCGCTATCTAGGCGGCGAATGCCGATTGTTGGTTCTCAACATGTATGACGGTCTGCACCCGGACGCGTTCGCTGCACTGCCGGGGACGCTGCGCGGCGGCGGCGATTGCGTTGTGCTGGCGCCGTGCCTTGCGGACTGGGCAGACTTCGTCGATCCGGACTGCGAGCGATTCGCCTGTTATCCACGCACCGCACGCGATATGCGCGGCGTTTTCCTCGATCGCCTGGTCCGGATATGGCGGACACATAGGGCCGTGCTCACCGTGACGCCCGATGTCAAGCCGGCGTTGTGCCTGGCACCGCCAGCCGCGCAGGACCTGGCGTTGAATGAGGAACAAGAGGCCGCAGTGGCTGCGGTGCAACGCGTCGCCCTGGGCCATGCACGCCGGCCACTGGTCATCGCTGCGGACCGCGGCCGCGGCAAGTCCACGGCGCTGGGTATCGCCGCCGCGCGACTCTTGCTCGCCGGCCTGGCGCGGGTCACCGTGGTGGCCGCGCATCGTCGAGCAGTCGCTACGTTGTTTGCGCATTCGCAGCGGACTGCAGGGCTGGATTCACGCCAGGTCGCGGACACGGCGATCGGCGATGGCTGGCTGTGTTTCCGACTGCCCTCCGATTGCGCGGCAGACACAGAGCAGCCGCTGGGCCTGGTCCTGGTCGACGAGGCGGCGGCGATCCCGGTCGCGGTGCTGACGAAGCTCCTGCAACACAATAACCGTCTGGTATTTGCCTCCACGGTACACGGCTACGAAGGCAGCGGGCGCGGTTTTGAACTGCGGTTCCGCGATCGGTTGACGCATAGCATGCCGCAATGGCGGGAGCTGCGGCTAAGGGCTCCGGTGCGCTGGGCGCCTAGTGACCCGCTCGAGGCGCTGATCAATACCGCCTTTCTACTCGATACAGACTTGGCCGAACTCAGCGCGCAGGACGCCGGTGTCGACATGGCCATCGAAAAGCTCGATGCGGCCTCGCTGGCGGCCGATGAGCCGCTGCTGCGCGAGGTTTTCGGGTTGTTGGTCAGCGCCCACTATCAGACGCGGCCATCCGATCTGCGGCAGCTGCTCGATAACCCGGCGGTAGAACTCTGGGTCGCACGGCAGGACACCGCAGTGGTGGGTGTGTTGATGGCGCTCATGGAGGGCGAGCTCGATGAGGCGATGGCCGCGCGGGTCGCAGCCGGCGAGCGACGCCCACGCGGGCACCTGTTGCCACAGTCGCTGGCCGTGCATGCCGGTCTGGAGGACATCTTGCGCTGTCGGGTGTTACGGGTGCAGCGCCTGGCTGTGCATCCGCAACGGCGACGTCAGGGTGTGGCGACCCGGCTCATCACATCGGTCGCCGACTGGGCGCTGTCTGCGCATTTCGATCTTCTGGGTTGTGCCTATGGCGTCGACCCACCGCTGCTGCAATTCTGGCAGTCGGTAGGATTCCTCCCGGCGCGCTGCGGCATCCACGTCGATTCCGCCAGCGCCTTGCACTCACTACTGATGTTGCGGGGGCTCAATGAACGCGGTGCTGCACTCGCGACACAGGCCTGCCGGCGTTTCCGCATCCAGTTGCCGTGGGCACTGGGTGGCAGCCTGAGCACACTCGACGGCGCCTTGGGTGCTCGGCTGTTACGCGAGCGAGATTGCGCAGATGTGACACTGTCTGTCGCAGACCGGCGGGATCTGGGGCGAGTCGCAGCAGGCGGACGCCAGCCGGCGACCGCCGAGGCGCTGATCTGGAAGGCGTTGGTAGGTGTCGCGGCCGCGGGTGCCGTGCCGCCGGAATCACTGGCGCCGTTGATCGCCTGGCAGCTTCAGCACCGGCCGGTGGGGCGCGTCTGCGATAGTTACGCGCTGCGAGGCCGCCGCGACCTGGAGGCGGCTCTGCGCGCACTGCTCCAGGATGTCGGTTTGTCTCAGGACGCGGCCAGTTGACGGCACACAGCCGGCGATCTACATTCCGGCCAGATCACAAGCCAGCGCGGAGAATCCCATGCTGAACATTGGAGACCCGGCCCCGGGGTTTGTCTTGCCCGATGCCGATATGGCAATGGCAGACAGTGGGAGCCTCGACGGTAAACCTTATGTGATCTACTTCTACCCCAAGGACGACACCCCGGGCTGCACCATGGAGGGCCTCGAATTCACCGAGCTGATGAGCGACTTCGAAGACCTCGGTGTCGCGGTGATCGGCGTGAGCAAGGATACCTGTGCCAGCCATGCTGCGTTCAGGGACAAGTATGGCCTGAACGTGCGTCTCCTGGCGGACGTCGAGGGTCAGCTATGCGAGGCCTACGGCGTATGGCAGGAAAAAGAAAAGAACGGCGAGAAGCGGATGGGCATCGTACGCTCGACGTTCGTCGTCGAGGCCGACGGCAGGCTGCGGCATGCCATCTATGACGTGAAGCCCAAGGGTCACGCGGAACAGGTGCTGGAGCTGGTCCGCGCCCTGTAGGCCAGGCCGGCCCCCGCCGATGTCACGCCAACGTCAGCCTCTTCATCCCCTTGATCACGATATCGGCATAGCTGACGATGCCAATGACGTCGCGGTTCTCTACCACCGCTGCGCGATTCAATCGGTAGCGCTCGAACAGCCGCGCGCAGTACCGGATATCCATTGCGGGGTCGATGCCGATCAGCGGCTTGTTCATGATCTCATAGACGTTGACGCGTTCTGGGGCGCGGTTCTTTGCCAGCACCTCGGTGGCGATGTCTTCCAGCTCGACAATCCCGAACTCGTCGTCGTCGTGGCGTTTACGGACGATCAGCGCCTTGCTGTTGACGTGTGCCATGTCGCGCAACGCATCTGCGATGGTGGCCAGGCCGTCGACAACGTCGAACTCGACCTTCATCACGTCCCTTACACGGACCGGTTCCGGCTCGTTCATATCTCTTCCTCTACGATTTCATGAAGTTTTTCAACCTGGCCAGTGACGCCGACGGCGTCTTCGACATCGATCTGGATCGCAATGCCGGAGCCAGGTCTGGATTCGAACTCCCCGGCGCGCGCGATATCCTCGAGGATATGTCGTGCCAGGTGTTCCTCCACCAGCAGCAGCACCATGTCGCGTTGGGTGTCGAGCGATAGTCCAAAAAATGTCTTGGCCTCGATCAACCCCTCACCGCGCGCATTGTTGAGCACGGTGGCGCCAGTGGCGCCGGCATGGCGCGCCGCCTTGATCACCGCGTCCGTCTTGGTATCGTCGACAAAGGCAATCAACAGTTTGAAATGCATTGCAGTTACTCCTCAGTTCGATCTGTCCGCACGCGAGGTACGCAATTCAGAAAGCTGCGCATAGGCCATTACTGTGATCATCGGAACAAGACTGGCAAACGCGATAAGCCCGAAGCCGTCCAGCAGTGTGCTGCGCCCCGGCACCGTGCTGGCGAGCCCGAGGCCGAGCGCCGCGACCAGCGGCACCGTGACAGTCGAGGTAGTGACGCCGCCAGAGTCATAGGCCAGTGCGATAATGACCCGTGGCGCAAAAAATGTCTGCACCACGACGATGATGTAACCGGCGATAATGTACCAGTGTAACGGCGTACCGCTGACGATTCGATAGGTTCCAAGGGTGATCCCGATGGCGACTCCGAGCGCCACCGCGACCCGCAGCCCCGTCACCCCGATGGCGCCGGCGGAGACCTGGTGTGCCTTGATCGCGACGGCGAGAAGTGCGGGTTCGGCGATGGTGGTCGAGAATCCGATCGCGAACGCAAAAAGATAGACCCATCGGTAGTCCCACCAGCCCAGGCCGTCGACATGATCGGTAATGTCGGCGATGAACGCCGGATCGGTCAGTTGTACCGCCATGAGTTTGCCGAGCGGGAACAGCGCCAGCTCCAGACCCTCGAGGAAGAACGCCATTCCGATCAGGACATTGAAGAAGCCGAGCAGAACGCGACCCAGACGGGGGATGGGCTTGCGCAATACGAACAGCTGGAAGCCGAAGATAATCAGCGCAATCGGCAGCACGTCGTTGACGGTGCTGAACAGCGTCTGAAAGAGTTCGCCCGGCTTGCCCGGCGACGCGAGCAACAGGTCCTTGAGTGGGCCGACAATCCCCTCGATGCCATCGCCTACCGGGTCCAGCACCGTCGACAGCAGGGTGTCGATCTGATGAAGGGTACTGCGGAAGAACACGCCAAATGGCCCGTCGAGCTTTTGCGCACTGTCGCCGATGCCGAAGGTGCCATAGCCCATGACGAAAATGATCGGGGTTAGCGACGCGAACGCGATCAGGCCAAAGCCGTCGATCATGGGATTACGGCCTTTGATCGACGATGCCAGGCCGACACCCAGCGCGGTGACCAGCGGTACGGTAATGGTCGAGGTGGTCACCCCACCAGAGTCGTAAGCGATGCCGATGATCTCGGGCGGGGCAAAGAAGGTCATGACGATGACGCCAATGTAACCCGCGATGATCAGGTAGTGGATCGGCCAGCCGCGGATGATACGCAGCACTCCCATGATGATCGCGAAGCCGACTGACAGGGCGACGGTGTACCGCAGCCCGCCTGCATAATCATCCTTGGCCTCGGCCGTGTTCGCGATAACCTCTCCAGCTGCTGCGACCTCGGCCGCCTCCGCGGCGATGGCGATCAACGCCGGCTCGGCCACCGTGGTTCCGAAGCCCAGCGCAGCGGCAAAGATCAGCAGCCAGGTCAGCGAGCCCTTACTCGCGAACGCAAAGGCCATAGTCTCACCGATCGGGAACAGCCCCATCTCCAGGCCGCGGACGAACAGCGCCAGGCCAACCGCAACGAACAGGGTGCCGAGCAGGAGCCCGCCGAGGTCCGGGATCGGCTGCTGCAGCACCAGCAGCTGGAAAAAGGCGATCACCGCGACGATAGGCAGGAGGTCGCGCGCGCTGCTCAGCAGCGAGGCTGCAAGAAGTTTCAGGCTGTCCACTCGGGCTATCGTGCCAGTACTTATTCCGCGCTACCAGCCCGGTTCGCATCATCTCTCGATGTCTGGGGCCAGGTGCGCGACGGCGTGGAGCATGCCGGTCGTGAAAAGATCGACGAGACGAGCCGCCAGTCGGCATCGTAATCGGCAACGATATCGACATGGGTCTGATGATAGGGGTGCACGAAGCCCAGTCGGCGCGACATCAGCAGAAGCCGCCGGATCCCGAAGTGGCTACGGAAGAAACGGTTGTGCCGGCCGTTGCCATGCGTCGTGTCGCCTATCAGATGATGTGAGATGTGTTTGAAATGCTTCCGGATCTGCTGGCGACGCCCGGTCTCCGGCGTGACGCTGACCAGTGAATAACGCGCACTGGGATAGCGATCGACCATGAAGGGCAGTCCCGCCTTGGCCAGGCGCCGAAACCTGGTGCGGGCCGGCTGGGCCAGGCCACTGCCCTCCGCGTCGGTCACCGGGTGGTCGATGAGGCCGTGATCATCGACCCAACCGCGGGCAACGGCGAGATACTCCTTGTCGACTTGGCGTGCCGCGAAAAGTGCGACCATCCGCCTGGCGGCCTCGGCAGAAAGCCCGAACAGCAGCACCCCGGAGGTGGCGCGGTCCAGCCGATGCACCGGGTAGACCCGGCGGGCGAGCTGATCGCGCAGTGTCTGCAGCACGAACATCCGGTCGCTCGAGATCGGGCTGCGGTGGACCAGCAGGCCGGCGGGCTTGTCGATCGCGACGTAATGCGAGTCTCGATACAGTATTTTCAGCGGCATGCCTAACAATTGAATGGGATACCAGCCGGGGATTCTATTCCGAATCGACAGGCGATAAGGTGCCGTCATGTCGTTGCGCCTGCGGATTTTGCTGTTTCTGTTTCTGTTCGGTCTGTTGCCGCTGATGCTGGCGGTGTTGATCAATCTGCCGCTGGTGCTTGAACGGGTGGATCTGTTCTACCGGCACGCATTCCTGCAGAACCTGCGCGCAGATTTTAACGACCTGGACCAGCATCTCGCCGGCCGTGATGCCAGCGTGCGCCTGCTGGCCAAGCTGCCCGAGCCCGGGGCGCTGGTCGGTAGCGGCGCCAGCCAGGAGCAGTCCGAGATCGATCTGGCCAGGGCCCGCTACACGCAGTGGATCAACCGGATACTCGGTGAGGAGCGCGATATCACCGAGATCCTGTTCCTCGACGAACAGGGCGTCGAGCGCTTCTGGCTGGAGCGCAGCAGCGCGAACGGTGAGTGGCAGCCGACGACGCGGCGCCTGCGTGGTGTGACGCCTGATTATGTCGCGATGCTGTTGTCCGGTCGCCTGGACAATGTCGTGCTGAGCCCATTGCGCATCGACCTGACCGCTGAAGACCCGGCGCGTGTGTTCACCTTGCAGTTGATCAGCCCCATCGCACCGATGGTGCCGGACGATCCGCCGCTGGGCCTGGTCGCCATCACGCTCGACATCGGTGGTCTGGTGCGGCGCGACAGCAAGACCTTGTGGGTGCACGATGACGGGCGCTACCTGCAATTGCCGGACCTGCCGGCACGGGGCGGCAACGCGTTCGCAGACTATCCCGGGCTTGCGGAAGACTTTCAGGCCAACCGGATCGTACTATGGGAAAAAAGCGAAAATCGCGCGATCTGGGTGCCGATGTTCCGCACCGTCGATGGCCGCACGCTATGGGTGGGACGTCCCGTCGATGATGAACCGCTACAGATCTTCCGCACTGAGATCGTGCTGCGCGTGCTGCTTATCATTCTGGGGCTGGTCATTTTTCAGTTTATCGTGGCGCGCTGGATAACTCGCCGCGCCGAACGCATCGGTCGCGATCTGACCCAGGGCGTGCAGAAGACGCTCGAATCCGATCAGCCGGTGATCTTCGACTGGTCGGGTTCGCCCGAGATGCGTCAATTGGCCGCTGACCTGACCCGCTTGTCACGCACCCACGCCAGCCAAACGCGGAATCTGCGCGAGCATGCCCGCGAGCTGGAGGCCACCAACCGCTACAAGTCGCAGTTCCTCGCGAACGTCAGTCATGAATTGCGGACGCCGCTCAACTCGATCCTGCTGTTGTCCAAGCTGCTGGCGTCCAAGGGCGATCAACAAGACGATGAGCGGCGTCAACAGGCCGAGGTCATTCATAAGGCCGGCCGAGACCTAAAGGCCCTGATCGACAATATCCTCGACCTTTCTCGCATTGAGGCTGGTCGGCTGGATGTGCATGTCGAACGTGTTGCGCTGGCCGGTCTGCTCGAGGACCTGCGTCTGCTATTGGAACCCCAGTTCGATGCCAAGGGCTTGGAGTTTGCGCTGTCAATCGCGCCGGGACTGCCCGAGGGCATCGAGACGGACGTGGAAAAGGTCCGTCAGGTGCTGAAAAATTTTCTGGCGAATGCGGTGAAATTCACCGCACAGGGGAGGGTGGTTCTCAAGGCGACCGCAGCGCGTCCACCCTATGCCCTCGCGCTGACCGTACAGGATACCGGCATCGGCATTCCGCATGCCAAGCAGGAGGCGATCTTCGATGCGTTCGCACAGGCGGACGGTTCGACCAGCCGGCGCTTCGGCGGGACTGGTTTGGGGCTCACCATAAGCCGGCAGCTCGCCGAACTACTCGGCGGGGAGATCCGGCTGGTCAGCGAACCCGGTAAGGGTGCCGAGTTTTCACTGTTGTTGCCGGCAGTGTGTAAACAGCCGGATGCGGGGCTGGTCATGCCGGCTCACAAAGTCGTGGCGCCCCAGGACGAAGAGGCCGAGATGCTGCCGAGCGGTCTGCGCGGCCTCCATGTCTTGCTGATGGAGCCGAATGTACGAACCCAGCTGCGTCTGAGCGGCATGTTGCGCAGTTGGCAAATGGTCTTGCACCTGGCCGATGACCTGCAAGAGGCGATGGAGGCGCTGGACGAGCTGCAGGGCGTCGATTATCTCCTGATCCAGGCGCTCATGCCGGATGACGGCGCCTGTGTTACGATCGAAAAACTACGCAGTCAGCTGGGGCCATCCACTGTCGTGATCAGCTTGATCCAGGCTGATCGCGAGGGGGCACGCGAAATCTGTCTGGATCAGGGCGCCGACGACTATGTAACCATGCCATGTGAATCGCATGAGCTTTCGGAGGTGTTGATGCGGCATCTGCCGACGTCCACCGACTAGCCCGCTTATCTCGCCGGGTTTCGTTGCGAGGGCGGCGGGATGCCGCTGAGACGGGGTACACGCAGTGAAAGACGTAGCCCGCGTAGCTGACACTACGTCAAACCGGCTGTAACGAGCACGCCTCGTCACAGCGAGCATAGCGGTGATCGCAGCAGGAGGTTGGTGAGATAAGCGGGCTGGTGTCTTGATGAAGCGATATTCCGGATTCAAATTACTTGCTGTAGACGACAATGAGCATAATCTGTTCACTCTGCGCGCGCTTGTTCAGGAGCACATGGACGTCGAGATCCTGGAGGCGCGTGGTGGCGCCGATGCATTGGAGATTGCCCAGGCAAACCCAGACATCGACCTGATCATACTCGACTTACAGATGCCCGAGGTCGATGGCTTCGAGACAGCGCAGATGCTCAAGCTGCGCAAGAAAACCCGCGACATTCCGATCATTTTCCTCACCGCCGCATTCAAGACCGGCGAGTTCCAGCGCAAGGGCTACGCCGTCGGCGCGGTCGATTACCTGCTCAAGCCCATCGACGACAACCAGTTCCTCAACAAGATCAGCACCTACTTCCGACTGATCGAAAAGGAGCGCGAGCTCAACCAGGTCCTCGAGCAGAAGGTCGCGCAGCGCACTGCCGAGCTTGACCAGGCGAAGCAGTATCTGGAGAGCATCCTGAAGAACATGGGTGAGGCGCTGTTGGTGCTTTCGCCCGATGGGGCAATCCGCGAGGTGAATCCGGCGGCCTGCAAGATGCTCGGCTATGCTGAACAAGAGCTGATCGGGATGTCGATCGGCGATGTCTTTGAAGAGGAAGGCGAGGAGCAGGCGGACGCCTTCATGGGCACCTGGCTCGAGGCGCTGATTCGTACCGGTGCCCTGCGTGACATCGATGCGGCATTCATCTCCAAGACAGGGGAGCGGATCCCGATACTGTTTTCCCGCACTGCGGTGTTGAATGCCGATGGTGCAATAAGCGACATCATCTGCATCGCCAAGAACATGCGTGGTTATCGCAAGATTGTCGAGGCGACAGATGCGTCGAGTGCGGCTGGCTGAATCTGTAGGAGCAAGTAATGACAGAATCCACTGAACCGCAACCGCCTGAGGACGAAGATCCAACCATGACCGCGAATGCGCTCAAGGCGATGGCACACCCGCTGCGCTGGAAGATTTTGTGCACGCTGGGTGATCGCGAACTGTCGGTAGGAGAGATCGTCGAGCAGACGGGCACATCACAGAGCAACATCTCGCAGCATCTGGAGCAGCTGCGCAATAAGAATATCGTGACCTCGCGCAAGGAGGCGAACCGGATCTATTACCGGATCCGCAACGGGAAACTGCTGGAGCTGATCGGCACGATGCGCACCGTGCTGTGCCCGACCTATCTGGACGACCGCTATCCGGGCAGCTGAGGTGGCCGGGCGTCGAGCGGCGATGCGGCTTAGGCGATGACGTTTACGGACATGAACCGTCCGCACGGACGTCTCCGCCGCCGGGACGCTGAGCTTTGTCCCTGATCTCACTCTACGAATCACGTCTTGCCGCTGAGGGCCTGACCTCGGATACGGATCAGCGGCGGGTGCTTGCGGCACTGCAGCGGGTCGCCGACGACAGTCGCCCGCCCGCGGTGCGCGGCTGGCATGGCTGGTTCAAGCGCCCGGTGGCGGCGCCCCGCGGACTCTATCTATGGGGTGGCGTGGGTCGCGGCAAGACCTGGCTGATGGACCTGTTCCACGACAACCTGTCCGGTGTGGCCAAGGGGCGTCTGCACTTCCACCGTTTCATGCAACGGGTACATGCCGAACTGACCGGCATCAAGGGCAGGGCCAATCCGCTGCAGATCGTCGCGGCGCGTATGGCGCGTGACTGGCGCGTACTGTGCCTGGATGAGTTTCATGTGGTCGACATTGGCGATGCAGTCATCCTGGCCGGCCTGCTGCGCAGCCTGTTCGATCAGGGCATGGTACTGGTGACGACGTCGAACGTCCCGCCAGACGACCTCTACCTCGAAGGGATTCAGCGCGCCAGCTTTCTGCCGGCGATCGATCTGCTCAATCGCCATACCGAGGTCGTGCAACTCGGCGGCGAGCGCGACTATCGCAGGATGATCCTGGAACAGGCGGAGGTCTACCATACGCCCTTGGGTCGGACGACAGATCAGGCCCTGCTTGCGGATTTCCGACGCCTTGCCAACACCGAACCGGAGGGGCCGGGAGATCTATACATCAACGGTCGCGCAATGCCTTACCGCCTGCGTGCGGAAGACATGGTGTGGTTCGATTTCGAGGCACTGTGTGGTCCACCGCGCAGCAAGAACGACTATATCGAGCTGGCGCGCTGCCATCAGACGGTCTTCATGTCGAACATCCCGATCATGGGTGCATCGCGCGACGATCGCACGCGCCGCTTCATCTTCCTGGTGGATGAGTTCTACGATCGGCGCGTCAAGCTGGTACTGAGTGCCGAAGCGCCGGCGCAGCGCCTCTACATCGGTGAGAGGCTGGCATTCGAGTTTCGGCGAACTGTCAGCCGATTGACTGAGATGCAGACCTCGGCGTTTCTAGGCCGTCCGCACCTGGGCTAGAATGACGGCGCACGCGGTACGCTCTGTCGCCGCCGGCCGATATCACTAACGAACGAGGCCATTCGCTGCACATGTTGGATTCAGAGGGCCTGTGATGACGTCGATCGTTCGTTTTCCTGTCTGGGTGCTGGCATGGTCTTGCATACTGATCGGCGCGTCCGCGATGGCCGCCGAGCTGGACACGGTGGAGGTCGCGCGCGCCGACCTGCAGCGGATTTACCGCCTCGATGGGGTCGCTGAGGCCATCAATCGCAGTACCGTCTCCGCGCAGACGCCGGGACGCGTAGTCGAGATCAATTTCGATGTCGACGACTATGTCCGCCAGGGCGACGTCATCGTCCGTATCGATGACACCAAACAGCAGGCGGCCGTGCGCCAGGCCGAGGCCAACCTCAGCGTTGCGGTGGCGAGGCGCCAAGATGCCGCGCAGGAATTCGAGCGCATCGAGGGTGTTTTTGCGAAACAGGCGGTCTCCGAGGCCGAGATGGACAGGGCGACGACCGCACTCAAGCAGGCGCGCGCGACCGAGCGGGCGGCGACGGCGGCCCTGCATCAGGCCGAGCAGGAGCTGACCTACACGCAGGTCAGGGCGCCCTACAACGGGATCGTTACCGAGCGCCTGATCGAGATCGGCGAGAATGCACAGCCAGGCAGTCCGCTGATGACCGGCCTGTCGCTGGACAGCATACGTATCAGCGTGGATGTGCCGCAAAATCTGATGGAATCGATCCGCGCGGAGCGCAACGCGCGTGCCGAGGTCAATGGCCAGTGGGTCAAGGCCCGCAAGGTGACCGTGTTCCCGGTCGCAGACCCGCGCTCGGATACCTTCAAGGTCCGCCTGCAGCTGCCGGACGGCGTCGAGGGCATCTTTCCGGGGATGTATGTCAAGGTGGGTTTCGTGGCCGGTAGTCAGGAGCGCCTGGTGATTCCGCGCGCCTCGGTGGTGCTGCGCTCCGAGGTCGTCGGCGTCTATGTCGTCGACGACGAAGGCAAGGTGCACTTCCGCTATATCCGGCTGGGTTCGACCGCCGGCCCGGACCATGTCAGCGTGCTGTCCGGTTTGATAGAGGGGGAACGTGTGGCCGAGGATCCGGTGGCCGCCGGGATCCTGCTCAAGGCGCAAAGGACGGCGCAGGTGACCGATGAGTAAGCTGGGTTTTTCCGGTTCCATCGCCCGCCGTTTTCAGTCGACCCAGATCACCCCGCTGCTCGCCCTGGTCGGCCTGTTGCTCGGTGTGTTCGCGGTCCTGGTAACGCCACGCGAAGAAGAGCCGCAGATCAATGTGACCTTTGCGAATGTCTTCATCCCGTTTTCCGGTGCCTCCGCGCGCGAAGTGGAGAGCCTGGTCGCGTCACCGGCCGAACAGGTGCTCGACGAAATCGATGGCATCAAGCACGTGTTCTCTACCTCGATTCCCGGGATGGCGGTGTTGACCGTCCAGTACGAAGTCGGCGAAGACCGCACCGATGCGATCGTACGCCTGTACAGCAAGATTATGTCCAACCAAGACTGGGTGCCGGATGGAGCCGGTGTGGGACTGCCGATCGTCAAGCCCAAGGGTATCGATGACGTGCCGATCGTGACGGTCACCCTGTGGGCCATGGATCCCTCACATGGGACGTTCGAGCTGGGCCAGATCGCCCACGCCATCGAGTCAGAGCTCAAGCGCGTGCCGGGGACGCGCGACATCTACACCATTGGTGCCGCCGATCACGTCGTCGCTGTCGATATCGATCCCCAGGCGATGGCCTCGCGCGGCCTGGATCCGCGTGACCTGCGTCGCGCATTGCAGGCGGCGAACACCACGCGCGACAATATTCGGGTACTGACCAACGATACTGAGCTGCTGGTCCAGGCCGGGGTATTTCTCAGCCATGCCGACGAGATCGGGGAACTGGTGGTCGGCGTCTACGACGGCAAACCGGTGTTTCTGCGCGATGTCGCCCGCGTCACCCAGGGGCCGGACCGGCCCTCGACCTATGTGTTGACCGGCGCGGGGCCGGCCAGTGGTGATCCGCTTCTGCGCGCGGCCGTCGAGGCGCCCGCGGTAACCTTGGCGATTGCCAAGAAGCCCGGCACCAATGCGGTCGAGATCGCAAAGCGTGTCATCGAGCGTTTCAACCAGCTCGAAGGCATCTATATCCCGGACGGCGTCGGCGTGCAGGTCACGCGCAACTATGGTGCGACGGCCGATTCCAAGGCGAAGAAGCTGATCAGCAAACTGGCCTTCGCGACCGCCTCGGTAGTCCTGCTGGTGTTGTTGGCACTGGGCTGGCGCGAGGCGATCATCGTGGGTTCGGCGGTCGTGGTGACACTGGCGGCCACGCTGTTCGCGTCCTGGGCCTGGGGCTTTACGCTCAACCGTGTGTCATTGTTCGCGCTGATCTTTTCGATCGGTATCCTGGTCGATGACGCCATCGTGGTGGTGGAGAACATCCATCGCCATCTGGCAATGGGCGCCAGCCGCCTGCTCGAGGCGATCCCTGCGGCGGTCGATGAGGTGGGCGGTCCGACCATCCTCGCCACTTTCACGGTGATTGCTGCGCTATTGCCGATGGCCTTCGTCACCGGGCTCATGGGGCCTTACATGAGCCCGATCCCGATCAACGCCTCACTCGGGATGCTGATTTCCTTGATCGTGGCCTTTGTGTTCACACCCTGGATGAGCCACCGCCTGCTGGCGCCTGTGGCGAACCAGTATGCGGCGCAGCGCGGCGAGCATGCGGGGAGTGCAGGGCTGGAAAAGTTCTTCGGCCGCGTCATGACGCCCTTCCTGTTAGGGGGCAGGGGCCACCGCAATCGCTGGCTGCTGCTGATCGCGGTGCTGGTGCTGATAGCCCTGTCGATCCTGCTGGTGACGAACAAGGCGGTCGTGCTGAAGATGTTGCCGTTCGATAATAAATCGGAGTTCCAGGTGGTACTGGACATGCCCGAGGGGACCAGTCTGGAACGCACCACCCGGGTGCTCAATGAGATTGCGGCCTATCTGGCTGGGATACCCGAGGTGACCGATTACCAGGTCTACTCGGGCACCGCTGCGCCGATCAGCTTCAATGGCCTGGTGCGTCAGTACTACCTGCGTGAAGGGGAGCACCTCGGCGACATTCAGGTAAATCTCACCGATGCCAAGACACGCGACCGCAAGAGCCATGCGATCGCACTGGCGGTGCGGGCGCCTGTGCAGGCGATCGCCACGCAGTACGGCGGGAACGCAAAGATCGTGGAGGTACCTCCAGGGCCCCCAGTGATGTCGCCGCTGGTGGCGGAGGTCTATGGCCTCGACTACGAGGGCCAGATCGCCGCAGCCAAGGCCCTGCGCCAAACCTTTGTCTCCACGCCCGACATCGTCGACGTGGACGACTCCGTCGAGTTTCCGTCCGATAAGGGCGTTGTGTTGGTAGACCGCGCCAAGGCGGCGCGTCTGGGTGTGCCACAGAGCGCGGTGGTCGATGCGCTCGGCATCGCACTGGGTGGCGAGGATATGAGTTACCTGCATGCCAGCCATTACAAATACGCGGTACCGATCCGTGTGCGCTACGCTGAGCAGGACAGCGCCGATCTGTCGCAGGTGCTGGCGCTGAAGATACGCAGTGAGAGCGGCGCCTTGGTGCCGCTGTCTGAGATAGTGGCGGTGGTGCCCTCGGTGCGCGAATTCAGCATCCACCACAAGGATCTGTTGCCGGTGGTCTATGTTACCGGCGACACGGCGGGTGATACCGACAGCCCCTTGTATGGCCTGTTTGCGATCTACGATCGACTCCAGGAGGAGGCTGGTCCTGAACAGTGGCTGCTTTCCCAGCCGCTCAATCACTATGATTACAGCATCAAATGGGATGGCGAATGGCAGGTCACGTACGACACCTTTCGCGATATGGGTATTGCCTACTCGGTCGGCCTGCTGTTGATCTACCTGCTGGTGGTCGCGCAGTTTCGCTCGTATCTGGTGCCGCTGGTCATCATGGCACCGATCCCGCTGACGGTGATCGGCATCCTGCCGGGGCATGCGCTAATGCAGCTGTTGACCGGCGGCGGCCAGTTCACGGCGACCTCGATGATCGGGATGATCGCGTTGGCCGGGATCATCGTGCGCAACTCCATTCTGCTGGTCGATTTCATCAACCAGGAGGTGCGCGACGGGGTCGCGTTCGACCGCGCGGTCGTGCGCTCGGCCGCGGTGCGTGCCAAACCGATCGTGCTGACCGGCCTGGCGGCGATGGCGGGCGCCTTCTTCATCCTCGATGACCCGATTTTTTCCGGCCTCGCCGTATCGCTGATCTTCGGCCTGTTTGTGTCGACCATCCTGACTCTGGTGGTCATTCCGGTGGTCTACTATGGCGTGATGCACAAGCGTCTCGAACGCGTTCTCGAGCAGGCCTGACACCCAAAAGAACAAACCCCGCGACAGCGGGGCTTGTTCTGCACAGTTTTTCGGAGGGGATTAACCAGCCTCCACGAGAGTTTTGGGTTCTGTCGGCCCCCTGAGGGTCTGCGCCACTGGCAATCACCAGCTTGCTTCCTGAAGGTAGAACGACGCCGCCGATCGCTGTCGGCGCTGATACTGGCCTTGGCCATTGCCTACAAGCGTAATACCTACCTCGTGGGTTGCCATTTGGGGAATCACCTAGGGGAATTCCCGCGCACTGCGTAACGCGCTGAGTTGACAGGGCATCTTGTCTTTCGAGGGATCGAAATTCTTAATCAACTGTTGAGCCGGTCGAAAATCAGGAAACCTGCGAGATAGGTTCCCACGGCGGATCCCAGGGTGCTGAAAAGGAACACCAGCAGTGTGCGCGATACGCGATTGCGCCACCAACCGCGCAGTTCAGTCGTATCCTGCCGCAACTGGCCGAAATCTCCGACGCGTGGTTTCCGCAGCCAAAGCTCCGCGGCGGCAGTCACCATGCCGGCGCCGATGGTTGGGTTTAACGAGGTGATTGGGGCGGCGACGAATGCAGTGACTATGGTGAGTGGATGGGCCGCCGCAAGCAGCGCGCCGAGGGCCGAAAGGCCACCATTGATCAAAACCCAATCACGCACCAGCTGCCATCCCAGATCGGGGTTGCGGGTGAAGCCGATGTAAAAGCCGGTCAACACCAGGGCGACGATGATCCACGGGATGAACCGCGGCCAACGCGCCTTCGGGGCGACGCTGTCGAGTCTGCGCAGCGTCTCGGCAGGATCTGCGGTGTCCGCGAGGTGTTCGGCAATCCCCTTGAGGTGTCCGGCGCCCACCACCGCGAGAATCGGCCGGCCGGGGTGCTGTTGCGCTGCCTCGCGCAGCTTTGCCGCCATGTAGCGATCGCGCTCGGCGATCAGCGGCTGATACAGATCGTCGCGGTCATGCGCGAACTCGGCGAAGGTGGTCTCGAGGACATCCCCCTCCTTCAAGTGCTCGATATCCTCTTCGCTGACCTCCTCGCGTGAGATCAGGCTGGCAACCAGGCCGCTGAAGAGTATCGCCCGCCGCCACCAGCTGAGATTGCGCGCGGTGCGCTGCAGCGTCACGCCGATCTCACGATCGATCAGCACCACCGGCAGATCGTGCACCTCGGCCTGGGTAACGGCCATGCGCATCTCGGCGCCCGGCTCGATGCCCAGTTGCTCACCCAGGCGTTGCTGGTAGGCGGCCATCGCCAGATTGGCCATTACCATCGATGCCTTGCCCTGACGCAGCACCTGCATAAGGTCGAGTTCGGCGAGGCGATCGGGGTGGTTCAGCGCATCGAAGCGGCTGGGACAGAGCTCGATCGCGACCGCCCGATAGGCCTGGCTGTCGAGCTCGGCGGCGACCTGATCGGCGCTGCTGCGTGACACATGGGCCGTACCGAGCAGCGTAATTGGCGTGGGTCCCACCTGGACCTGGCGCAGCAGCGCCTGCGCGTCGCCGGTGGCCTCCTGATTGATCGGCATCTATGACTCCTCGAAACCGCCGAGCATGATAACAGCCCTGCACCGGTGACAGTTTGCCGATGCGTGATTACCATGCCGAGGAGACAATGAACCGAAGGCCAGTCATGCGCATATTTCTCGTTGCCGCCATCCTGCTCGTTGCCGCGTGCAAAAGCAGCCCGTTCATTGAGACCTCGGAACGGGTGAAGTCGAAGGTGAAGACCTTTGAAGACGTCGTGCGTTGGGGGGCGCTGGAAAAGATGTACTATTTTCAGAAAGTGGACCCGAAAGACCCGCCCGAGATCCCGCCCGGGCTGGATAACGTGCGCGTCACGAGCTACGAGATCGGCGTTCCCCTGAACGAGACGGCACCGAATCGTTGGACGCAGACGGTAGTCATCGGTTATGTGCGCACTGACCGCCAGGTCGTCCGGCAGCTGGTCGATTATCAAGTCTGGGTCAGTGATGATGATGGCCAAAGCTGGTATCGAGAGACGCCAGTACCCGAGTTTCGCTGAGCGCGCCATACCGATTACGCACACCGCGGCGCCTGCGCCGGCTCCTGAGATTTCCGGGCTAAGGGTGAAACTGGCGCGAAAAGCCGCGCTTCCAGGGGATTCCCACCACGGCCGCGGGTTGAAAGGCGCGACGACTGATCGCAGCATTCAGCGCATGAAACGCCTCAGCGATTTGCGCTTCGACAACACCTTCGCGCGTCTGCTGGCGCTTCTGTCGTGACCCTTCGAGGAACAGCCGGGGATGGCGGCCTATGCCCAGGAGCCGCCCGACTGGGCCGGTCAGCTGGCGGTCAGCTGCTCATCGTGACTCGTGCTCGAATACACCGGACCTTGCGTAACTAAGCGCTTTGCTTATGCCCGTCCCCTTCAGTCAGCGTCCCGGCCGTCATGAACGGCACTATCGACGCCGGATTGACAACCCGCTGTTCCCGGGAGCGCCGGTGATGCGGGACGACGATATGCTGTTGGAGATGCAGCGTCTCGATCACGATGAACTGCTGGACTTTCTGGACAGGTGGCGCCTGATTGTTCAGCGAGCCGCGGCACTGCAGCCCAATGTCGGCAGCGAGGTGGTGCTGGAACTCAAGGAACAGCTGGATCGCCTGTACGAGATGTCAGCCGGTCTTGCGGAGGATCACAGCGCCAATCAGACGGCCATTGCGCAGTTGCTCGAGGTCATCATGCGCAATATCGAACGCGGCGCGGCCGGCGACTCTAAGGCACGCGACGAGCTGGCGCAGGAGAGGGAGGCGCGGGCGGTGCATTTCCAGCTGCTCGAGCACCCGCTGGTCGCCGATCTGCTGCATCCGCAAAGCACCATTGGCGCTGCGGAACTGGCGCCCAGTCTGCTGTCGGAGACGCCGGACGCCCTGGCCGCTGCGCTGCAGTTGTTCGACCTGGAGCAGCTGACCCAGCTGTACACGGACGCACAGCGGTGTCTGGCCGCCAGCGAAATGTCTGTGC
Source organism: Chromatiaceae bacterium (assembly GCA_024639005.1). Lineage (GTDB taxonomy): Bacteria > Pseudomonadota > Gammaproteobacteria > Chromatiales > Chromatiaceae > Thiosocius. The sequence continues at coordinate 8,277 of JAHEJD010000019.1, read as the reverse complement.
CGGCGGCCGATCAGCGACTGCGCCAGATTGCCGCACACCTAGCCTGAATGTTGCACCAGTCGATCGTGGACGGGCGCGAATGAAGTGGCAGAAATGCGGCGAAAGTCATATTCGGTGCGCTTTTTTGAAGGTACAGATTGTCCCTCGTCCCCGATCTATCCAGGCCCTCGCTTGTCCAGGCACGCCTGTACTTGCCCTTCGCTCTAACCATAGCAACGGCTATGCTTTTCGCTCCAGGGCGGCGTCCAGACGCACCTGGCCGGCGCGATCATCCTGGATTCTGGTGCAACATGCAGGCTAGCCGAATTGCGCCGGCAGACGGCGGTCAACTGATCGTCCGCGGGGATCAGTCGTCGCTCAGCTCGATTTCGCCATTGACGGAAACCGTAATCAGTTGTGTGCCGGCCTCTATGCGCGCCGGTGCGACCATACTGTCTGCCTGGGCGCTCATCATCCTGGCGCCCACGCGCGGCATTGGGGTGTGGCCGCCTTCATTGATGTTCAGGCGTACCAACCGGTAGCCGGCGCGGCCGAGGGACTTGGCGATATGTTCGGCACGCTGCTGGAAACGCGCCAAGGCTGTGGCGGTGAGTTCGTCGAGGTGTTCGCGACGGCGCTCATCGGACACCTGGTAGTCGATTGACTGCACCTTGAGCTGCGCCTGGAGTTCGCTGATCAAATCGCCGAGCAAGCGACTGTCGCGGCCCTCGAGGCGAAGTGACTGGTTGACCCGCCAACCGCGAATCTTGTTGTCTTTGTAGATGGCGCTGCTGCGGTAGCCGAGTGTCTGAGCCTTCACATCCGGGTTGCTCTTGAGCATGCTCATCGCCCAATCCATCAACCGGTTGACCTCATCCGCGGGCGCGGCAGCCTCGCGCCCCTCTGCCTGTGCGAACAGGACCACCACCAGCAGATCAGTCTCGACCTCGGTCTGGGCCGCGGCGTTGAGGCTGACCCGATTGTAGAGCGGGGTATCGCTATGCGCGTGGCCGAGGGCCGAAAAGAACGCGAGGACTAGGCTGAGGATCAGGGCGGGGTGCATACGGCGTCTCCGGTCTTGGTATTCGCCGCAAGCATAACCCAGGAGCCTGCACGGCAGAGCGTGCCGGACCTGCGGCTTCCCCACGTCGGCACGCTTCGGCGCTCCTTCTCGTCGCGCAGTGCCCACTATGCTCCTCGAACGACCACCGATCCGCACTCGAACTGGGAAACCCTCGGCTACCGGCAGCTCTACCGCGCAGGTTCCTTGACATGGCCGACCGGTGACTAATGTGACGGACACAAAAAACCCCGCAATCGGCAGCGGGGTTTTCTGCATGGCCGCGCGCTGGCCAGCCATATGGGGCGGAGAGTTACTCGGCCGCCGTCTCAGCCTGCGGGGCCACTGGCGCCGGGGCTACCGGCGGGTAGCCGTAGGGGGCATAGCCGGCGTAATAGGGCGCGCTGTGGTTGTAGCCGCGGCCCCAGCCGTCGCCATAGCCGTAGCCGTTGCCATAGCCGCGCATATTGGTGCGCGCGCGGCCGGAGAAGCTCATGCTGAAGTCGCCGCTGCCGGCAGCGTCGCCGTAGCCGTCGAGCACGCCGTTGGTGTAGCCGTTGCCTGCGCCGTAACCGTTGTTGTAGTTGTTGTCCCAGCCATTACCCCAAAATGCCGAAGCCTGGGCGGAAGCGATGACAGCCGCGATTGCGATAATCTTTTTCATGATCGTTGTCTCCAAAAGGTGTTGTTTGAGCGAGCACAGGCTCGGTTGTTCCAAGGGTTCCGCCGGTGCGGGTGGGCGGCGAGTGAGCCCGCCGATGAGTGCAAGTATATAAGCAAATAATAATATGTCAATGTTTATCTCCCCCCTCTCGGCCGCAGTGGCCAAAGCCGTCAATGACGAGGTCGCAACAAACCTTATAGGAGGGGGAGTGATGCGGCCGTTATGCTCGAGGCCAAACGCAGTTGAGGTTTGTTTGAATGAGTCAGGTTTTTGACCTCTTGATTGTCGGCGGGGGGGTGACCGGATCGGCATTGCTCTATCTGAGCTGCAAGTACACCGACATCAAGCATGTCGGTATGCTCGAGAAGTATGCGGCCCCGGCGCGGGTCAATTCGTTGCACAGTAACAACAGCCAGACGCTGCATTGCGGTGACATAGAGACCAATTACAGCCTGGAAAAGGCACTTAAGGTGCAGCGGGCCGCGCGCATGGTGGAGAACTATGCGACCACGCAGCCCGATATCGATCACCTGATCTTCAAGTATCCCAAGATGGTGCTGGGCGTCGGTGCGCAGGAGTGCCGCCAGCTGCGCGAGCGCCTCGACGCCCTGTCCGCCAATTACCCGCGCCTGAGGCTCCTCGAGCCGAAGGACATCGCGCGAATCGAGCCGGCGGTTGCCTATGCAAAAGGCAGGATGCGCAGCGAAGAGATGATCGCGCTCGGTTCGGAAGACGAATACTCCGCGGTAAATTTCGAGGCCCTGGCGCGCTCCTTCGTTCGTCAGGCACGGCGCTGCGTGAGCAAGCAGGTGGACGTCGAGTACAACCAGCGTGTGCGGCACATCAAGCGCCAGGGTGAGCTGTTTATCGTTGAGACCGGCAAGACCTGTTACCAGGCCCGAGCCATCGTCGTCTGCGCGGGTGGACACAGCCTCAAACTGGCCCATGATCTCGGCTATGGCCATCATTTTTCCGTGCTGCCGGTGGCGGGCAGCTATTATTTTACCCCGCAGGTACTCAACGGAAAGGTGTATACGGTACAAAACGACAAGTTGCCGTTTGCCGCGATTCATGGCGACCCTGACCTGATGGTGCCGGGCAAGACCCGCTGGGGGCCGACCGCGCTGGTGCTGCCGGTCCTCGAGCGCTACAACTGGGAAACGCTGAAGGATTTCATGGGCATATTCCGTTTCGATCGCCAGGTCTGGAATGTGTTGTACGACCTGTTAAAGGTCTCGGACATACGCAATTATATGTTCAAGAATTTCCTGTTCGAAGTCCCGATCCTGCGGCGCGCGCTGTTTCTCAAAGACGCCCGCAAGATCGTTCCCGATCTCAAATATGGCGATATGAAGTTTGCGCACCATGTCGGCGGCATCCGCCCACAGCTGATCGATAAGGATAATCGCAGGCTGATGATGGGCGCGGCCAAGATCGACACCGGCATCGGCGCGGTGTTCAATATGACGCCACCTCCCGGCGCGACCTGCTGCCTGGAGAATGCCGAGGTCGACATGCGCACCATCGCTGAGTTTCTGGGTGCGAAGGTCGACGAGACACGCTTCGCCGCAGACCTGTTGATCAATGACCAACGTCATGCGAGCAAGGATCTGCCGGCGCATATCATCAGCGGTGCCGATGCGGCCTAGTAATTCGCGCGTCGGCGTAAGGTGTTTTTACGTCATCGCTGAATAATGCGGACAAGAACGCGCTACCTCGAGGTATGCCCATGCTGCTCAATTACTCTCCTACCTCACCCTTCGTGCGCAAGGTCACTGTGCTTTTGCACGAGACCGGTCTTGCCGACCAAGTGACCTTAAAGTCGGTCGATGCCTGGGCCGAAACCGAGGCGCTGACTGCTGATAACCCGCTGTCCATGGTGCCAACGCTGGTCCTCGAAGATGGCTCGACGCTGTTCGACAGTCCGGTGATCTGTGATTTTCTGGATCATATGCATCGCGGTGCGCGCATGCTCCCGTCGTCGGGCGAGGCCCGCTGGCGGGTCTTGCGCGACCAGGCCCTGGCCGATGGTATCCTCGACTGCGCCGTGCTCGTGTTCGTCGAGATCAACAAACGACCGGAGGAAAAGCGCTGGGATTGGTGGTTGGGGCTCAAGCGCCGTGCTATCTGGCGCGCGCTAGAGTGCCTTGAGCAACAGGCGCCCGATATTGGGTCGCGCGTCGACCTGGGCAGCATCAGTATGGCCGTAGCGCTCGCCTATCTCGACTTGCGCGACGCGGTCGGGGAGTGGCGCGGAAAGTGCCCTCGGCTCGCGGCCTGGTTTGGCGGGTTTTCCGACAGGCCCTCGATGCGCGCCACTGCGCCGCCGGTGTAATACTGCGATGTCGCTCGCCATCGTCTGGTTCCGCCGCGACCTGCGGTTGCAAGACAACCCGGCGTTGGCGACTGCGCTGTCCAACCACCAGCAGGTGCTGCCGCTCTATATTCATGCCCCACAGGAAGAGGCACCGTGGCAGCCGGGCGCGGCGGCGCGATGGTGGCTGCATCATGCGCTGGTCGACCTGTCTGAACAGTTGGGGGGATGTCTGCTGATCCGGTCCGGTGACAGTCTGCCGGTGTTGCAGGAGATCGCCGAGCGCAGCGGCGCAGCGGCGGTTTACTGGAATCGCTTATACGAACCGGCCGCAGTCGCCCGCGATACCGAGGTCAAGCAGCGCCTGCGTGTGTCCGATATCACCGCCGAAAGTGGCAATGCGGCGTTGTTGTTCGAACCCTGGGAGATAAACAACAAGCAGAAGCTCCCATTCAGGGTCTTTACGCCGTTCTGGAAAAGACTACTGGAGGCGGGTTTGCCGCAGGCGCGTGACAAGCACACCGACCTGCGCTCGCGGATCGTCGATCCAGCGACATTCGCGGGTATCGAGCAGCGCGCTCTGGAAAGCCTGAAGCTGCTTCCCAGTACCCGATGGGATTCGGGAATGCATGCCGCATGGCAGCCGACACGCGCTGCGGCCGAGGCGCATCTGGAGGAATTTCTTGCCACCGAGGTGCGCAATTATGCGCAGGGTCGCGATCTGCCGGCCAGAAATCAGGTCTCGCGACTGTCGCCCTATCTGCACTTCGGCCAGCTGGGGCCGCGCGAGGTCGTGAGCGCGTGCCGTCGCGAGCGGCAGGCGGCGGCGGAGTTTCTGCGCGAGCTGGGCTGGCGCGAGTTCGCTCACCACCTCCTGTTCCACTTTCCGCATACCGCGGAGGCGCCGCTGGACCGGCGTTTTTCTTCATTTCCATGGCGCGACGACGCGGTGGCGCTGCAGGCCTGGCAGCAAGGCGATACCGGCATCCCGCTAGTCGACGCAGGGATGCGTCAACTCTGGGCGACCGGGTGGATGCATAACCGCGTGCGCATGATCGTCGCGTCGCTGCTGACCAAGAACCTGCTGCTGCCATGGCAGGCTGGGGCGCGCTGGTTTTGGGACACCCTGGTGGATGCCGATCTGGCCAGCAACACCCTTGGCTGGCAGTGGACCGCAGGTTGCGGCGCGGATGCGGCACCCTATTTCCGGGTGTTCAATCCAGTACTGCAGGGTGAGAAGTTCGATCCTGACGGCGGCTATGTGCGGCGCTGGGTGCCGGTGCTCGCTGCTGTGCCGAACAAATGGATCCATCGGCCGTGGGACGCGCCCGACGGCGTTTTGGCCGAGGCCGGTGTCGCGCTCGGTCGGGACTACCCGCACCCGATTGTCGACCTGAAGGCATCGCGGCAACGCGCGCTAGATGCCTGGTCGAGGGTGAAATAGGCCGCCTCGCGCGTGCGGCCGAGCGACGGATCAGCGCCGTGGTTTGCGCCCGCTGGTCACTGAGGAAATGTCCTCGCCCGCGTGCTGCGCCTTTGGCACGCTCGCTTGTAGCTGGTAGGCGGCGCGACGTTTGAGGTGGGCCCCTTTGCGCAGGTCGCCGTAAAAATGGACCGACGATTCGAGCGGCGTCAGCGGCGCTGCAGCGGCCGGAAATAATTCGCGTTTGTCTTGGGTCATTTTTGGGCCTTGCCGAGTTGACTCGGCCTTGACGATTCTTCTGACGATGGCTTTAGCGGCCATTAGGCCTGCGCCCTGAGTGTTAAAGACGCTTATTCTCGCTTTGGCGGGCTATGTCGCTAGTTGGTAGCGCAAGATGCGTTTAATTTCCGACCGCTGTCAACACTGCGGGGGCCGCATCACCCGCGGGTGCTGTCGGCTCAGTGGGGAAGCCCAGTCGCTGCGGTGGCGAGGCGCTGCGGGAGAAAGCGGCGACGGTACGCAAAGAAAGGCTGCGCCCGGCGAACCGGGCGCGATCTCGGTCGGCCTGCAAGGCCTCCCGCTGGTTTGACCGGTCAGCGCGTTACGGCTCAGTGCCGCCCTGGAGGACCGGCGTCGAGCGAGATGTTCTCGACTTCGGCGAGTTTCTCCAACGCGACTTCCATGAGCCAGCGTGCGCGCGCCGTCATCTGATGTAGATAGCCGTGCAGCGCTGCGTCCTGTTTTGTCGCCACTTCGCAACCTGCACTGTAGTCTTCGAACGCCACCAGCTGCTCGATGACGCTAGACATGTGATGCGGACATTCGCACTCCAATCTGGTCGTCACTGCCGACAGGCGGACCAGCTGTTCGTTGGTGAAGCGCTTCGGCGGGATGGGGTCGTTGCTGGCGACCCGCGGATCCCAGGCCGGCGGACGCCAGTCGACCTGCTTGGCCTGACTCAGCTGACATTGCTGCCAGATATGCTCCAGCGCGACTGGGGCACGCAGGGTCTGCAGTCCATAGCGCTGCAGCTGACTCACTATATTGGACGGGCTGAAGGCGTAGATGATCAGAATGCGCTGCGCGCGTTTACGCAGCTCGGGCGCGTTTAGATCGCGCGCGATGTTGCGATCGAGAAACGGCAGCTCGATGACCAGGGTGGTGCAGTCCGTATCGTCTTCGAGGAACGATTCCAAGTCCGTGTAGGCCCCGGCCATCTCCAGCCCTTCTGGCATGCCGTCGGTATTGCAGGCGCGCACCGAAATCGCCTGTCCGACGACACACACTTCGTGCTGGCCGCTGCCCATCGGCGGCAAGTTGGCCGGCTGCGAACTGTTCAGGCGGCGGTTGAGCTCGTCGACCGCAAGGCTGGCGACTGTGCTGATCGCATACCCCTGATCGACCAGTGTCTTGATCATCGTCAGGCGGGTGACATCCTGCTGGCTGTAGAGGCGTCCCCCCTTGGGCGTGCGTCGTGGCTCCACGATGTCGTAGCGGCGCTCCCAGATCCGCAGGGTGTCCGGCGATATGCCGGTTAACCGGGCGACCGCACCGATGCGGTAGGCGCCCTGGGCCTCAGTATTTGCCGAAGTCATATCAGTTTCCTCTCTCACGTCTCGTGTGTCTCTGGCGCTCGTCTGTTTGACGAGCGGATCTGAATGGGCGGTCTTAACTTGCGCCATGTGTTGCAACCGCAGCCGCCGCTAACGTGGTGATCACCACGCTCGACAGCTGCAGTCGGAGCCGGCGGTAGGCATCGTCAAGCACTGGCAAAAAATAGCGATCAGCGGAAAGTATCAGCCCGAATAAGACCGCGAAGCCTGCGAATGCCAGACTGACGGGCGCCACTGCCAGCAGAACCCATGCAATGAGCGCCGGCATTACACCCCAGCGAAGGCGTGCGACTGTGAAATCGTCGTTGGTACGTGCAGCAAAGCCCCAATGCACCGCACCTAAAAAACTGGCGATCACGGCTGCGTAATTCAGCAGGGTATCGCTTGCCACTGCCCGCCACGCCGGGTTGCTGGCGAACATCAGCGCGGCCGTGCAAGCGATAAAAGGCATCAGGCCGGCATAGCCCAGCCAGCGCCGCTCGGCGTAGCAGTGTTCAGCCTGACCTGCCGTCGTCGCAGTCATAGCAGCTCCTCAATCGCATCGACTATGGCGTCGCTCTTCGGTGAGGTGAAACTCTGGAAGTCGTCGGCCAGACGGCCGTTGCGGTCGATCAGATATTTGTGAAAATTCCATTTTGGGTAGCTTCCAGCCGCTTCACCCAGGCGCTGAAAGAACGGATCTGCGTTCCCTTGCCTGACCCTGGTCTTCGCGAACATCGGGAATTTCACGCTGTAGGTCAGGCGGCAGAAGTCCTTTATTTGCTCCTCCGTCCCGGGCTCCTGGTTGCCGAAATCGTTTGAAGGAAAGCCCAAGACGACCAGGCCTCGCTCGCGGTACTTAGCGTAGAGGGCCTCGAGCCCCTCGTATTGCCCCGTGAAGGCGCACTGGCTGGCGGTATTGACGACGAGCAGCACTCTCCCTTCGTACTGTTCTCTCAAGTTAACAGTCGCTTCACTCCCGAGGCGGCGCGCGTCAAAATCGAGCAGGCTGCGGCCCGCCGGGGAGTCAGCCTGGGCGCTGCCAAGGCCGAACAGGATGACCGCAGCTAGCGTACTGAACCGATTATGTACAAGTTTCATGGTGAATTGCTTGACGCCCTGGCTTTTTTGTATAGCCTATGTATAGCGGGATTCGACTTAGAAAGCAATAAAAACCAGACAAAGCGGGATTATTAATGGACAAAAACAGACAAGTGGCGGTAATCGGCAGCGGCATCAGCGGAA
>JAHEJD010000018.1:40697-43294 GCA_024639005.1 Chromatiaceae bacterium | reverse complement strand
CAGCTGCCGCGTCCCACACCACCCAAGGCACTACTGCGCAAGGTGGGTCGCGCGATCGCCGACTATCGGATGATCCAGGATGGCGACCGCATCCTGCTGGGCGTCTCCGGCGGCAAGGATTCGCTCAGCCTGCTGCTGGTGCTGCGCCATCTGCAGCGCTATGCGCCCGTGTCTTTCCAGCTGGGTGTGATTACCGTCGACCCGGAGATCGACGGCTTCGACCCCTCGGGCCTGACCCGCTACTACGAAGCACTTGGCCTTCCCTGGCATTACCGACGTCAGTCCATTATGCAGCAGGCACAAAGCCGTCTTGCGGGTGATTCCTTCTGCGCCTACTGCGCGCGGATGAAGCGCGGCGTCATGTACACGGCCTGCCGTAAGCACGGGTATAACGTGCTGGCGCTGGCTCAGCACCTAGATGACCTGGCCGAGAGCTTTTTGATGTCGGCATTCCATCAGGGCCAGCTGGGCACCATGAAGGCGCACTATGTGATCGATGCCGGCGATATCCGCGTGATCCGCCCGCTGGTCTATGTGCGCGAGACGCAGACCACCGCTTTCGCGGCCGCGGCATCACTGCCGGTCGTCCCCGACTCCTGCCCTGCCTGCTTCAGTGCGCCGACCCAGCGCCTGCATATGAAAACTTTGTTGGCGCGCGAGGAAAGGGAACACCCGCACCTGTTCGCCAACCTGCTGCATGCCATGCGGCCGCTGATCGGGGAGCGGAGGTAGGAGGTCGCGCCGGAGGTGGCTTTGTTTTCACCCCCTCACCCCGGCCCTCTCCCTCGGGGAGAGGGGGCGGTTGCCGCTTGGTATCGTGCAAAGCAAACACTTCTCGCTGCAGCAAATCAAAGTCCTTTTGCAACGAAGGTCATCCGGGCCCATCCCCCCTCTCCCCCAGGGAGAGGGCCGGGGTGAGGGAATCAGACTAACTCCATTCGTATCCGCTCCAGCACGCTCTCGATATCGACCAGGATCTCGCTGTTCCAGAAGCGCAGTACACGGTAACCCCACGTCGCCAGGAAGACGCTGCGCTGTCGGTCATACGGCTGCTGTCCCGCGTGCTGGCTGCCGTCGGCTTCGATGATCAGCCTGGTCTCGAGGCAAACCAGATCCACGATATAAGGGCCGATCACCTCCTGCCGCCGGAACTTAAATCCGGCCAGCCGGCGTGCCCTCAGGTGCCGCCAGAGCAATCGCTCCGCATCGGTGGACACCTTGCGAAGAGCGCGGGCGCGCGCCAGCGGTGTCTTTGAATCCCTCACCCTGTGCCTCTCCCCCGGGGAGAGGGGACCATCCTTTCGGGTCTTGTCCATCGCACGCGCTCCTTGCGTTGTGTCGAATGTCTATTGCCCTCACCCTGGCCCTCTCCCTCAGGGAGAGGGAACGCTCGCCCAGGCTCGAACTCTGTATCGCCACGCGCTCCCCCGGGGAGAGGGCCGGGGTGAGGGCGGTCAACAAATCACCTTCGGCCCGCCCCAGAACTAGGCCACGCGATTGCGCGGCTCGGCTGCGAGAAAGGCCCGGATATTCGCCACCGTCTCGTCGACCACGTTCTGGCGCGACTGACGACCCGCCCAGGCGGTGTGCGGGGTAACGATCAAGCTGGGGATGTCGGTAGCTAACAAGGAATGATCGAGCGGCGGCGGCTCGACATCCAGTACATCCATTGCCGCCCCACCGATCACCCCCCGGCGCAGTGCATCGGCCAACGCGGCATTGTCGACCACGGCGCCGCGCGCGGTGTTGATCAGGAGCGCGGTCGGCTTCATCAACTGCAGTGCCCGGGCATCGATCAGGTGGTGGGTGTTGTCGAGCAGCGGCACATGCAGGGTGATTACGTCGGCCTCGCGCAAGACCTCGTCGAATGCATGCCGCCCCTGTTGCAGCTGCCCGCCCGGGCGCTGCGACACCATGACCCGCATACCGAAGGCCTCGGCGATCTGCGCGACGCCGTGGCCCAGTTCACCGTACCCGATGATCCCGAGCGTCATGCCGCGCAGCTCCCGCACCGGATAGTCCAGTAGGCAGAACTGCGGGCTGCGGCTCCATTCACCGCGCTGCACGGCCGCGGTGTAATCGAACAGGCGGGTGTGGTGGGCGAGCATCAGCGCGAATACGTGTTGAACCACGCTGTCGGTCGCATAGCCGACCACGTTGCTCACTACGATGTCCAGTTCGCGCGCGGTATCCACGGCCACATTATTGAAGCCGGTCGCGGTCAGGCAGATCAGGCGCAGATTTGGTGCCGCGCGCAGCACCGCATCGTCCAGCACGACTTTGTTGGTCACGACGATGTCGGCATCGCCGATGTGTGCCAGACGGTCGGCGGGTGCGGTGGCCGGATAGCTACGCCAGACGTCCACGACACGCTCGAACCCACTCAGGTCGAGGTCTTGTTCGGCCAGACTGGCCAGATCCAGGAAAACGGCTCTCATCGACTTCCCTCCAAACCGACATGCGCAGACGACAAAAATAGCACGCGGTGCATCGGCAGATATAGCAACTCGCCCAGGCTGTGGCCGATGAAGCCTGCGACGAAAGGTATCCGGATAGACCAAAGGGGATTCATCGTCACTCGTCTCCAGGGTTCGGGC
>JAHEJD010000018.1:0-40597 GCA_024639005.1 Chromatiaceae bacterium | reverse complement strand
TAGCACGCGGTGCATCGGCAGATATAGCAACTCGCCCAGGCTGTGGCCGATGAAGCCTGCGACGAAAGGTATCCGGATAGACCAAAGGGGATTCATCGTCACTCGTCTCCAGGGTTCGGGCCGCTCTCTGCCGAATCAAACGCCAAATTGGGGGCTCCGGGGAGAGAGCCGAGATGAGGGGTTAAAGATGCGGCGCGGCCACTTTCACCCGGCAATGCTCAGTCTTGAACAGTTTCAGCCTGGAAAAGCCAGGCAGGCGCGCCGCGTCACGGCAATTCGGATAGACTTTCGACATCGGCCCGATCTCTTCGGGCTGCGTTGATTTTGGCAACCGTAGTCCGATGGAACGCATCCGCGAGATCCCGTACAACTACACCTCGTTCTCCGACCGCGAGATCGTCATTCGCTATCTCGGCGAGGACAACTGGCGTCTGATCGAGGACCTGCGCGGCACGCGGCGCACCGGCCGATCGGCCCGCATGCTGTTCGAGATCCTGGGCGACATGTGGGTGGTCGAGCGCAACCCCTACCTGCAGGACGATCTCATAAACGATGTCGACCGCCGTGATGCCCTGCTCCAGGCGCTCAACCATCGCCTGGAACAGTTCGAACAGCGACTCAACGACAACGCCGACGCCGCGCGCCTGCTCGAGGCCGCGCGCACCGCGGTCGATCGCTTCTCCAACTGCTTCGGTGAACGCCGCGCATTGCGCGACCGGGTACGGCGCGTATTGAGCACGATCACACGCAGGGACAACATCGACTTCAGCGGTCTGGCGCGCGTCTCGCATGCGACCGATGCCACCGACTGGCGGGTCGAGATGCCGTTCGTGGTGATCTCACCGGATCGCGAGGACGAGGTGGCCGCGATCGTCAAGGCCTGCATCAACTGCCGCCTTACCCTGATCCCGCGTGGCGGCGGTACCGGCTACACCGGCTCGGCGGTGCCGCTGGACGCGCACTGCGCCGTGATCAACACCGAGAAGCTCGAGGCGCTGTCGGCGGTGGAGCCTAGAGAGCTGCCCGGTGTCGACGGCACCGTTGCCACGGTGCGCACGGGCGCCGGCGTGGTGACCAAGCGGGTGTCGGAGCTGGCCGGCGCCCACGGCCTGGCGTTCGCGGTCGACCCCACCTCGCAAGACGCCTCGACCATCGGCGGCAACATCGCGATGAACGCCGGCGGCAAGAAAGCGGTGCTGTGGGGCACCACGCTCGACAACCTGGTGAGTTGGCGCATGGTGACCCCGCAGGCCGACTGGCTCGAGGTCGAGCGCCTCGGTCACAATCTGGGCAAGATCCACGAGCAGCAGACGGTGCGCTTTCGGATCACGCGCTATGCGGCCGACGGCCGCACGCCAAAGGGCGAGCCGGAGCTGCTCGAGATGCCCGGTCAGTCGTTCCGCAAGACCGGCCTTGGCAAGGACGTCACCGACAAGTTCCTGTCCGGTCTGCCCGGGGTCCAAAAGGAGGGCTGCGACGGCCTCATCACCTCGGCGCGTTTCGTGCTGCATCGCATGCCGACCCACGTGCGCACCGTCTGCCTGGAGTTCTTTGGCACCGACCTCGGCACCGCAGTGCCGGCCATCGTCGAGATCGTCGACCATGTGAAAGGCCTGCCCGAGGTGCAGATAGCCGGCCTCGAGCACCTCGACGAGCGCTATGTGAAGGCCGTCAATTACGCGACCAAGGCCGCACGCCGCGATCGCCCGAAGATGGTGCTGATTGCGGATCTGGTGGGCGATGACGAACAGGCGGTCGCCGCTGCGGCCTCCACGGTGGTCCGACTGGCCAACGCCCGCGAGGCCGAGGGTTTCATCGCGATCAGTGCCGAAGCGCGCCAGCGCTTCTGGCTCGATCGCGCACGCACCGCGGCGATCTCGGCGCATACCAACGCGTTCAAGATCAACGAGGACGTCGTCATCCCACTGGACAGACTGGCCGACTACAGCCGCGGGATCGAACGCATCAACATCGAACAGTCGATCGCCAACAAACTGCAGGTCGTCGAGGCATTCGCTCGTCTGCTGCAGGAACGCACGCCGCCGCCCGGCAAGGACGAGGAATCGAGCGACATCGACCGCAACAAGTTCCTGCTGGCGCGCGACCTGCTCAGCCAGGTACGACGGCGCTGGCGGACATTGTTGGACCGGATGGATGCACCGGCCGCCGACTTGATCACAGATCCTCAGACCGACTTGTTGTTCACCGAGGAGGCCTGCCGCCTGCGCGATGGCGACACGCTGCTCGATCTGCTGCTGCGGCGCGACGTCGTGGTGTCTTACCGCAACGAGGTCAAACAAGCGCTGCGCGAGATCTTCCAGGGCTCACCCCTGGAATCCCTGCGCGACACGCTGCAGGCGACGCACGCCGAGATCCGCAACAATCGCCTGTTCGTCGCCCTGCATATGCATGCCGGTGACGGCAATGTGCACACCAATATCCCGGTGCACTCGCACAACTACCAGATGTTGCACGAGGCCGATCGCATGGTCGCGCGCATTATGCAGCTGGCGCAATCGCTCGGCGGCGTCATCTCGGGCGAGCACGGCATCGGCCTGACCAAAGTTCGCTACCTGGATGAGGACAAACTCGCGCGGTTCGTCGATTACAAGCAGCAGGTCGATCCGCAGCAGTATTTCAATCGCGGCAAGCTGATGCCCGGGTCCGGGCTGACCGGCGCCTACACGCCGTCACTGCGCCTGGTCCAACAGGAGGCCATCATCCTCGAAGAGAGCGAGCTGGGTGCGCTCAACGACGATGTCAAACACTGCCTGCGCTGCGGCAAATGCAAACCCGAGTGCATGACGCATGTGCCGCGCGCCAATCTCCTGTATTCGCCCCGCAATAAGATCCTCGGCACCGGACTGGTAATCGAGGCCTTTCTGTACGAAGAACAGACCCGACGCGGACTATCGCTCGAGCACTTCGACGAGATGAACGACATCGCCGATCACTGCACCGTCTGTCACAAATGCGAAAGCCCGTGCCCGGTGGATATCGATTTCGGCGAAGTCACCATCCGCATGCGCAAGATCCTCACCGAGCGTGGAAAGAAACGCTTCAACCCCGGCACCTGGGCGGCGATGCAGTTTTTGAATGCGACCGATCCTCGAACCATCAAGGTCCTGCGCAAGGGGATGCTGGACTGGGGCTTCAAGGGCCTGACCCTGGCGCATGATCTGGCAAGCAAGACCCGGCTACTCGGGCGACCGGAGAGTATTCCTCAGGCCACCACGGGCAAGCCGAAGATCCGCGAGATCGCGCTTGAGCTGGTCCGCCGACCGATCCGCGTCGAACTGCCGAAGCGCTCCTATCGCAGCGAACTCGGCCTCGAGGATCGCACCATGATCCCGATCATCCGCGACGCGGCCCGGCTCGATGACGACAGCGAGGCGGTGTTCTACTTCCCTGGCTGCGGCTCGGAACGCCTGTTCTCCGACATCGGCCTGGCGACGCTGGCGATGCTCTACGAGACCGGCGCGCAGACCGTGCTGCCCCCCGGCTACCTGTGCTGCGGCTATCCGCAGACCTCGGCCGGGCTGCACGACAAGGGACAGCGCATCACTACCGAAAACCGGGTGCTGTTCCACCGCGTCGCCAATACGCTGAACTACATGGACATCAGAACGGTGGTCGTATCCTGCGGTACCTGCATGGATCAGCTGCTCAAGTACGAGTTCGAGAAGATATTTCCCGGCTGCCGGCTACTCGACATCCACGAGTATCTGATGGAGAAGGGCATGAAGATCGACGCAGTGCAGGGCGTGCAGTACCTGTATCACGACCCCTGTCACTCGCCCATGAAGCAGCACGACCCGCTCAAGGTCGCCGGCAGCCTGCTCGGCCAAGCGGTGACCGGGTCCGACCGCTGCTGTGGCGAGGCCGGCACGCTCGGCACCGCCCGCCCGGACATCGCCAACCAGCTGCGCTTCCGCAAGGCGGAAGAGCTGCACAACGGCATTCGGGCGCTCACCGGTAATGACAAGACCATCGGGCAGGTCAAGATGCTGACCAGCTGTCCCGCCTGCCAACAGGGTCTCGCCCGCTACAGCGATGAAACCGGCCTGCAGACAGACTACATCGTGGTCGAGCTCGCCAGGCACCTGCTGGGTGAGCGCTGGCAGGAGGCCTTCCTTGCCAAGGCCAAGGCCGGCGGCATCGAGCGCGTGCTGCTCTGAGCATGTCCAAATACCGCTGGGGCAGGCAAGACCCGATCGACGACCTCAAGCCTCCGATCCCAGGCGTTTCCTGCCGGTAGTTGATGCTCAAGGGCGGCTTTGGGCGGCCGATAGGAAGGGACAGAGAATTTTCCTATGCCAGCCCGGCAGGCCCGCGACATGTCAGCAGCACTTCAACTGGATGAACTTCTGTACGACTCGCTGGAGTCGCTCTCGTTGCCCGATGTCTATCTGCGACTGCGGGAGGTGATGGATTCCGAGAACGCATCGATGGCCGATGCCGCACAGATACTGTCACTGGATCCGGCGCTGGCCGCACGGGTACTGCGCATGGCGAACAGCGCGTTCTACGGCTTTCGCGCACAGGTCGACACCATTACGCGCGCCGCCAACATCCTCGGGATGCAGAAGATCCATGATCTGGCGCTGGCCGCCAGCGTCTCCGAGGCATTCGCCGGCTTGTCCAACGAGCTGATGGATATCGATACCTTCTGGTATCGCAGCGTGCACTGCGGGTTTCTCGCGCAGGCGATCGCCGAGGGCGCCGGCATGCGCAGCCCCGAGAGCATGTTCGTGCGCGGGCTGCTGCACGACATCGGCCACCTGGTATTGTTCAGCCGCTACCCGAAGGAGTGCCGCCAGGCGTTGGCATACTCTGACGAAGGCCTGGACGCGCGTCTGTATCAAGAGCAGCAGCTGATCGGCATCGATGCCATGCAGTTTGCGGCGGAACTCTCCCGCGTCTGGCAGCTCCCTAACTCGTTTGTCGACTCGTTCAAGCACCTGACGCGCCCGGAAGAAGTCGCCGGCGGGCTGGCCCGCGAGATCGCCGTCTTGCACATCGCCGTCCAGTTCAGCGGCGGCATCGACTCCGACCTGCTGATCGAGGACGTGGTCCAGCAGATCCGCGCGCCGATCTGGCGCTTGGCCGAACTGCCCCCGGAGGTGGGCGCCGCCGCGCTGGATGCCTCGACCATGGAGATGGTGGATGCGATGTACTGCATCCTGACCAAGCATGATGGGGAAATGCCCTGAGTAGAGAGCGGGGGGATGCAGGCTAGGGTTATCTGCGGTCCTTGCTGCCGTTTACTTGCCTGCTGATAGTCTTTCTTTGATGCGCTCAGCGGAGCGCGTTACTCATCAATCCGCCGACTCAACCACTAGAATAATACCGTCCGCCGAGGTCACGCGCACCCGGCTCCCGACGGGCGCATCCGCGCCCTTGACCCGCCATAGGCTGTCAGCGACTCGCACCTTGCCGAAACCGTTCTCGATCGCCGCCTCGAGCACGAACACCCGCCCGATGTACTGCTCAGCGCGACGGTTCAGCATTGGCTGATCGCTCTCGTCCGGGTGCCTGCGCTGCCACATCCGCCAGCCGACGATGCTCGCCAGGGACAACAGCGCAAACAGCATCAGCTGGATCTCCCAGCCCATCACGGGAAAGAGCCAGGCCAGAACGCCGAGCGCGACGGCCGAGACCCCCATCCACAGGAAATAGGTTCCTGGCAGCAAGGTCTCGGCGATGATCAGGGCCAACCCGAGGATCCACCAGTGCCAGAAATCGAGCTCATATCCAGCAATCATGCGCCGCCCTTCTGCATGGCGCTCTTCGCCAGCTCCGCCACGCCACCGATGGCGCCAATCACGCCGCTGGCCTCCATCGGCATGAAGATCAGCTTCTGGTTGGGCGCGGTGCCGATGGTCTGCAGGGCCTCAACGTACTTCTGCGCGACGAAGTAATTCACCGCCTGGACATCGCCCTTGGCGATCGCGTCCGACACCATGGTGGTCGCCCTGGCCTCGGCCTCGGCGAGACGTTCGCGCGCCTCGGCCTCACGGAAGGCGGCCTCCTTTTCACCCTCGGCCTGCAGGATCGCCGCCTGCTTGTCGCCGTCGGCCTTGAGGATCTCGGCCTGGCGCGCGCCCTCCGCCTCAAGGATCGCCGCGCGCTTGTCACGTTCGGCCTTCATCTGGCGCGCCATCGATTCCACCAGATCCAACGGCGGGCTGATGTCCTTGATCTCGATCCGGGTCACCTTGACACCCCAGGGCGTGGTCGCCTCGTCGACTACGGTCAGCAGGCGTGCGTTGATCTCATCGCGCTTCGACAGCAGCTCGTCGAGATCCATCGATCCCATGACGGTTCGGATATTGGTCATGGTCAGATTGAGCGTGGCATATTCCAGGTTGCTGACCTCATAGGCCGCCTTGGCCGCATCCAGGACCTGATAGAAGACCACGCCGTCTACCGACACCATCGCGTTGTCTTTGGTGATGATCTCCTGGGTCGGCACATCCAGCACCTGCTCCATCATATTGAGCTTTTGTCCAATCCGATCGACCACCGGCACGATCAGGTTCAGCCCCGGGCGCAGGCTGCGGGTGAACCTGCCGAAGCGCTCGACCGTCCACTCGTTGCCCTGGGGTATCGACTTGACGCCCAGGAACAGGATGACCACCGCCAGACCGAACAGAAACAGGGTAAAGACACCGAACTCGCTCATTTGCTGTATCTCATAGAAGGTTGGAATCCGCGGCAGTATACAGCCTGTCGGACTTAACGCTGTTTGGCTGCAAATCCCTGGATAGCGATCAACTGCGCTTACCCTCTTCGTCAAATAGCGGGGCTATTCTCCTCAGACGATTACCTGATTTGATTCGCTCCCAGTGACTTTCGCCGCAAACGGTCAAGTCCGACAGGCTGTATACCTCCGCGGAACCGAGCAGACTGTCGGGCTTGATTGATTCAGCAGGATCGCAACCGACACGCCGTCTCCTGCACAGAGGGCGGGGGTGAGGGGAGCGAGAATGATCGCGCGTTCATTTTGCTTTCCCTCATCCTGTCCTTCTCCCGGCGGGAGAAGGGACCACCGCTGACGCGATGCCCCAAACGGGGCCTCCTTAACCCCTGCGCAGAAAACGGCTTGGGCGATACAGAAAGCGCTACAATCTTCGCATCGAATCCTGTCTCTATGATCTCAGGCGAACATGCCGAACAAGCCCTACGACGCGCCGTCACGCCGGCAGCCGCAGACTCATCAGCGGGGTCGCGACAAAGTGAGCCGGATCCCGGTCAAGGTCGAACCCACCACCGAGGTCAAGCGTAAGCCGCGCTGGATCCGCGCCAGACCGCCGAGCGGCCCAGGGGTCACGCGGATCAAGCAGATCCTGCGCGAGCATGGGCTCAGCTCAGTCTGTGAAGAGGCGCAGTGCCCCAATCTGGGCGAATGCTTCAACCACGGCACGGCGACCTTCATGATCATGGGCGACATCTGCACCCGGCGCTGTCCCTTTTGTGATGTGGCACACGGCAAGCCCCGGCCACTCGACGCCGCCGAGCCGCGCCAACTCGCCGAGGCGATCGCCGCGATGGCGCTCCGGTATGTGGTCATCACCTCGGTCGATCGCGACGACCTGCGCGACGGCGGCGCCGGTCACTTCGCCGACTGCATCACGGCCGTGCGCACCCTGACCCCGACGACGACGGTCGAGATCCTGGTGCCGGATTTTCGTGGCCGCATGCAGGTCGCCATCGAGTGCCTCGCCGATCAACCACCGGACGTCTTCAATCACAACCTCGAGACCGTGCCACGGCTCTACCGCCAGGCACGCCCGGGCGCCGATTACCGGTGGTCGCTGGACCTGCTGCAGCGCTTCAAGGCCCGGCATCCGACGGTCCCGACCAAGTCCGGCATCATGCTCGGCCTCGGCGAGACGCGTACCGAGGTCGAAGAAGTGATGCGCGATCTGCGCGCTCACGGCTGCGAGATGCTGACCCTCGGGCAATATCTGCAACCGAGTCGCGACCACCTGCCGGTCGATCGCTTCGTCACCCCGGAAGAATTTTCGCAACTGCGCGAGGTCGGCGAGCGCATGGGGTTCTCCAATGTCGCGAGTGGCCCGATGGTGCGCTCGTCCTATCACGCCGACCTGCAGGCGGACCCGCTGCTGGCTGGCTGATGGAGCTCGATGTCGCGACCCGCGCGATCCTGAAGCTGTTCGTGCTGCCGCCGGGCAGCCTGATCCTGCTGCTGCTGGTCGGCTGGCTGTTGATACGCCGGCCCATCGGCCGCCTGCTGATACTGCTGGGCATCGTCGGGCTGTACGGACTGTCGACGCCAGTCGCGGTCGACTGGCTGGCCGAGCACCTCGAGACCATCCCGGCACCGTCGGCGGAGGAACTGCGCAACAGCCGTGCCGATGCAATCCTCGTGCTGCTGGCCGGTGTGCGCCGCTCCAACGCGGAATACGGTGGGGCCGATGCCTTGGACGCGAGGAGCCTGGAACGCATCGATTACGCCCTGGCGCTGCATCGACAGACCGGCCTGCCGATCGTGCTCAGCGGTGGCAGTGTCCAGGGCGACACCTCGTCTTTAGCGGAACTCGGCGCCGACTGGCTGCAGGGGCGCGCCGGCGTGACTGCGCTGGCGGTCGAGGACACCAGCCGCGACACCTGGGAGAATGCGGAATTCAGCGCAGATATCCTTGAGAAACAGGGACTCGGGCGCGTCCTGCTGGTGACCCACGCATTCCATATGCCACGCGCAATGCTCAGTGCCCGGGCCGCAGGTATCAACGCCATCCCGGCACCCTTCGCCTTCCTGCATGTGCCGCCTGCGCTGCGGCAACCGGGCGAGTTCGGCGACTGGCTGCCGCACCCGGGCAGGCTCGGACGCAGCTATCTGATCCTGCATGAGATGGCCGGATTGGTCTGGTACCGGCTGAAAGACCGCTAGCCACTGATTTGGGCGGCGTGTCGACTGATACGCCGCCAGGTCTCCTGCAGGATGCGCGCATCGCCACTTGCTCGATGGCGGTGCAGGCCCAACTCCTCGACCACTTGTTGCTTTACCGCATGCCAGCGGCTGCGCTGTTCCTCGTCGATCAGGCCGATGATGTCTGCCACCCGGAATGTCTGCCGTATGCCTGCCGCGTCGTACAGCTTCCCCAGCCAGGACATATCGAATGACCAGGCATCGCTGTAAGCGGTCTTCTTACCCAGCAGCGCGTTCAAGCGAGACGCGACGTCGTGCAGCGAACGCCCATAACTGGACAGGGCCTCACGCGTGATGCCGTGGATCTTTTCCGCCTCTTCGTCCCAATGCCGCCAGTGACGCGCCGGTGTAATCAGGTAACAGTGGCGCGCGCCGTCCGGTAGGACCAGACCGACCTCCACGGGGTAACTGCCCCGACCGAATCCCGAGGCCTCGATATCGATAACGATTGGGGTCAACCCTTTCTCCACGGCGCTTAGCCTGCATCGGCCAGATGATCGTTATAGCGCTCCATCAGGTAACACAGGCAATCCTGTCGGATAACCTCGGGATTACAGGTCAACATCGAGGGCATGACCGGCACGCGGGTGACCAGGCGGCCATCTTCGACACGAAAATAACGCTCCGCGACCGCATGATCCTGCTCGTCGCGGACATCCAGCGGCTTGCGCAGCGCGCCATTGCATTCGGCGATCAGGCTACCGACCGGGAGTTCACGAAAGTTCATGGTATCGAGATTGCGTGAGAAGCTGATCTCGGCCTGGCCGTCACCGAAGGAAAACTCGTGCTGCGGCGGCACCCGAACGATGGCCACGGTGTGATAAAGGTCGATGTCGTGCGTCGCCACCCGATGGCTGGGAATCTCCGCAAGATGCAGGCAGGCCTCAAGGTACTCGGCTGCATGCTCGACCCCGCGTGGCTGGCCCACTTTGCCGCATTCCAGGGTCACCGAGGGCCCCAGCGCGGCCATTGCCATCGAGGCCACACCGCGCGGGCGCACGAAATACACCACGATACGACCAAACAAGGCCGCGAGATGCAGCGACTGATGCTCGAGCACGTTGACGCAGGCGTAGTGTGGATTGAGCCCGGTGTTGTTGTGCACATCGACCGAGGCGAAGATCTCTCGGCCGGCCATGGTGTCTACCACCTGGCGCATCAGGTCGTGCTCCGGCGTGCCGCTGGTCTCGCTGCCGGGCCAGACGCGATTGTAATCCGGCTGGTCCGGCAGATGCCTGACACCGACCTTGGCCGCAGCGGTATTGCCGACGAACAGGCTCAGCGAACGTGGCAGATCGAGGCCTTCGCCACTGCGAAAACCTCGCAGCACCTGGCGAATCGAATCCCAGCCGCTGGTCTCGTTGCCATGCATCAATACGGATACGAACAGCGCAGGCTCGCGCTGCCCGGCCAGGTGGAACAGCGTCGGACCACCCAGGATGTCATGCAGACTGCTGGCCGGGGTATCAAGCACAGACAACGGCATCTCGTCCACTTCGCGTAACAAGTCAGTCACTCCAAACTCCAGTTGCTCACCGCCAGGTTGCCTGCCTGCCGTTCGGCATAGGCGTCGACCAGGCGGCCAAAATCTCGGCCATGCCGTTTCACCCAGGCGATCTGCCAGTCCGCTCCGGTCTGGTGCTGCGCGGCACGCGCCCGGACAATCCCCAGCCACTGCGCAATCTCTGCCTGGGGCAGCCCGGCCAGTGCCAGGCCCTCGCCGGCCGTATCAAGCAATTGCGACAGCAACAGATCCTGCAACCTAGCCTTCACGCCATCGAGCCAGGATACCTCCGCGGCAAGGCCAAAGCGTGCCGCCGCATAGAAGTTGCTGCACGCATCCGCAAAGGGCAGGCGCGTCTCGAGCGACTGCGGCGAGCGCATCAACGCCTCGAACAGACCGAGAAACAACGCGACATTCGCGATGGCATCACGCGCTGTGGGGCCGGCCGCGATCACCCGGTGCTCAATGCGACAGTGCGGCACCCCCGCTGAATCGAAGCCGATCAACGGGCGATTCCAGCGCCATATGGTGCCATTGTGCAGGCGCAAATGCGCCAACGCGTCGGGTGCGGTATCCATCAGGTCCGGCAGAATAACGGGGTAACGCCAAAGGTTGGCCTCGAAACACTCGAGGATGCTGTCCTGCGCATAGCGGATGCCGAAGGTCACGCGCTTGCTGTAATCGCTGCCGCCGACGGCTACTGCCTGTTCGAACAGGGGTATACGCGTCTCCCGCCAGAGCTGACGCTCGAACAGGAACGGCGAATTGGCGGCCGCACCCACGGTCACCGCAGAGATCATCTTGCAGATATTGAACGCCCGTGCCGCCTCGGCTGCATCCACTTCGACATGGACCTGCAGTGAGGTGGTGGCGGACTCCAGCATCACATCCTGATGCCGATGCGCAAGATGTTCGACACCCTCGATGTCGAGCACGATCGGCTGTCCATGGCGCAGCCGAAACACCTGGTCGTTCAGCGCCTTGTAGCGCTCCAGCGGCGACATATTGTCGAGTACCAGGTCGCCGCTGTGCACCGTGGGCAGAATGCCGATCAAGAGTGGACGCAGGCCGATCCCGGTGGCCGAGTCCTGGCAGTTCTGCCAACGTGCGAGCAGGGCATCGTGCATGGCATCGAAAGCCCCGGGCGCCACCGGCAGGGGATCAGAGTTGATCTCAAAGTTGAAGCGCGCCAGCTCAGGCACCACGTAGGGATCATCGACCGCAGCCAGAAACTCCTGGTTCTGTGCCGCGGGTCGGGCGTCACCGTCGATCAGCCAGGCCTCGATCTCGAAGCCGATTCGCCGCTCCGCGCAGTTCAGCCTGCCCTGCGCGAGCCACTCGGCCAGCAGCCGGGTCTCGTCGTCGAGGCGGTGGCGAAACTCGGCGAATGCCGCGTCGTCGAACTCGCTGCCGGATATCTCCTGTCCCATGGGCCTAGGTTACCCGTTTTCAGCCGCTCAACGCGCGCTCGAGCTCGGCGAGCCGTTGCGGCGTACCCACATCGACCCACTCACCACGATGATGCACGCCGGAGACCCTGCCCTGGCGCATAGCATCGCGCAGCAGCGGCGCGAGCGGGAAGGCGCCGGGCCGACAGGCGGCAAACAGCGTGGCGCGATAGATGCCGACACCACTGAAGGTCAGCCGTGGCTCACCCTCTGCATACAGCCGGCCATGATCGAGGCGGAAATCACCCGTGGCATGCTGGGGAGGGTTGTCTACCATCACCAGGCACGCCAGGTCCGCGTCGGCCAGCCCGAGTCGCGCGACATCGACGTTCGTCCAAATGTCTGCGTTGACCACCAGAAAGGGCCCATCGCCCAGCATCGGCAGGGCGCGAAAGATCCCGCCACCGGTCTCCAGTGCGCGGCCCTCTCCCTCGGCGGAATAGCGGATCCGCAGGCCCCAGCGGCTTCCATCACCCAGGCGCTGCTCGATCTGCTGGCCCAGATGTGCGTGATTGATCACGAGGTCCCGCACCCCGGCACACGCCAGGCGTTCGATATGCCAGACGATCAGCGGCTTGCTGGCGACCGTCAGCAGCGGCTTGGGGATCTGATCGGTAAGCGGCCGCATACGTTCGCCGCGACCGGCGGCGAGCAGCATGGCAGTCGTAATCCCACGGTGCGGCGTCGGCAACACGGCGTTCTCAAAGGCGCACAGGCCGCAAACGGAAAAGCAAATCGAACTGTCTCATGCGCAAGAGGATACGCCAACGCAGTTGCCGCAGTGCGACTCGACTCGCTTGGCGAGGCGCCGTTGGGATTGAAGCGTTATGCTCAGCGACTGCGTTTGTGCCGGCGGGTTCTACTTCGGTCGCGGTTTGGCCTCTTCGGGCTCAGGCCTTCGACCGCATGGCGTCGAAGAACTCCTGATTGGTCTTGGTGGCCTTGAGTTTGTCGTACAAAAACTCCATTGCCGCGAGCTCGTCCATCGGGTGCAGGATCTTGCGCAGGATCCACATCTTCTGCAGTTCGTTCTCTGGCATCAGCAGCTCTTCGCGCCGCGTACCCGAGCGGTTGATGTTGATCGCCGGGAAGATGCGTTTCTCCGCGATGCGGCGGTCCAGGTGCACCTCCATGTTCCCGGTGCCCTTGAACTCCTCGTAGATCACATCGTCCATGCGCGAACCGGTTTCGACCAGCGCCGTCGCGATGATGGTCAACGACCCCCCTTCCTCGACATTACGCGCAGCGCCAAAGAAACGTTTCGGCTTCTGCAGCGCATTCGCATCGACACCGCCGGTCAGGACCTTACCCGAGGACGGAATGACGGTGTTGTAGGCCCGCGCCAGGCGCGTAATGGAATCGAGCAGGATAACGACGTCCTTCTTGTGCTCGACCAGGCGCTTGGCCTTTTCGATCACCATCTCGGCGACCTGCACATGCCGTGCCGCCGGCTCGTCGAACGTCGATGAGATCACCTCGGCGCGCACTGAGCGCTTCATCTCCGTGACCTCTTCCGGTCGTTCATCGATCAACAAGACAATCAGGTGAGATTCCGGGTGATTGCTTGCAATCGACTGAGCGATATTCTGCATCAGCATGGTCTTGCCGGCCTTTGGCGGCGAGACAATCAGACCGCGTTGTCCCTTGCCGATGGGTGCACAGAGTTCGATAGTCCGCGCGGTGATGTCCTCGGTGCTGCCGTTACCCATCTCCAGATGAAACTTCTTGTTGGCGAACAGCGGCGTGAAATTCTCGAACAGAATCTTGTTCTTCGCATTTTCGGGCTTGTCGAAATTAATCGAGTCGACCTTGAGCATCGCGAAATAGCGCTCGTTGTCCTTGGGTGGCCGAATCTTCCCGGAGATGGTATCGCCGGTACGCAGGCTGAAACGCCGTATCTGACTGGGGGACACGTAGATGTCGTCGGGCCCTGCCAGGTAGGAGGAATCCTCCGAACGCAAGAAGCCGAAACCGTCGGACAGGATCTCCAAGACACCGTCGCCGTAGATGTCCTCGCCCTTCTTGGCATGCGCCTTGAGTATGGCGAAGATAAGATCCTGTTTGCGTGAGCGGGCAACGCCCTCGATATTCATCGACTGCGCGAGCGCGTTGAGCTCGGGAACAGGCATTTTCTTGAGTTCAGTTAGGTTCATGTCCAGCCTTGGGAACACGTCGTTCGGTCGGGATTGTTGGGGGAAAGGCGCAGTAGCGCCTGTTTCTTCATGAAAAAATCGACGGGAAGAACGGCCTCGAGGGAGACCAGCCGCAAGTTTAGCACGCGCACGCCATGCGTCCAGCATCCAGAGACGCGGCGCGGCCGCGCGCCTATATTCTAGAGGTTGCTATCGATAAAGGCGGTAAGCTGCGACTTTGAAACCGCACCCACCTTGGTCGCTTCGACCTCGCCGTCCTTGAACAGCATCAGCGTCGGGATACCACGAATGCCGTAACGCGGCGGCGTGTTCGGATTGTCGTCAATATTCAATTTGGCGATCTTCACCCGCCCCTGGTATTCACCGGCGATCTCGTCCAGCACCGGGGCAATCATCTTGCAGGGACCGCACCACTCGGCCCAGTAGTCTACCAGCACAGGTGCTGAGGACTGTAATACCTCATTCTCAAAATTGTCGTCCGTAACATGAACGATCTTGTCACTCACTGACTGTCTCCAGATAGCTTGGGAATTCAGGAACCGGCGCCCTGCCGGGTTGCCGGTTTCGCGGGCGGGTCCCGCATGTGTGCGCCGCCCAGGTGTCGGCCTTCGCGCAATTCCCGGCATTTCAGCCGATCAGTCCGCTTAATTCAAGCCCTTGGCGCTTCAGACCCCGGAATTCAGGTATCCTAGCGCGCCATGAGCGACAAACACCTGAGCAAGATCCGATTCGACAGTTTCCCTTTTTCCGAGGCCATTATGCGCGGTATTCGCGATGCAGGCTTCGAATACTGTACGCCGATCCAGGCCGAAACACTGCCAATTGCCCTCGACGGCCGCGACATCGCCGGCCAGGCACAAACCGGCACCGGGAAGACGGCGGCGTTCCTTCTGGCCACGCTCCACGAACTGGATCAGGAACCGGCCGAGTTGTCGCGCCGGCCCAACCAACCGCGGGCATTCATGTTGGCGCCGACCCGGGAACTGGCGGTGCAGATCTACAACGACGCCTGCGTGCTCGCGGCGCACACCGGACTCAAGGTGCGCGTGGTCTTCGGCGGCACCGGCTACGAGAGTCAGCGCAAGGCCCTGGAAGAGGGGGTGGATATCCTGATCGGCACCCCTGGCCGGATTATCGACTATTTCAAACAGCATGTCTTCGATCTGCGGGCGATCCAGGTGCTGGTCCTCGACGAGGCGGATCGCATGTTCGATCTGGGCTTCATCAAAGACATCCGCTATCTGCTGCGGCGTTGCCCGACCCCCGAAAACCGTCAGGGTATGCTGTTTTCGGCGACCCTGTCGTACCGGGTGACCGAGCTTGCCTATGAGCATATGAACAATCCGCAGAAGGTGGTCATCGAAGCGGAGCAGATCACCGCAGACCGGGTCAAAGAGACCGCCTACATGGTGGCCAACGACGAAAAGGTGCGCCTGCTGATCGGGCTCATGCGGCAGCTCGGCGAGTCGCGCGTGATCGTATTCATCAACACCAAACGCGAGGCCGACAAGGTATGGGGCTTTCTCGAGGGTAACGGGTACCCCGCGGCAATCCTGTCCGGCGACGTACCGCAAAAGAAGCGCCTCAGTCTGCTCAAACGTTTTTCCGGCGGCGAGGTCGCGGTCCTGGTGGCCACCGACGTCGCCGCGCGCGGACTGCACATCGAAGGCGTGACCCATGTGGTCAATTATGACCTGCCCGAAGACGCGGAAGACTATGTACACCGTATCGGACGCACCGCCCGCGCGGGCGCCGAGGGTGATGCAATCTCATTTGTGTGTGAGACCTACGCGTTTTCGCTGCCCGATATTGAGCAGTACATCGGGCATAAAATTACTGTGCAGCCGGTTTCTCTCGATCTCCTGCCCGATGTCGACCCGGCCAGCCGGGTGCGAATCGACAAGACCGATCGGCTGCAGCGCCGCGATAGCGGTCAGCGCCGAGGCCCGCCGTCCAAAGGAAGAAAACAGAAGGCCGTCGGCGGGGGATCGGCGGGAGACCAGCCGCGACGGCGTCGGCGCAGGCCCAAGAGCGGCGGCCCAGCACCTGCATGAGCGAATCGGCAATCCCGGTCGACAACAAATGCAGCCGCTGTCTGGGATCCACCTGTTGTACCTACACCACCGAGGCCTTGGGGACACTCCGGTCGAAGGCCGATTTCGACCACGTGCTGTGGCAGATATCGCATCAGAACGTCGAGGTCTACCGCGACAATGACGGCTGGTATCTGCTCATCCGCGGACACTGCGAGCACCTGCAGCCGAATGGCGCCTGCGACATCTACGCAACGCGGCCGCAGGTCTGCCGCGACTACAGTAACGATTGGTGCGAGTTCGACGAACCGGCCGAGACCCACTTCACCCATCATTTTCGACGCTATGACGAGCTGCTCGCCTACTGTCGACGGCGCTTCAAGCGCTGGGACGGCTGATTATTTCCGCATGTCGTGGGTCGTCCGGGGTCTCGGCAAGACGTGCTGATGCACCGCCATGGCAGCCATGCACAAGCCGACATCTCTATCCGACAACGGCGCCGCAAAGCCGCCCAGCTATCGCATCCGCGTCGCTCAGATAGGCATTGCGCTGGCCGTCCTGTTCACCATCAGCGCGCTGATGGCCTACCGCCATGTCGTTTCGCTCAACGCAGGTATTGCACAAGCCGCAGCGCAGCACGCACAAGCTGGCCGCCTCTATCACGATACACTCACACAGCTACATGCGTCGCAACAGCAACTGCACGACTATGTGCTGTCACCGAACGACACGGCGAGACAGCGCCTCGGCAAAGCCTTGACGCAGCTCAGCGGCAAAGTCACACAACTCGCAGAGGATGACGGGGCGCCGGGCAGCCAGGCTATCGTTCGGACTACTGCGGCGTTGCGCAGCACCGCCGGAAAACTGGTTGCCGCGGCGGGCGAATCACACGAGGTTTGCATAGACCCTGCCCGCTGTCTCAGCGACGCTGTCGCACCGCTGCTGAAAGACTTGCAACAGCGCCTCGTTGACTTGCACGCCGCGCTGGATAGACGGCCGCCAGGCGAGGCCATCAGCGACGTCAACAGGGTCCTCGCCGCCTTTCTTTTCGGCGCCGTTGTGCTGATGATTCTGCTCGGGATCGTGGCCTATCTCAGCCTCGACCGGCTGATTGTGCGCCCGCTGCTCGCGCTGTCCAATATGCCGGGGGCGCACAACAACGAGCAGCCTGCGCTGCGTGAGACACGCGACTTGTTCAGCGCCTTTCGCGACCTGCAGTCCCGACTGCGTGACCGCGAACAGGCGCTCGACCATCTTTCCCATCATGACAGCCTGACCGGCCTGCCAAATCGGACACTGTTTCGCCGCCACCTGGCCGAGGGCATTGCAGCGGCGCAGCAACGGGACATGCTGATCGGATTGCTGTTCCTGGACCTCGACCGCTTCAAGCAGGTCAACGACAGCTACGGACATGCTGCCGGTGACCAGGTGTTGATCGAGATCAGCCGTCGTCTGCGCAAGGTGTTCCGTCAGGACGACCTGATCGCGCGTTTCGGTGGCGACGAATTCGCGGTGTTGCTCGAAAACCTTCACGAGCGCGATGAAATGTCGCGGCTGGCAAAAAAGGCACTCAGCGCCATTCAGCGCCCCTTCGAGCACGACGGACGCATATTTCATAGCGGGGCGTCGATCGGAATCGCCGTGGCACCTGACGACGGCAACGACCCGGACCGGCTGATCCAGCTGGCGGATACGGCCATGTATGCCGCAAAGCGCGATGAGGGATCGGGTCTGCGCTTCGTCAGCGAAGATCTCAGCAAGGCCGCTGCGGCGCAACACGCGCTGGAGAACGAACTGCGTGATGCCGTCGGCCAGCACAATCTGGCGCTGCATTTTCAGCCGGTGGTGGCGCTCGGCGACGGCCATGTCCATTGCTACGAGTCCCTGCTCCGCTGGCCGCATGCCGAACAGGGCATGCTGCGTCCCGCGTCGTTCATGAATGCCCTGGCCGATGCCGGTCTGTGCACTGCCATCAGCGACTGGGCACTGGACCAGATACAGACAAGTCGTCCCACACCAGAGGCCGTACTTTCGATCAACCTGAGCGCCCGCCTGCTGCACGACGAGGACTTTGCGCAACGTCTTTTGGAGCGCCTCGATCAGCAGCGCCTGATTCCCGAGCGATTGATCCTGGAGATCACCGAGGACACGCTGGAGACCGATCTTCGGGTCGCCGCACGTGTCTTACACGAACTCAAGCGTCGCGGCGTGCGTATCGCCCTCGACGACTTCGGCACCGGGCAGGCGTCGTTGAGTCATCTGCGGCGTTTTCCCTTCGACTACATCAAGATCGATCAATCATTCGTTGCCGGCATCGGCAGAGTGCCCAACGATGAAAAGCTGATTCAGGCCATCATTCGGCTCGCCCATGCGCTCGGGATGAAGGTGGTTGCCGAGGGCGTCGAGACCGAGGCGCAGCGTGACTTTTTGCGCGGCGACGACTGCGACTACATCCAGGGCTATCTGGTCGGCAAACCGAGCGCCAGCGTTTAGCCTGGATGCTGCATCGTCGAGGGTATCGCACCAAACCAGCCAGCATCCGGTGCGTTACGGCTTGCGCCAAATGGGCTATCCCAGCGAATCCGCGAGCCCTGGCATCAGGGCCGCAAAGTCTTTTACCGCGGCAAACTCGTCGACCTCGCGTGCCGCCTGATGTCTATCGGGCAATCGGATTGCCAGCAGGTTTCCGATGCCATAGCGCTGCGCGGAGCGCAACACCGCGAGACTGTCATCGACGAACAGGGTGCGACGCGGGTCGAAGGGTTGTTCCTGTTGCAGGCGATGCCAGAACGCCTGATCCTCTTTGGGCACGCCGAGGTCATGAGCGCAGACAACATGGTCCAGACGGTCACGCAAGCGGGTGCGCCGCATCTTGAGCTCGAGGGATTTCTGATGTGCATTCGTCACCAGCACACGTCGCTTGCCCGCATGCCGCAAGAGGTCTAAGAACTCGGTGACGTGCGGATGCACACGAATCAGGTGATCGACCTCTTCCTTCAACAGCACGATATCCAGTTCAAGTTCACGCGACCAGTGATCGACACAATACCAATTCAGCGTCCCCTGGATATCCTGGTAGCGGGCCAGCAGGGTCGCCCGCGCCTCGCTTTCCGGCAGACCATGGGTCTCGGCGAAGCGCCGCGGCACGTGCTCCAGCCAAAAATGGTTGTCGAAGTGCAGATCCAGCAGCGTGCCGTCCATGTCCAACAGGACGGTATCGATTTGTCGCCAGTCAAACACGCCGCTTCCTCACCCCAAGTCCGCGAGGTTTTTGTATCATGGTTGGTCTGCATCCGACCGGGTCGCCGCCGCGATCCTTGCAACAGGGGGGTTGCGATGAACCAACAGGCGCAGCAGTTGCTCGACATCGCCCGCGAGGCGGGCGATGCCATCCTGGAAGTCTATCACCAGGATTTTTCGGTGACAGACAAAGACGATAAATCGCCGCTGACGGAGGCCGACCTTGCCTCACATCGCGTGATCGCACAGCGCCTCGGCGAACTGGACGCCGAGATCCCGATATTGTCCGAGGAGGGTGCCGGCATCCCCTACGCCACCCGTCGTCAGTGGCAGGACTACTGGCTGATCGACCCGCTGGACGGCACGCGCGAGTTCGTCAAGCGCAACGGTGAATTCACGGTGAACATCGCCCGTATCCAGGGCGGCCGTCCGGTGCTCGGCGTGGTGCATGTGCCGGTCAGCGGTGTCAGCTATATCGGCAAGCACGGCGAGGGCGCCTGGAAAGTCGCGGCCGATGGAGAGGCCATGGCGATCGTTGTGCAGGCCAAACGCCAGCCGAGCGTGCGCGTCGCAGGCAGCCGATCGCATGCCGGCGACAGCCTGAAACGCTTCCTGGATCGCCTCGGCGACCACGAGATCGTCAGCATGGGGAGTTCGCTGAAGCTCTGCCTGGTCGCCGAGGGAGCCGCCGATATCTATCCCCGACTCGGGCCCACTTCCGAGTGGGACACCGCAGCCGCACAGGCGGTGGTCGAGGCGGCCGGTGGCGCAGTGACCGATACAGATCTCAGGCCATTGCGCTATAACACCAAAGAGTCGCTGTTGAATCCGCACTTTCTGGTGTTCGGTGATCGCGGCGAAGACTGGGGGAGATATCTTTGAGGCCACATTTGCGCGACAGGCTACGCAGACCGATCCGCTATCTTGCGTTGATGCTGGCCGCGCTGGCCGCCAACGGTGTGGTCGGCGCGGCCGTCGACGACATCGACCCGTTGCAGTTTGACGACACCCCGCTGGACGACCTACTGCAGTATCCGGCGTGGTTCAAGCAGGGCTTCCTCGACCTCGACCAAGACCTCGAAGAGGCGGTGGCCGACGGCAAACGCGGCATCATCGTCTACTTTGGACAAAAGCGCTGCGCCTACTGCAAGATGTTGATCGACGTCAATTTCAAGACCCCGGATGTCGTCACCTACACACGACAGCATTTCGACGTCATCCCGATAGACATCTGGAGCCCGGAGGAAGTGACCTTGCCATCCGGGGAGTCATTGGGTCAGCGGCAATACGCGCAGAAGCTGGGCACCGATTTCACGCCATCGTTGATCTTCTACGACGCCGACGGGCGGATTGCGCTGCGTCTGCGCGGTTACTATCCGCCTTATCAGTTCCGGGCCGCGCTCGAGTATGTCGCTGACGGGCACTACCTGCGTGAGCGATTCCCCGTGTACATGGCGCGCGGTGATCAGACGCTGCGGTTTGAGCCGGGCGATCTGGTGGAAGAGCCGTTTTTCTCGCCGCCACCCCATAATCTCGACCGCTCGCACTTTCCCGCCGAGCTGCCCCTGGTGGTCTTTTTCGAGCAGGGGGACTGTCACGCCTGCGACATTCTGCACACGCAGCCGCTGCAGCGTCAGACCGTCCGCCAGTTGCTCAACCGCTTCGACAGCGTTCAACTCGACATGTGGTCGGATATCCCCGTGATCAAGCCTGATGGCAGACAATCGACGGCGCGCGAGTGGGCCGAAGAGCTCGGGATCTTCTATGCGCCATCCATCCTGTTCTTCGACGAGAACGGCAACGAGATCATCCGCGTCGACTCTGTCGTGCGTCTCTTTCGGCTGCGCAATGTCCTCAACTACGTGGTCAGCCGCGGCTACTTGACGGAACCCAATTTTCTGCGCTGGAGTTCGCGCATGCGGCGTTCGCTGGATCAGCCAGCACAGATGGATCAGGAACAAAACGTAGCGATGTAGTCGGCATGGGCGCGCCGGCGCGCGCGCAGCCTCTCGCCCTTGGCGGGCTTGTAACCGCGTCGCAGCTCCCGTTTGACCGCGTCCAATGCGCGTCGTTTGGTGCGACAGCGATAGGCCTGCCGGATCTCTGCCTGGCGCGTCTCGGATTGGGTCTTCACCGATCGCTTGGGGCGTTTCTTTTGCGCTGCGCGCTGTTGCTCGCGTTCACGCAACCAGGCGCGCTCACTGGCCCGCAACCCAGCGCCCTCGGCGTCGCGCGTCGGGCCCAGCGGGACTGCCTGGCTCGACCCCTCTCGGCAAGGCCGGTGACTGTAGGACGGCTCTCCGAAGGCACCGTCGCAACGATAGATCTCTGCCCGGGCCGATAGGCCCACCAGTAACAGGGCCATCGCCCCCAAGACATAGCGTACTCGCATATTCCCTCCCTGGATCACGCGACCTGACGGGCGCTAATATAACCCGATCAGGATCCGGGGTGGGCGCTCATGAAGCCGCACTGCGCGTGTAGCCCCCGGCAGCAGGAAATCGGTGAGATTCGCAGGTTGAACCATCGCAAAGGGAATCTAAAGCATCGACGGCGCCTGCCGATAGATGTCCAAATGAAACGCCAGCCCCCAGTCGATCTCAGCGAACAGGACCTGCGGCAGGAGAACATCATGCTGCGCGGCCTGTTGCAGACGCTGGGTCAGGACGCCTCGCACAATCATCAGGTGCTGGCGCGTTTTCAAGAGCGCGAAATCAGCCTGCTCAGCGCCGGCGATCTGGTCACCCTGCTGCAGCGGCTGACCGACGGGATGCGCACCTCGTTTGCGCTGGACGGCGTCCGGCTGCTGCTACTCGATCCCTTCCACGTGATCCACGACCTGCTGGTCGACAGCCCGGACGCAGACGCCAGGCTGATTCGCAATCTCGAGCTGTGCACGGACGTCCACGCCACGCTGGCGCGCTTTCACGACCTGCACGCCCCCTGGCTCGGGCCCTGGATCGATGAATCGCATCGCCCGCTGTTTGGCCGTCGCCTCGGCGGCAGCGTCGCCCTGCTGCCGCTGCGTCAGGCAGGCGGTCTTACCGGCTTCCTGTGTCTCGGTAGCCGCGATGCGCAGCGTTTTCCTCCCGATCAGGCCACAGATTTCCTGGCCCACCTCGCCAGCGTCGCCGCGGTATGCCTGGAGAATGCGGTCAATCGGGAGCGCCTGCGCCTCGCCGGACTGACCGACAGCCTGACGGGCCTGTACAACCGGCGTCATCTGCGGCACCGCCTGGAGCAGGAGGTCACCCGGGCGCAGCGCTACGGTCAGCGGCTGTCGTGTCTGTTCGTCGATGCAGATCATTTCAAAGGGATCAACGACCGCTACGGTCACGCGGTGGGCGACCAGGTGCTGACCGTATTGGCCCAGCGACTGCGTTCGCGCCTGCGGACCAGCGATCTGGCGACGCGCTATGGCGGTGAGGAATTCGCCGTGCTTCTGCCGCAGACCGATCTTCGCAGCGCCCACAATCTGGCACAAGAGATCGGCGCGGGAATCGCCGCCTCACCGCTGGTTCTGGCCGGCGGCGAGGTCGTGACGGTCACCGTCTCCGTCGGTGTGGCGTCGCTGCCGGCGGATGACCGGCGTGATCCGCGAGAGGCCGGTGAGGCCCTGCTACAGGCCGCCGATGCGGCCGCCTATGGGGCCAAGATGGCCGGGCGCAACTGCGTGGTGTGTGCAGACGCCGAGTAGCCTGTCCTCCCCAGGAAAGGCCTATATTAGTAAATGATTTTTTGTTAAAGTACCCGTCGGTCGGCTTGCTCGGAGAACACGCAATGTTGCGCAGTATCGGAAGAACGCTGAAGCTCAGGCTCGGTAGCCGGGTCTGCGTCTGTCTGCGCAACAGAAGTCTGAGCGACGGATTGCGCGATCGAATCCGCCCATTCGTATTCGGCGGCATTGCGTGCTGGTGCGACAGATCCCCCGTCCGCTGAACCCCGCCGCCCGCCTCTGACCTTCTGAGCCGGCCCTGCGCGATCAGACTGCGCGTCCCGAAAGAAAAACTCACCCGCCCGGGTCTCTTTGCCTGTAGACGATGGCCATCCCATCGAACAACTTCAACAGGAGAGAGACCATGAAAAAATCGATCATCGCAGGCATCCTTGCCGTTTCCACCACCGCAGCCATTGCGCAGCCGTTCGAGTTCCAGGAGCGTATCGGCAGCCAGGAGTATGACCTCTATTCGGACACCCGGGGCATGAGCTTCGCCCCGGTGGCCAAGACGGGTCGTGTATCGTCGTACGAGGCGCTGATTCAAAGTGCCAATGTCGACGGCATCGCATTCCACGATTTCAAGGGTGAGATCATCGAGAGCGGCCCGACGCGTATCAGCCTGTACGAGGTCCTGCGCGACAGCTCCGAGGGTATCGCCTACCAGGACTACCACGAGCGCTATCCCGAGAACACCGACTGGGATGCGGTTGCCCGCGACTACCGTCAACAGCAGGAGCTGGCGGGCGCCTCTTCAGCTGACGGCGACAATTCCTGATTCGCCGCAGCGTATGGGGCTCGGCAGGGGCCGCGGACAGGCCGCGGTCCCTGCCACCGTGGGCGCTTTCGCGCAATTACAATATACCGCGCAGATAGGCGGGGCCGCCCAGGTTACGCATCTGGTCCAGGATCCATGCCTGGCGCTGGCGTACATGGTCCGAGGGCTCATCGACCCTAAAGCGCACCGGATTAGGCAGCACGGCGGCGATCAGTGCCGACTGATCACGACTCAGCTCGGCGGCAGACACACCGAAGTATCGCTCGCTCGCGACCGCAACACCGAATCCCCGCCGATCCGTCTCGGCAAAGTTGAGATACATCTCGAGAATGCGTCGCTTCGGCCACATTGCCTCGATCAGACCGGTGAACCAGATTTCGAGCGCCTTACGCAGCACACTGCGGCCCTGCCATAGAAAAAGATTACGCGCGACCTGCTGGCTGATGGTACTGGCCCCGCGCAGGCGACCACCATCCAGGTGCTGCTCGACCGCAACCAGGATCTGCTCGGTATCGAAACCCCAGTGGCTGGGAAAGCGTTGATCTTCAGCGGCGACGACGGCCAGCGCCAGCGCCGGTTGAATGTCGTCGAGGTCGACCCAGTGCTGGCGCTGCGGACTACCCTCGCTGACCAGCCGCTGCAGCATAACCGCGGAGAGCGGCGGATCCATCCAGCGAAACAACGCCACCAGACCGACTGACAGCAGGACGCTGATCAGCAGCAGCCAGAGCACCAACCGCTGCAGGCCCCGCCGCCAATTCGATGCGCGCTTTCGCCGCCCTGCCACGCCCCAGCTCGAAGATCGATTCAGAAGCGTGCGACGGCCTCGCCGCAGTGTTCGATCCAGCCATGGACCATCTTTTTTGTCGTGAACCCGCTGGCGCAACGGCCGTCGCGGTCGATCACAATCACCCCACCGCGTCCCTTGACTTTGCGGGTCAGGTACTCGATGCCCGCCGCAGTGGCCTGTTCGGCGTCCATGCCCTGCATGTAGGCGAAATCGGCGATGGTCTTGGCAATCACAGAGCGCATGAATTCTTCGCCATAACCGGTCGAGGAGACGGCGCAGGTCTCGTTGTCCGCATACACACCGGCACCGATGATCGGTGAATCGCCGACCCGCCCCATGCGTTTGTTGACGATACCGCCAGTCGAGGTGGCTGCGGCCAGATTGCCGCTCAGATCGCGTGCCACAGCGCCGATGGTGCCGTACTTTTGATCTTCGCTGTCGTCTTCGGTGTCATCGTGGTCGAGCATCATCTTGTGCTGCAAGCGCGCCCGCTCGAGCTGCGCGACGCGATCTGCGGTGGAAAAGTAGCTGTCGGGCGCCCTGACGACGCCGCAGTGGTCGGCGAAGCGCATGGCGCCCTCGGCGATCAGCAGCACGTGCTCGCTCTCGCTCATCACCAGCCGGGCGAGCTGGACCGGATTGGGAATATTCTGCACGGCGGCCACGGCACCGGCACTGAGATCGCGACCGTCCATGATGGCTGCGTCCATCTCGACCTTGCCGTACTCATTCAGCACGGAGCCGCAGCCGGCATTGAACACCGGGTCATCCTCGAGCAATGAGGCGCAGGTCTCCACCGCCTGCAGCGCCGAGCCACCCAACTCCAGCACCTCGCGGCCATGCTCCAGGACGCGTCGGACGCTGTCCAGATAACGCACCGCGGTCTTGCTATCCTGAACGTTGTCGAGTGCCCCGGCACCGCCGTGGATCTGCAGCGAATAACTAGCGGATGGCGCCATCGGATCCCCTCAATCGTCGATTCATCCCGGGCGCGCCATGCGGTTCGCCAGCCGCCCGGCAGTCAAAGACGCGAAGCAAGCGCCCGTTTGAGCGCCTCCTGTTGGCGTGACGAACCGGCCAGCAGCAGCAATAGCTTACCCTCCAGCACCGGGCCCCAGTTGACCAGGATCACACCGATGCCGGTGCGATGATCAAACTCTATGCCGTCGAGATCGATGTCGGCCAGCGAACGATAGCGGGTCTTCATCATCAACGCCGTCCATTCCGGGATGTCGAGCTTCTGCGCGATCATCGTCGGATACGAGGCGCCATTAAAGCGCGGGTTGCATTCGATCGCCGGAAACCGCAGACCCTTGTTAGTCTGTACGACCGCGACGTCGAAGGCGAAGATGCCCTTCATCCCCCGGTCCTTCAGCCAGTGCGCCATGGCATCGACCGTATGCCAGGGCTCATGGCTCGCCGGGACGCGGTTGCCCTGATGGACGAAGCCGTCGAGGATCTGCTCACTGGCAGCGAGCCGGACGACGTCCTTGCCGATAACCCGGTACTGTAGGTTCAAAAAGGCCGCCGCATTGACCTCCTCCTGCAGCTGAATCGGCACATCGTCCTCGAATTTCTCGAGTGCCTGGCGCAATTCCGCCTCATCACGGCAGCGATAGATCCCTACGCCTGAAACCGATACCGCAGCCTTCGCGTAGCAGGGAAAGACGACGTCGGCCAGGCTGTCGGCCGCGGCCTGTGAACTGCTGTCGAAACAGAGCGTCTTGGGGACGTCTACGCCAAGCTCGTCCGCCAACTGCACGAAATTGTTCTTTGAATTGATGAACTCGACCGTCTCCAACCAGAGGTTGTCACCCCAGTAATAACATTCTTCCGGCCCGAAATAGAAAACGGAGGGGTGAAAGCCGATGTGCTCACCGAGTTCCGCCCGGTGTACATGCCAGATCACCTCTTTGGAGTGCCGCAGGCCGATACGGTCATAGTGCGCACTGATGTCGGCCCAGAGCGGCTGTAGGTCCGGGTTCAGCTGGATCATGTCCCAGGGTTCGGAGAGCCCCAGCGCACGCCCCGAGTAGAGCTGGTTGCCGGCCACCCCATCGGCGGTGCAGTTCATGATGTCGTGGTTGATGACATACCGGCCTGACGGCAGGTAGCCGTGGTCCAATGCGACTGACATGATTCTTGCCTCCCGGTCTCCGCGATCGCTGTGCGACGAATAGGCAAGAAAACAGCAACTTCCGGACCAGGCCAAAAACCGCAATTCGGGGGCAGTCTTGCACTCAAAGGTGGCAGATCCGGCAACCGGCCCCCTTTTCTGCACACTAATGGTGCGCGCCGAGTCGCATCGGGCGCGCCCGATCGCGCTGGCGAACAGGTCGCCTATCCGACCTGGCGCAAAGGCGGTCAGAGGCCCAGCCGCTGCCAGGTCCAGTAGAGACCCACCGCCGAGATCAGCAACGAGCCGGGAATCACCACCAGCCGACGATAGTCGGGGCGGTTGCCGAACCACAGGCCCACCGTCAGGAAGGCCATTGCCACCACGGCCAGCTGGCCCAGTTCGACGCCGACGTTGAACGAGATCAACGCCGTCGCAAAGGCATTCTCGGGCATCCCGAAGTCGGCCAGCATACTGGCGAACCCGAGCCCGTGCAGCAGACCGAATGCGAACACCAGGATGAGACGGCTAGGGTGCAGCCGCCTGTGCCAGACGTTCTCGATGCCGACGTAGGCGATCGACAGGGCAATCAGCGGCTCGACCACCCGCGCGGGCAGCTCGATCACGCCGGTCATCGCCATCGCCAGGGTAATCGAGTGCGCGACCGTGAACATGGTGATCTGCCACAGCAGCGGGCGCATTCGCGTGCTGAACAGGAACAGCCCCAGCACGAACAGGATGTGATCCAGGCCCTTGGGGATGATGTGATCAAAACCCGCGCCGACGTAATCGACGACGACGGTGATGAAATCCGGTTGCGTAAAGACCTCGGTCAGCGAAAAGGCCTCGCTGGTCCGGTCTTCACGAATCCATTGCCAGGAGGACCAATGCCATTTTGCGTTGCGCTCATCCACCTGGCGCACGCGCACCGCGTTGTCACCGAAGGCGGCCGGGTAGTACCAGCTGAGCGTCTCGGTATCGACCGGGATGTTGCCCTCGAGCACGATCAGACTGATGCGCGGCACCTTGGTGTACCCGGGTACCGGGATCTCGACGGCGGTGATCTCGGCCTGTGCGGGCCGCCCGTCGAGGCGCAGCGCGATGGCCTCCAGCATCTCCTGCCTGAAGGGTTCGAATGCCTGCGCCAGCGCGGGTGCCTCCAGCTCGCGCAGACGGTCGTATTCCTCCGCAGTGGGCGCCTGGGTGGTGTCCCTGTATTGACTGTTGATGCCCGTCAGCAGGGC
Source organism: Chromatiaceae bacterium (assembly GCA_024639005.1). Classification (GTDB taxonomy): domain Bacteria; phylum Pseudomonadota; class Gammaproteobacteria; order Chromatiales; family Chromatiaceae; genus Thiosocius. The sequence goes on along the minus strand of JAHEJD010000018.1, from coordinate 12,620 downwards.
CTCGATGCTGGCGCGAACCTCTATCCGGAATCGTCCCTCGCTGAAGACGCTGATCTCCACCAAGGCCGGCTTGACGATGTCCGCGAACACCGGCGCGACTAGGCAGCAGGACAACAGCAGCGGCAATAGGCGGAGCGGAATAGACATCGGTCGATGGCGTCGAGGGGGCGCTGGCAGGATACGGCCTGGGGTTGCCGCGCGCCATACGGCGGCGCCGAAATCGGGTGGCCGGAGTGGAGCCGGCGGGGCCGCCTTGCTACACTCCTCGGCCACTCAGAGCCATACGATAAGGCCCAGCGGGCTAGTTCACGCCAGCTGCATCGCGTGACCCTAGGCCATTCGAACATTCCGTAGCGAGAACACAGAGATGCCAAAGATCGACCGTCGAGATTTCCTGAAAGTGATGGGCCTCGGAGCCGCTGCGACGGCAGTGCCGATGCTGTCCAGCAGGGCCTTCAGCGGGCCCAAGATGCCGGACGGTTTCTACGACCTGCCGATGAAGGGCAATGTCCGCCTGCTGCACATCACCGACGTACACGGTCAGCTCAAGCCGGTCTATTTCCGTGAGCCGAATGTGAACCTCGGGGTTGGCGATGCCTTCGGTCGGCCGCCGCACCTGGTTGGCAACAAGTTGCTCGATGCGATGGGACTCAAGCCGAACACCCCGGAGTCGTACGCCTACACCTACCTGGATTTCGCCGATGCTGCGATGAAATACGGCCGCACCGGGGGTTTCGCGCACGTCAAGACCCTGCTCGATCGCCTGCGTGAACAGGCCGGCGGTCGCGACAAGACCCTTACCCTCGACGGCGGCGATCTGTGGCAGGGCTCTGGTACCTCGCTGTGGACCCGCGGCGTCGACATGGTCGAGGCATCAAATATCCTGGGCCTCGATGTCATGGTCGGTCACTGGGAGTTCACTTACCGCGAGGACGAGGTGCTGTCCAATGTGACGCTGTTCAAGGGCGACTTCATCGGCCAGAACGTGCGCGTCAAGCCAGATTCGTTGTTCGGTGATGAATACCCGGCGCTGGTAGAAAAATACGACGGTCGCGGTATGTTCGATGAAGACACCGGGCACGCCTTTCAGCCCTATGTGATCAAAGAGATCAATGGCGCGCGCATCGCCGTCGTTGGTCAGGCCTTCCCACGGACCGCGAATGCCAACCCGCAGGAGTTCTTCCCGGACTGGTCGTTCGGTCTGCGCGAGGATGACATGATCGTCCTGGTCGAAGAGATCCGCGCGCAGGAGAAGCCCGATGCGGTTGTGCTGCTGTCGCACAACGGCATGGACGTCGACATCAAGATGGCCGAGCGTGTCCCGGGCCTGAACGCGGTATTCGGCGGCCACACCCATGACGGCATCCCGAAGCCGGTGAAGGTCAGGAATACCGAGGGCCACGAGTGCTGGGTGACCAACGCGGGATCCAACGGCAAGTACGTTGGGGTGATGGACTTCGATATCCAGGACGGCAAGCTCAAGGGCATGCACTACAAGATGCTGCCGGTGATCTCCGACTGGCTGCCGCCCGACCAGGAGATGGCGGCCTTTATCAACCAGATGCGTCAGACCAGGTACGACGACAAGATCGTGGAATCGCGCCGCAGCGACCTGTTTTTCAACAAGTCACGCCTGGGCAAGACCTATGAAGACATCCTGTCGGAAAAACTGGCGATCGCCGACCGCACCCTGTACCGACGCGGCAACTTCATGGGTACCTGGGACCAGGTGCTGTGTAATGCGCTGCGCCACGAGTATGGCGCCGACATCGCGCTGTCGGCCGGCGTGCGCTGGGGCACCTCCACGCTGAAAGGCGACTGGATCACCATGGAAGACGTGATGACCCAGTGTTCAATGACCTACGCCGAGACCTATGTCGCAGATATGACAGGCACCCAGATCAAGAACATGCTCGAGAGCGTCGCCGACAACCTGTTCGACCCCGACCCCTATCTGCAGTCGGGCGGCGACATGGTTCGCGTCGGTGGCCTGGACTACACCATTGACCCGGCGAAGAAGCTCGGCGAGCGCATCACAGATGTCAAACTGGACAACGGCGAGATGCTCGAGGCCGATTCCGTCTACAAGGTTGCCGGCTGGGCCACAGTTAACCGTACGCCAGATGGTCGCCTGATGTGGGATGTGGTGCACGATTACATCCTGGCCAAGCGCGGCAAGGACTATGTGTTGAAGCTGCCCAAGATCAATGACCCGACGCTCGTCGGGGTCAAGTCCAACCCCGGCATCTCCGATTACCCTGGCCAGTGGAGTTGACGCTAGCGTAGCGGCTTGGAGAGCTGCCCCGCGATCTGAACAAGAACCCGCCGGCCGGCGGGTTCTCCTGCAACGCAGTTCAACGACCGACCCTCAGTCGGCTTGGCCCGACCTCCCCGCGATCCCTTGCGGTATCTCCCAACTCTTCAATCGACGCAGGTAAAAGCGCACGATCCCGTCGCCATACTCCCAGAGCTCGAACTTCCTGACCGGTCTGCGATTGTCGGGCTCACCCAGGATCCCGGCCACCTCCTCGTCGGTCTGACCCTTTTTCAAGAGCCCCCAATTCGACGCAGTGCGCCAGCCACCGGGAACCGGCTCGGCCGGGGGCACCGGTTGGGCGACAGGCGGTGGCGCAGCGGTCGCTGGCTGCTGTCTCTCGGCCTCCAATCGTTCTACCCGCTCCCGCAGCTCCCTGACCTCTTGCTGCAGCGATTCGATCAGTTGCCTGTCTGACGCCGGCTCGGCGGCCTGGCTATGCAGCGCAGCGCCCAGTAGCGGCAACAGGACCAGCAGGCGCGGGGCGAAGCTGCATAGCGTCTCTGTGTTCGGCATGCTTGTCCGCTCATTACCCGGGTGTCGATCACGAACCGGAAGCTTATCAGAGCAGGCCTCGATCGACGCAGCAAGGCCCTGCCCGCACGCAACGCGTGCACGCCGCGCACCCTTTCAGTGCGGGCAAAGGGATTCCTCCGCGCAAGCCGACAGCGCGGGCGGGCGATCTCGCGGTACCCACACGCCCCGCAACCGTACAGTCTCGCGCCCGGGTCCGCTTGTCCAGACGTGGCTTAGCGGCCTCCCCACGCCCTCCCCACTGTCGGTACGATAACTGCTTCAAAGGCAAGAACAGCGCGAGTTTGCGGGAGCCTGCCCGTGCACTGTCGAGGAACGTGGCTTCTTGAATCTCCCGACAACGGCAGACGCCCTGCCCTACCTCAATGACGACGCGGTCAAACAGCTGTTCGAGAGCACGGGTGTGCTCTCACCGGTCGAGTTGGAGAGTCGCTACGAGGTCTACACCGAGATCCACATTATGTCGATCGCGGTGGAGGCGAAGCTGGTGATCGAAATGGCCAAGACCATCATCTATCCGGCCGCCATGCGCTACCTGGCGGAGCTCGCGGATACCGATGCCACCGTCGGCGCGATGGGCATTACGCTGGACCGCTCGACCGCCAAGACCATCGCGGAGAGCGCCAACGCCATGATGGCGAAGGTTGCCGAACTCAGTACCGCGTTTGCGCGCGAAGACATTGACTCCACGGACGAGCACATGCAATTCTGCGCCAAGATGATCCGCCCTCTGATGGACCAGGTTCGCGTACACGCCGATGCGCTGGAGGCCGAACTCGCCGACGAGCAATGGCCGCTGCCGAAATATCGCGAGATGCTTTTCATTAAGTGGCGTCGGGTCGGCTGCGACGCAATCGGGGGCGAGATAACGCTTGGCGTGGTCTCGCCCCCGTTCGACTTTTCGAGGCCGCGAACCCTAACGACAACGCAACGTGAGGAGTGCTGAGACATGGCAAAAAAGAAATCGTCCAAGGCCGGGGACGGCGCAGGCCATCGGAAAAAGATCGCCAACGACGTCTATGAGGCCGAACTCGCGCGATTGCAGGATGAACTCGTGAAGTTGAAGGAGTGGGTGCGCAGCGAGGGTCTCAAGGTCGTCGTGATCTTCGAGGGCCGCGACGCGGCGGGGAAAGGGGGTGTGATAAAACGCATCACCGAGTACCTGAATCCGCGTGTCTGCCGCGTCATTGCATTGGGCACACCGACCGAACGCGAAAAGACGCAGTGGTATTTCCAGCGCTATGTGCCGCACCTGCCCGCCGCGGGCGAGATCGTGCTGTTCGACCGCAGCTGGTACAACCGTGGCGGCGTGGAGCGCGTCATGGGGTTCTGCACCGATGAAGAGTACCAGGAGTTTATGCGCACCTGTCCGGAGTTCGAGCGCATGCTCATCCGGTCCGGGATCATCTTGATCAAGTACTGGTTCTCAGTCAGTGACGACGAACAGGAGAGACGCTTTCAGTCGCGCCTCAACGATCCCAAGAAGCGCTGGAAGCTGAGCCCCATGGACGTGGAATCACGCAATCGATGGGTGGAGTACTCGAAGGCCAAGGACGCCATGTTCGCCCACACCGACACCAAGCAGGCGCCCTGGAACGTCGTGAACTCTGATGTCAAAAAACATGCCCGCCTCAACTGCATCAAGCACCTATTGGACAGCATTCCGTACCAAGACCTGACTCCCGAGCCCATAGTGCTGGCGCCGCGCAAGAACGACTCAAGTTACGTTCGACCGCCCATCTCCGATCAGTCCTTCGTGCCGGAATACTACACCGCCGACTTCGGAAAAGACTGACCGGCTACCAGGAAAGCGTCTTTACCCTGGGATCGAACAACAGCCCCCTGACGAGATCGGAGTTACCCATTGTGGCGCCCTCAATATAGTCTTGCTGTGTCAGACCCGCGGCCTGTGAGCAGGCCGCGCAGGCGATCACCTGCCCGCCGTCGGCGATAAACGCCTTGAGCATGTCCTGAATGGACTTTCCCTGGTCTTTCATCAGCCCATGGACATGCGAGGGCCGCTTCTTATCGATGAGATAAACCGCCCGGACGTTCATCCATATCGCGACGGGCCTATGCCCCTGCTTCAGGACCTTCTCATGGGCGAACAGAATGGCCTTCGCCGCCGCCCAGGTGTCGTCGGACGTCAGATTGACGAACAGGCCGCCTTTCGCTTCCGCGGCATTCGTCATCGGGCCGAACGAGCCCAGGAGAAGCACCAGCACGATGGCGGCGGCTGATTTGAGGGTTTGCATGACACGGCCTCCGGTTGATCTTTTGTAGGTCCAGGCTACGCCGAACGACCAAGGCTGTGATTGAAAATTCCCAATCCGGGAGGCTGCAAATGAACGGGCAGGCGACGATCCGCACCTCCGCGGTCGCCCCCTGCCGAGTCAATCGCCGTACTGCATAGGCTAGTGCAATACCCATTGTGCATCCGAGACCAGGCAGATACCCCCGAACCGTTTCAGAAACGGTCGGATCGCCTCGACGACCGCCGACATTCTTTCGCTTTCGCACGCGACCAGGAGGTAGCTGTTGTCGAGGTGGCCGAGAGCCCGGAGCGTCCGGCCCCGGTCTCCGCGGCCGGATACGGAGGGAATCAGTGTGTACCCGCTGATTTCCGTTGCGTCGAGTGCCTCGATGAGTTCATCGACCTCTCCCTCCGGCAAAATGACTTCGATGCGCTTCATTGCTTTCATACTATGTGCTCCTGAAATTCGTTAGATCCTTGCAAGACGGGTCAGGACCAAAGGGCCTGGATTACGAAGTAGTACAGTGGGATGCCCACGATGATGTTGAAGGGGAAGGTGAATCCCAGCGACATCGTGAAGTATCGACCGGGGCTGGCCTCCGGTATCGCATAGCGACAGATCGCGGGCACGACGATGTACGAACCGCTGGCCGACAGCACCGCGAGCAACAATGCATCACCCGCCCCCATGCCCAGCAGCGAGGCCAGGATGATCGCGATCAGCGCGTTGACCGACGGCATGACGAGGGCGAAACCGATCAGGAAGGGCGGCATGCCGCGTGCTTCCCTGAGCTGTCTGGCGACCAGCAGTCCCATCTCGAGCAGGAAGAAGGCGAGGATCCCCTTGAAGATATCGGCGGTGAACGGCGCCATCATCTCCTTGCCGGCCTCGCCGGTGAGATAGCCAATCAGCAGGCTGCCGATCAGCAACAGGTGGGCGCCATCTGTGAAGGCCTCGTGCAAAACCGCCTTCAGCGAAACCGGGCGCGGCGTGACCGCGGCGGCGCCGACCGAAGGCGACAGTTGCAGCGCAGTGCTGCTGCGCACATAGCTCGCCAAGAGCACGGCCATGATGATGGCGGGAGACTCCATGAGCACCATCGCCACGGTCATGTGGCCGCCGAAGTCGACGTCGTTGCGAGTGAGGAACTGCTGCGCGGCGATGAAGGTGACGGCACTGATAGAGCCGTAGGTCGCCGCGATTGCGGCCGCGTCGAATGGCTGCGCGCGACCCCGCAGAATCAGAAAGCTGTAGGCTGGAACCAGCAAGGCCATGAACATCGCCGCACCAATGCCGGCGAGTGCCGTTGCGTCCAATCCGCTGCCTGCGAGCGCGACGCCGCCCTTGAATCCGATGGCCACCAAAAGATAGAGAGAAAAGAACTTCGCGATAGAACCGGGGATCTCCAGGTTGGAACGGATGGCCGCGGCAAAAACGCCGAAGAAGAAGAACAAGATAGCCGGATCGATGAAATTGGCCAGAAGACTGATATCCATGATCGTAATCCTCTCGTTGGTCGACAGATGCCATGTAAGCTAGCGATCTATCAGCGGTGCCACCAATCGAGCGAGTTCGATCTTATCCATCGATCAGAGGCTATTTGTTTTCACCAAATTATCGATAAAAATAATTATTTCAATCATTTGCCCATAGCCCCACCACCGCGGTCGTGGCGCATGGCGAGCCGAGCGCAGAAAAATTCGAGGCTTTGTCGAGAAAAACCGAGGTATCGCCTCGTCTACGGGGACCTGACCAGCTCCGGTGACGACATGCCGGGACCACCAATCGAATGTCATGGGAATTCAGATAGGGTGAAAAGTTGAAGCGCAATCACGTCCAGACACCGTTCATGCGCCGGCCCGCACAGAGCCGTTGGGCGCTGTTCGCCATTTTCCTGGTCTCGGGTGCGTTGGCGCTCGATCGCCGTCAGCCGATGCCTGTGGAGAAGATGGCGATTCAGGTCGGTGGCGTGCCGTTGGTGGTCGAGGTCGCCAACAATCCGGCAGCACGCGCACGGGGCCTGCAAGAACGCGGGGCGCTCGCGGCCAACGCTGGCATGCTGTTTGTCTATCCGCAGCCAAAGCGGCTCAGATTCTGGATGAAGAACACCCCTATTGATCTGGATATCGGGTTTTTCGATGACGAGGGGCGATTGCTCGAGGTCCTCCCTATGACTGCCTTCCACGAGCGCTCCCATACCGTCTCCAGTGCGCCTGCGAAGTATGCCTTGGAAGTGAACCGGGGCTGGTTTGCGGCGAACCGGATATCCAAGGACGCCCGGCTTGAGCTGCCCTCGCCGATGGCGGCCTGGTAGCGGCGTTCACCGCCGTTTGCGGACCCACAATCAGACGCGTGAGAATTCCGTGATGATTACCGCGATGCCGTCGCCTACACTTCGCACTGATCGCTGTAACGAGAGGATAGCCGGATGTCGACAGCAGCCATGCGGTCAGGCCTGCCCGAGCTGGCGAGGGTCGGCGCGGCCTTATTGTTCTGCGCAGCAGCCTGCTTAGCTACGGCCGGCGCCAGCAGTGAGCAGCGCTTTGCCAGCGGCAGCCAACAGACCACCCTTATCGAACTCTTCACCTCGCAGGGCTGCAGCAGCTGTCCGCCGGCCGAGCGCTGGCTTGGGGACCTGAGCGACGATCCCCGCCTCTGGAGCGAGATCATCCCCGTGGCGTTCCATGTCGACTATTGGGATTACATTGGCTGGCGCGATACCTATGCCGATCCGAAATTCTCCGCCCGTCAGCGGCGCTATCATTCCGAAGACGCCATAGACTCGGTGTACACACCAGGCTTTGTGGTCAACGGTCGGGAGTGGCGCGGCTGGTTTAAGCGACGGGCGCTGCCTGTCGCCAGCACCGAGTCCGGGGATCTTCGGCTCAGTCTGACCGGCAGGCAACTGAAAGCGAGTTATTCAGCGCCCCCCCAGGCCGGCGCCACGCAGAACCTGCACGTGGCCCTGCTTGGCACCGGTCTGGCAGTGGACGTGGCGCGTGGCGAGAACTCAGGTCGCAGACTGGCGCAGGACTTCACTGTGCTTCAACTCATCACGCTGTCTTCAACGGATGGAACCTGGTCGGTGACGCTGCCGGCTATCGACATGCCCGATGGCGCGCGCCCGGCGATTGCGGCCTGGGTCAGCGACGCCGCAACGCAAAGGCCGCTTCAGGCGGTCGGTGGCTGGATCGTCACGGACAGCTGACAGAAGCGCATGTCACTCGATCGGACGGACTACGCCGGCGGCCGCCAGGGCACTGCGCAGGCCCTCCAGTCGTCGCCGATTGGCCCCCAGGTCGGAGTAACCCACTCTCGAGGCAGAGCGCATCGCGATACTGTTATCCTCGGGCCGTGCCAGGAATTCGACATCATCAACGAACCTTAGGATCCGTGTCCGTGCTTCCGCGCGCAGGTGACCGTCGGTGCTCTCGATGACCGTGAACGCCGGCGCCTGTTCCAGATAGTTCACCAGCGCCGCCCAGGCCTGCTCCAATTCGCCCACCACCTGCAGCGGCGCGATGCCGTGGGAGCCGGTATCGTCACTGGATACGCAATTCGGCGAGGCCGGGCAGCTCGCGAGTCGTTTGGTCATATCTTTTACCTCGGTAGCTGCGCAAATCATGCCCGACAACAAAGCGATCAGGCCAAGGGCGGCTAAGGCCAAGCGGTTGGGCTTGATGTAGTTCATGATTATCGTCGTTCAATTAGACGCTGGATTTACGTGGATGAATTTTACTCAAAGACAACGGCAGCGATTTTAGGTGCCGGGAGTACCACAAAATGCCGAAAATGCAGTATACGGAGGCGACTGACGCACCTCATGGCGCAATAAGTGCTTGAATTATGGTGCCCGGGAACAGAATCGAACTGCCGACACAGGGATTTTTGGTGCCAATAAAATCAATAACTTACTGATTTTTTTGGAGCAGGCAATTCACGGAAAAGTTAGGCAAAATCAAGTTGATTCAATAGCTTGTGTGAGTTTGGCCAAAATAGCGAAAATTCGGTGGTGTACCGGGGATTCGCCGGAAACCCATAAGAAACTTCTATCAGCAGTCCCCGAGGATCCGGCCCGCAGGGCGCGCGGTACGTGAAACCGACAGGCTGAGCAGTCGCTTGAAGTAGCAGTCGAGCTTGTCGCGTCGGTCCCTTGTGACGGGTGAATCTCAAGCGCCGGGCGCATCCCCAATGAAGACGGAGCCGGGTGTTGCGAGCGCCTTGAGCGGCACCGCCTCCACGGAGTCGCCCAATGGGTAGCGCTTCGCCCCGGGGTAGATCACCGCCACCCGTTCGAGCCCGAGATCATCCAAAGCGATGCGTATCGAGGCGGTTAGCTTGGGTGCATCGGCGCGCTTGCACTCCACGCCGAGCAGGCTATCGCCGCGGCGCAGCAGCAGATCGATCTCGGCGCCCTGGTGTGTGGCCCAAAACCAGGCCTCGTCGAACGTCTCAGCGGCCAGTACCTGTTCGATCACGAAGCCTTCCCACGAGGCACCGAGCTTGGGATGAGAGAGCACGGCTTTCTCGGTCTCGAGCCCGAGGAGGTGGTGCAGCAGACCACTGTCGCGCACGTAGATCTTCGGCGATTTGACCTGCCGTTTGCCAAGGTTGGCGTGCCACGGCTGGAGCTGCCGCAGCACGAGGGCATCGGTCAGCAGATCGAGGTAGCGACGCGTCGTCGACGGACTTACCCCGAGCGCCCGGGCAGGCTCTGCCGCATTCCAAATCTGCCCGTGGTAGTGGGCGACCATGGTCCAGAATCGAAGCAAGGCGACTGCCGGCACACGCACACCCCATTGTGGGAAATCGCGTTCGAGCAGGGTCTGAATGAACTGTTTACGCCAGGCGACGCTGTCGCGCTCGCTGCGGGCGAGATACGAGCGGGGAAATCCGCCGCGATGCCACAACGTGTCCGCCGCATTGGCACCGAGTTCGGCCAGGGCGAACCCACCGATCTCGATCCGCTCCATGCGCCCGGCCAGGGTTTCCGCGCTTTGACGAAGCAGCTCGCCCGACGCGCTACCGAGAATCAGGAACCGCGCCGGGGATCCCCGGCGGTCGGCCAGCACGCGGAGAACAGGAAACAGGTCGGGTCGGCGTTGGACCTCGTCGATGACGACCAGCCCTTTGAGCGACTCCAGGGCCGTCCTTGGCTCTTCCAGGCGAGCCAGGCTGACCGGGTCCTCCAGGTCGAAATAGTTCGGGGAATCCTCATCAAGCAGCTCCCGCGCGAGCGTCGTCTTGCCGACCTGGCGCGGGCCGGTGAGTACGGTCACCGGGGCACGGGCGAGCGCGGAGCGGATTCTTTCCAGGAGGGCGGTGCGGGCGATATCCATGACAGCCACATATTACCGCGTAATTCGGGCTGCTGATGAGCGATTTTCATCGTTTTAGGTAGTATGAAAGGCCTTTTCCGCCAACTGAATCGCGTGATCGCAGCCATCGACACCAGCGTTCGTGCGAACCGGTTTTCGACCGCAACTCTGAAGACCGCCACCGCCTCACGGGTCAGCGGGACCGTCCGGGCCGACCCGTTCTTGGTCTCCATGAGGAGGACAGTGCGCTTGTCCAGGTTCACCTGGCGGCGCGTCAGGCTTTTGATCTCGCCGGCCCGCATGCCAGATCATCGCCCGTCAATTGACCCAGCAAGGCACCGGGTAAGATGCAGATCTCGATCGGTGGCATAAAGCGACTACGCAGGGCCTGCCAGCAACGCGTCGTCGGCACGTGCTCGCGCCACCAGCGCTGCCAACGGGCGGTGGTCTGCGTCCACAGATCCAGTTGCTCGATCGACTGCCGGCGCCGCCACTCGGTCAGGCCGTCCTGCAGCGCGGTGACCAGAATCACGATCACGCCCAGATAGACCTTGCGGCCGAAAAAGCGCACCGACGGTGGCGTGGTGCGGCGTCGGCAGCCGTCACGGGCACAACAAAAACTCAGCCGATAGTGATAAGACTCATCCAACGCCGAACGGACACCCCGTGGCTTGCGCGGGTAGTTGGCCCCAAGCAGGCGATCCCCACAGTGCGGACAGCCCGCAGCCTGGGCATCATTCGCGATCGCTTGATCGAGTTGAAAGAGCTTCTGGTAAAAACTGGCAGCGTTGAAAAAGGCCTGACACACTGTCGCTGTCTCTCTGAGTTTCTTGGTCGAAAAACAGGAGACAGCCCCCTCGGACAATGATCAAGTTGTTCAAGGGGGTTTTTCTTTGCCCGTCACGTATTCTGATCAGAACATGCCGAAAACCGGCAACTATTCTGCTAATGCTCACTTGCAGGGCCTGCATGAACACGCGCGAACGTGCATCCGTTCTGTCGGGCCTGCTGCCAGCCACAGGGGCTCGCATTCCAATAACGGGTTTGAGCCCACACCGCATCCAATGCCAGATACATCGCCCCCAACCCCCAGTCGAACTGCATGCGCAAGGAGTCTTGGAACGCGCCATGCATCAGCAGGAACATGTTGTCGAACGCGTCGAGCGATGGTCGCCAGGTAACGTCATCACCAACCGGCAGTTCGATCGCGACAGCGATCACGCCGTCGCTGTTCTGCCGCTCGACGATCCGACCCGCGTGTTTAATCAGACTGTGCATACCGATGTTGTCTGCAAGGTACTCGAACCTGAGGCGCTCGAAACCGCGCTCCTGCGCGGCCTCCGCCAAGCGTTTCAGCAACAGAAGCCCCAGTCCTTTGCCCTGCAGTCGGTCGGCGATCGCGATGCCCACCTCGGCACAACGCGGTTCACCGGAGAGTCGCACGAACCGCCCTACCGCAACGCCGTCGCATTCCCTGCCCCGGGCATCGAGTGCCACCGCGCCGATCGCAAAGTGATCCACCTGGTCGATCTCGGTGAAGTAGTGAAGTTCGGCTTCGCTGAGGACCTGTTTGCCGCCCAGGAAGCGTCTGGCGCGCGACTGCGCCAACAACTGCCGGAACTCGGCCAGCAGGAGCGCCTTGTCGTCCGGCTGAATCAAGCGCAGGCGTACGCGCTCACCGCCCGGAAGCTCAATCCGCTCCCGGTAACCGCCGTCAAACTTTAACTCCGCGTTCATTTTTCACCACCTAATGAACCTGTTACCGCACTCATGTAGCAATCTACCCGCAAGAATGCTGCACTGCAACATTTTATTGGGATCCATTTCCATGGTTTTCCCCAGGGGCGGACAGCCATCCACCGGCCTGAAACCCGGCCTTCAGAATGTGCGGCGTATGCTCAAACATCCGGAAAGACGACTGAAATTCCTCTGCGAAGAGATGCTGAAACGCCTCGGCCAATGGCTTCGGGTTGCCGGGTATGACGTGCTGATGCTCCCGGACCGCACGTGCAATGATCTGTTCGGCCCCTCCGCAAGACGGGCAGGTCCCGATATCGATAATGAACACCCGTTTCAAGCGCTGCGCCCAAGTCATCGCGGCGCGGGTTATCCGAGCGTCCGTTATTGGCGAGCGTCAAAGCGATGAATGGTACGTTTCAACTGACCGCTTTTGGGCCGACAACGGCCATTACCGATGGC
>JAHEJD010000131.1 GCA_024639005.1 Chromatiaceae bacterium | reverse complement strand
ATTGTAGGAGCGGCGCCTTCGCCGCGATTCTGCGATGTGCTGGGGTTTTTCGCCGCGAGGGCGCGCCTCCCACAGAGGCCCGGTCCGTTTCTCGCCGCGAGGGCGCGCCTCCCACAGGGATTCTGCGCGTGCCTGCTATACGGTGAACCGGCTCAACAGCAGTTGCCGGATCATGCGATAGAGACGACCGGCCAGGGGTTCAGCGTCATGCTCGAAACGGATATGTACCCGTGTTCCGACGCGCTCCACGTCTACGTGCTCGGGCAACGCGATATCCAGCAGGAAGACGTCTTCGGTGGCCGTCGTTCCCTCTGGGTCTTTCGGATCTACGGCGATGAATCCACCGCCCATTGATCCGAGCGCATGACTGGGTAACCTGGCGGTGGCCGATGGCACCTGGTGTTGGATGGTCGCAGGTATGGTCTTTGCCGGTTGGTCGGCCAGGCGTACCTTCACCGCGCGGGTTTTTTCGCGCACGCGTGCGATATCTGCCTGGCTCACCACGGCGCGCACGGATGGGCTGGAAAGGTCGGTGACGTAAGCGAGCACCTCGCCCTTTCGTGTGAAGCGCCCGGACAGGTGATGTGCCCCCGAGACCAGGAATGTTCCGCTGGCCGGGCTGGTAACCGTCAGTTCGGCCGCTTGTTGCCTGGCCTGCGCCAGATCGTCGCCGATGCGCTGAATCTGTCCCTGCAGGATGCGCGCTTCGAGTCGGTCGTCGACTGCCTTCTGGTCGTAACGGGCCCTGAGCGCGCGCAGCTCCCATTCGAGACGCTGTACTTCAACCTCGATCAATGGGTCCTTGGTTTCGAACAGGGCGGTCCCGGTGGTGACTTCGGTTTGCGGCTTGGCGAGGATCTGCGCAATGAAGCCGTCGGCATTGGCGCGCACCTGGGCATGCTCGGGCAGCCAGATGATCCCCTGGGCATAGGTTGATGCAGGCAACGGGACGTAGGCCACGATCAAGAAGATGGCCATGACGAACCCGGTGATTGCCGCTATGGCACGTATGCGCCGGTTGCGAAGAACCGGACTGCTGAGTACGAAGCGGAGCTGTCGGGCAAGCGGGAGAACGACCTGCAGCAGTACCGCGAGCCCGCCCAGCACCACGCCGGCGACCAGGTATTCCTCGGCCAGAAACAGCACGATGGTCACCAGGATAAACAGCCGGTACACGGTGGAGGCGGCGCCGTAGAACAGAAACCATTGGCGCTCGCCGGGGGCACTGACCGGCGAACTGGCATCGCCGACTGCGAACAGGTATTTCTGGATCAGATAACCGTAATAGCGATTCGCGCGCTGTGCCAGGTTCGGGATCTCGACCGCATCGGCCAGCACGTAGTAACCGTCAAAGCGCAACAGCGGGTTGCCGTTGAACAACAGGGTGGAGATGCCGCCGATCAGCATGACGTCGTAAGCGATGTCGCGCACCGTTCCGGTCTCTACCGAGAACCAGACGAAGACTGCAATGGCGGCCAGGAACAACTCGGTGAGGATGCCGGCCGCTCCGACCAGCATGCGCTTGCGCTTGTCACGGAAGACGGAGGAAGACGAGGCGTCGACATAGGGCAGTGGCATGAACACCAGCAGCATCACGCCCATTTCATGCACCTCACCGCCCCAGCGCTTCACCGCGAGTCCATGCGCAAGCTCATGCAGACCCTTGACCACCGGATAGGTCAGGACCAGCAGCAGCAGGTTGTAGGGTGCCAGCGCGCGGCTGTCCCAATAGTGGCCGATATCCGACCAGTAGGTGGCGGCCAGTATGCCCGCCAGTATCACGACCGACAGCCAGACCATGAAGCCCGTGCGGCCGAAAAGCGGCATGGTCAGGCCCAGGAGTCGGCCAAGCAGCCGATCTGGATCCGCCAGGGGAATGCGTATCAACAGTGGCCCCTTGATGTATTTTTTCCACTGCGACCGGTGTGCCTTCTCGTAACGGTTGAACAGCTCGCCGGTATCCGGGGGCACGTCGCATTGGATCAGATCACTGGCATGCAGATGGGCGAGCAGCTTGATGACCTCGTCCTGGGTGGGGGGATCCTCGTATTGTTCCGCATTGATCTGATCCCAGGTCTCCTGGACGCTGCGCCGGCCGTCGAGTCGGCGAATGAGTTCATAGGCACGTGGACCAAAACGATAATGTCGGTGGGACGCGCTGTCCTGGACCACGTACCAGAGCTTGCCGCGGTAGTGATGGCGATGCACGCGCACGTGATCGCGCAGCCCGGCCTTGAGGCCGGCGACGCGATACCATAACGGGCTGGATTCGGGATTACTCATCGGTCACCGGGCTCAGGGCAGGTGTGACCAGAGCCACAGCGATATGCGTTCATACAGACCGTGACCCCAGACCCATAGAAGCTTGCGTTGTTCTACCTCGATCTTGCCGACCCCACGCATGCCGGGTCTCAGTTGCTGTGTGGTCCCCTCGAGATGGGCCTCGACGCGGAAGCCGTTCTCGCCGTCATCTGTTTGGGCGACCCCGATGATGTCGTCGACAACGAAAGGCAGCCGCTCGTCCGGCATAGCCGACAGCGCCAGGTATCCGCGTTGCCCGGGTTTGATGTGGCCGATCTCGCTTTCATGCACCTGTAGGGCCATGCGATAGGCGTCCAGCGGCGCGAGTTCGAACAGGACCTGGCCGCGCTCGACCGGGCTGCCGAGGCTGCGACTGAGGTCGCCACTGACGATGACTCCATCGAACGGCGCGGTGATCTGCGTGCGTGCCAGTTGTTCTTCGATCATGTCCAGTTGGGCGTTTGCCTTGCCCAGTTGGGCCTGGATGATAGCCGCCTCGGCGCGGTCCATGCTGCCGATCGCACGGCCATGCCGCTTACTCAGGTCGTCCCTCTCGCTCGCCAGACGGCGGCGGTCAAGTTCGAGGTCGCGATCGTCCAGGGTGGCGATCAGTTCACCCTCTTTGACCAGCTCGCCGGCGCGGGCATGCGCCTGCTCGATGTAACCGTCAATAGGAGCGACCAGCGCCCGCTGTTCCGTGCCCTCGAGCGTGGCGGCGGCGCCGATCCGGTATGTGCCTGTCGCCATGCTGAGCCAAATGCCAAGGACGACCAGACCGGCGGTCACCAGCTTGCCTTTCAGGTGTTTGCGCCCGAACAGGCCAGCAATCAGCTCATAAAATGCATCACGGGCCTTGGCCAGCAAAGGTTGGTCATGCAGTCGCTTAAGCTCCAGCACCGGACCGACCAAGGCAACGATGGCATCAAATACGTCCATGGTGGCGGCGTCGAACGCCGGTCCCCGGCGCCTTTCGAAAGTGAGTGCCCCGATCGGTTTGCCAGCGTTGCTGAGCAACAGAGTGCAGGCAGCGGCGCCCTCCTGGTCTGCACATAGGTGCTCGTGCGCGGGTAGGGCCTGCGCGTCTTCAGTCTGTGTTGGTGGATGCGCCAGCGGAGCATGCTCGTCCAGCGCCTCTTCCATGGCCGCCTCGATGCCGCGCACCAGCTCCGATCGGCGGTCGATCTGTGCACTATGCGACAGGGCATGTACCCGCATGTGCCGACCTTCAAGCAGTCCGAAACTCACGCGGTCGCAGCTGAATGCCTGCGCCAGCTGCGTAATCA
>JAHEJD010000074.1 GCA_024639005.1 Chromatiaceae bacterium | reverse complement strand
AACGCAGCGCCCATGTCGGCGCCTTTGCCGTGTTGGATCAGGATCAGTCCAACCAGGCCGATGGCCAGAAACAGATGCACGATGACCAAGATGGATTCCATCAGAAAACCTCGCGTTTCAACGATTTGCCGCCGCGCAGACCGCCAGGAAGTCTGCGGCCTTCAATGAAGCGCCGCCGATCAGGCCGCCGTCGATATCTGGCTGCGCCATAAGCTCGGCGGCGTTCTTCGGATTCATGCTGCCTCCATAAAGGATGCGCAGACCCTCGGCGACCGTCTGGCTGTTCGCAGCGAGACGACCGCGGATGAAGGCATGCACCTCCTGCGCCTGCTCGGGCGTCGCGGTCTTGCCGGTACCGATTGCCCAGACCGGCTCATAGGCGACCACGCCCTCGCCGACGGTGTCGATGCCGCAGTGCGCTATAACCGCGTCCAACTGCCGCGCGACCACCTGCTCGGTGACGCCTTGTTCGCGCTCTTCCAGGGTCTCGCCGACGCACAGGATGGGCACCAGACCGGCCTCTCGGGAGGCCGCGAACTTCTCGGCCACCAGCGCATCGCTTTCACTATGGTAGGCGCGCCGCTCCGAGTGGCCAATGATGACGAAGTGGCAGCCGAAGTCGGTCAGCATCGCCGCGGCAATCTCGCCGGTGTAAGCGCCGGCGGCATGCACCGAGACGTCCTGGCCACCCCACTTGATGGCCGAGCCGTCGAGCTGCACCTGCGTGTCCGGGATATAGATCGCCGGCGCACACAATGCCACCTCGACCGTCCGGACATTACCGATACCCGCCTTCAGCCCATCGAGCAGCTCAGCGATGCTGGCGCGCGATCCGTTCATCTTCCAGTTACCCGCCACCAGTGGCTGACGCATTGCTCGCTCCCCCTCAAATCAGGCGCCGTAGCTTAACGGTCGCTGGACCTCAGATCAATGCCGCGCAGGCAGGGGGGGCAGAGAGGGCAGGGACAACGCGATCAGGCGCTGAGCTGTGAGCGAACGGCGTCGGCGATGGCGGCGGCCCTGGCGACCACGGCGTCGGCCTCGCGGCCCTCTACCATCACCCGGATCAGCGGCTCAGTGCCGGAAGGACGCAGCAGTACGCGGCCGTCGTCACCCATCGCCGCCTCCACCGCGTGAACAACGTCGGTGACTGGTTTGCAGGTCATTATATCCGCGGCATGCGCATGACCGAGTGGCACATTGATCAGCTCCTGCGGGTACTTGCGCATTCCGGCACGCAGCTGACCGAGGGTCTTGCCCGTCTTGTTGATCTCTGCGAGCACCTGCAATGCGGACACGATACCGTCGCCGGTCGTGGTCCGGTCACGGCAGATGACGTGACCGGACGGCTCGCCGCCGAGTGTCCAATCCTCCCCAATCAGACGCTCCAGGATGTAGCGGTCGCCGACGGCGACGCGCTCCAAACCGATACCCAGGCCGCGCAGCGCGACCTCGAGCCCGAGGTTGCTCATCTGCGTACCGACGACGGCACCATTGATACCGCCATTCCTCTGGCGCGAACGGGCAATGATGAAGAGGATCTCATCGCCGTCGACGATCTGGCCGTTTTCGTCCACCATGATGACGCGATCGCCGTCACCGTCCAGCGCAATGCCCAGATCCGCACCATTGACGCGCACCGAACTGGCCAGCGCGCGCGGCTTGGTCGCACCGAATCCGTCGTTGATGTTCAGTCCATTGGGTTCCGTGCCGATGGAGATCACCTCCGCCCCGATCTCGTCGAGCACGGCAGGGGCAATGTGGTACGTGGCGCCATGGGCGCAGTCCACGACCACCTTCAGGCCACGAAAATCCAGTCTGGACGGGATGGTGCTTTTGCAGAACTCGATATAGCGACCGCGCGCGTCGTCGAGCCGCTCGGCCTTGCCCAACCGGCTGGAATCGACGGTAACCATCGGTTTTTCCAGCTCTTGCTCTATCTGTTCCTCGACGGCCTCTGCAAGCTTACTGCCGCTGGCGGAAAAGAATTTTATCCCGTTGTCTTCGTGGGAGTTATGTGACGCGCTGATGACTATCCCGGCGCTCGCGTGCAGCGTCCGGGTGAGATAGGCGATGCCCGGGGTCGGCATGGGGCCGAGCATCCGGATACCTACCCCCGCGGCGGCCAGCCCGGCCTCGAGCGCGGCCTCGAACATGTAACCGGAGATCCGGGTGTCTTTGCCGATAAGGACCTTGCCACCCGGATGATTGCCGAGCACTCGGCCGGCGGCCCAGCCCAGTTTGAGGACAAACTCGGGATTGATAGGGCCTTCGCCTACCCGCCCGCGAATGCCGTCGGTGCCAAAATATTTCCGCGCCATAGACTCAAATCCTGCTCACTCGAAACTCATGACTCGATGTCGGTCACCGCTTGCCACAACGCCAGCGCATCGACGGTCTCGGCAACATCGTGCACGCGCACAATCCGGGCGCCGCGCTCGACCGCCATCAAGGCCGCCGCCACGCTGGCTGCGAGACGCTCTTCTACCGTCCGACCGGTGACCGCGCCGAGCATGGATTTGCGCGATAGGCCGACCAGGAGCGGCAAACCGAGTCGTTGAAACGTCCCTAGGCCCTTCAACAACGCGAGATTATGCGCCTTTGTCTTGCCGAAGCCGAAGCCCGGGTCCACCAGCAGGCGGTTACGGGCAATTCCACCCGCCTCGCACGCCGCAACGCGATCGCTCAAGTAACGCATGATATCGGCCACGACGTCGCCATATTGAGGAGTCTGTTGCATGGTGCGAGGTTTCCCCTGCATGTGCATCAGACACACCGGGACCGCAGACTCGGCGGCCGCAGCGATCGCCCCCGGTGAGCTGAGTGCCGTCACATCGTTGATCATGCGGGCGCCGGCATTGACGGCTGCGCGCATCACCTCCGGTTTGCTGGTATCGATCGAAATCGGTACGTCGAACGCCGCGGCGAGGGCTTCGATAACCGGCAGCACCCGGGCCAACTCCTGCTCCAGCGGTACGGCCGCTGCGCCGGGACGGGTGGATTCACCGCCGATATCGATAATGGCGGCGCCCTCCGCGACCATTTCTTCCGCCTGCCTGAGCGCATCGTCGATGTGCAGAAAGCGACCGCCATCCGAAAAGGAGTCGGGGGTGACGTTGAGCACGCCCATCACACGTGGGGAGGAGAAATCTAAGGGGAGACCGGATACAAACATGCGAAGGCTCCCTGAGTGGTGAGTGTTGCGGCGCCAGTGAATCTAACGGGCAGTGCTCTAAAACGCGGCGTGGCCGCTGCCTGCAACGAAAAAGGCCGGGGATTGCCCCCGGCCCGTTGCGTCATCGCCGCGCCACAGCGATCAGTGCTGGCCGGCAGGCCCGCCGATCGGCGTTTCGCCGCCGCTGGCCTTGCCGTCATCGGCCGGCGCGCCGCCGCTGGGCCGCCCCGGCTCGGAGTCGTCGTTCCATCCCGTCGGCGGACGCGGATCGCGGCCATCCATGATGTCACGGATCTGATCGCTGTCGATGGTCTCGAACTTCATCAGCGCCTGCGCCATCGCATGCAGCTTGTCGACGTAGTCGTCCAAGATACCTGCCGCCCGCTCGTAATTGCGGTCGATGAACGCCCGTACCTCCTCGTCGATCGCATGCGCCGTGTCATCCGATAGCGCCTTGTGCTGCGTGACCGAGCGCCCGAGGAATACCTCGCCCTCGTCCTCACCATAGGCCAGTGGCCCCATGCGGTCGGACAGCCCCCACTTCGTCACCATGTTCCGTGCGATCTCCGTCGCGCGCTGGATGTCGTTCGAGGCACCCGTCGTCACAGACTGCGGGCCAAAGATCATCTCCTCTGCGATACGGCCACCGAACAGGCTGGAGATCTGGCTCTCGAGATGCTCCTTGCTGTGGCTATAGCGGTCCTCTTCGGGGAGGAACATGGTCACGCCCAGGGCCCGGCCACGCGGGATGATCGACACCTTGTACACCGGGTCGTGGGACGGCACCTTGAGACCGACAATCGCATGCCCGGCCTCGTGATAGGCAGTCAGGCGCTTTTCCTCCTCCTTCATGACCATCGACTTGCGCTCGGCGCCCATCATGATCTTGTCCTTGGCCTTCTCCATGTCGTCCATTTCAACCAGACGCTTGTTGGCCCGTGCCGCAAACAGGGCGGCCTCATTGACCAGGTTGGCGAGATCAGCCCCGGAAAAGCCCGGCGTACCGCGCGCAATGACCGATGGCTTGACATTGTCGTCCAGCGGCACCTTGCGCATGTGGACCTTGAGTATCTGCTCCCGGCCCAGGATATCGGGCAGACCGACGACCACCTGGCGGTCGAACCGCCCCGGCCGCAACAGCGCAGGATCGAGGACGTCCGGGCGGTTGGTCGCGGCAATCACGATTACACCCTCGTTGCCTTCGAAGCCGTCCATCTCGACCAGCAGCTGATTGAGCGTTTGTTCGCGCTCATCGTGGCCGCCGCCCAGACCGGCACCGCGATGCCTGCCGACGGCGTCGATCTCGTCGATAAAAATGATGCAGGGGGCGTGTTTCTTCGCCTGCTCGAACATGTCGCGGACCCGCGACGCGCCGACGCCCACGAACATCTCGACGAAATCCGAGCCCGATATGGTGAAAAAGGGCACCTTGGCCTCGCCGGCGATGGCGCGCGCCAGCAGCGTCTTACCGGTCCCCGGGGGGCCGACCATCAGGACGCCGCTCGGGATCTTGCCGCCGAGCTTTTGGAACTTGGACGGGTCCTTCAGGAAGTCGACCAGCTCTTTCACCTCTTCTTTGGCCTCTTCGCAGCCGGCCACGTCGGAGAAGGTCACTTTGACCTGATCTTCGGTCAACATCCGCGCCTTGCTCTTGCCGAACGACATGGCGCCGCGCCCCGCACCGCCGCCCTGCATCTGGCGCATAAAGAAGATCCACAGCCCGATAAGTATGAATAGCGGGAACCAGTTGATGAGGATCTGCCAGAGGATGGACGGCTGCTCCGGCGGTTTGGCGCGGATCTCTACGCCCGCCTTGAGCAGATCACCCACTAGGCCGGGATCGTTGGGCGATTCGGTCGCGAATCGGCTCCCGGAGGTCATGGTGCCGTCGATGCGGCCGTCTTTGAAAATGGTGACGCTCGAGACATTCTTGCGATCGACCTCTTCCAGGAACTTCGAATAAGAGATCTGCGGCGCACCCGTCTTGGGCGTGGTGAAGCTGTTGAACACCGTCATCAACACGACTGCGATGATCACCCAAAGGACTATATTTTTGGCCATGTCGTTCACGGCAATTTCCTCAAGCCTGATCGGCTTTACTGCGCTGTGTCGTCAACGGACTTCAGCAATTTTGGTGCCCCGCGGGGCCCGTGTTGATAGCGTCGCTTTTGAAAACTACTACGAATGATAGTTCCCGGCTACCAGATAAACCTCACGGCTATTGGCCCGCGATGCCTTGGGCTTCCTGGACACAGCGCGACCGAAACACTTTTTCACGTTGCGCATCCAGTCATCGAAGCCTTCGCCGTGGAACACCTTGCACACGAATCCGCCGCCCGGCCGCAGGTGATAACGGCAAAAGTCCAGCGCCAGTTCGCACAAGTACATCGCGCGTGGCTGATCCACCGCCGCCACCCCTGTTAGATTGGGCGCCATGTCCGAAATCACAAGATCAACCGGACGCCCGTCCAGGACTTCTTCGAGTGCCCGCAGCGCGTCATCCTCGCGAAAGTCGCCCTGGATGCTGCAGACACTGGGGAGGGGGTCCATGGGCAGGATATCGAACGCAATCACCTCACCCTTGTCGCCGATCCGCTCCGCCGCCACCTGTGACCAACCACCCGGGGCCGCCCCCAGGTCCACCACCACCAAGCCGGGCTTTAGAGGGTGGTCTTTTTCTTGTATTTCCAACAACTTGTAAGCCGAACGCGAGCGATAGCCCTCGCGTCGGGAGCGCTTCACAAACTCGTCGTTGACGTGCCGCTGCATCCAGCGGTGACTGCTCTTGGAACGGGCCATAGCGATGGGTTTTCGTTCTCGCGTGGGGTCTCTGCCGGTCAATTATGCCATCTGCAGGGGTCTGCCCTTGGCCATGCAGCGGCCTCCACATCCCGTTATAGTTGCCGTCCCGTTTCCGAGCCTGTCGCCATGCCGCTGTCGAAACCGCAAAAAAACCATCTGCGCGCCCTCGGACACCACCTGAGGCCCGTTGTCTGGGTGGGACAACACGGCCTCCGGGACAGTGTGCTGGCGGAGATCGACCAGGCACTGGAAGCCCACGAGCTGATCAAGGTGAAGCTGGCGGCGGCGCGTGAAACGCGCAGCGATGTCGCATCGCGGATCTGCGCGCAGACCGGCGCCGAGCCGGTCCATAGCATCGGCCAGATAATCGTTTTGTTCAGGCGCAATCAGGCAAGGCAAAGAGTTGCGCTGCCGTCCGATTGACTCGGCGCGAGCATCAGATCGCCCCGTTTGGCCCCAATGGCGCCTACTTGCCGATGCGCAGCGCCGAATCTACAGACGCTCCGGGGTGTTCGAGTTGAGGGCGTCTGCAGCAAGGATGCTGCAGTCGAGCTTCCGTGGACGGATTCACAATGTCCCTCGGCTCGACTGCGCCGGCGCGCTAGTATTCCATTTCGGGTAGCCCCGGCGTGGCCGACCCGAGAAGGGCGGCCGTGATTCATTCGTAGCGGACCTCGAGCACCTCGAACTCGTGCGTTCCGCCAGGGGCCTCGAGCGCGACCTCATCGCCTTCGATTTTGCCGATCAGCGCGCGCGCGACCGGCGACGTGACCGATATCTTGCCATGCTTGAGGTCGGCCTCGTCGACACCGACGATCTGGTAGGTCTTCTCTTCGTTGGTGTTCAAATCCAGCAGCACCACCGTCGCACCGAACACGACCTTGCCGCCGGCGTTCAGCGTCTTCACATCGATCACCTGGGCATGTGACAGCTTGGATTCGATGTCCTTGATGCGCCCCTCGATGAAGCCCTGTTGTTCACGCGCGGCATGGTATTCGGCGTTCTCCTTGAGGTCGCCGTGCGCGCGCGCCTCGGCGATCGCGGCGATCACCGCCGGGCGCTTCACGGTCTTGAGTTCATTCAGTTCGGCGCGCAGTCTCTCGGCGCCCTGCAATGTCATTGGATGCTTTTGCATGGTCGAATCCTGTATCGGCGGCACTCAGCCGTGTAGGTCGCGCAGGCTGTTGACGGTCAGTTCATCGGGCTGCTGCAACGCCAGCAAGGTCGCCTCTGCCCCGGCGATGGTGGTCGTATAGCTCACCTTGTGCTGCAGCGCGGAACTGCGGATAGAGGCCGAGTCGACGATCGCCTGCTTACCCTCCGTGGTATTGATGATCAGCGTGAAGTCGTCGTTCTTGATCCTGTCCACGATATGCGGCCGGCCCTCTTTGACCTTGTTCACGACGCTGCAGTCAATGCCTGCCTCCGCGATCGAGCGGCAGGTGCCGCGGGTGCAGAATATCTCGAACCCGAGCGCGGCGAGTTGACGGGCGACGGCCACCGCACGCCGCCGATCCGCCTCGCGCACCGACAGCAGCGCCCGACCACCGCGCGGCAGTCTGACGCTGCCGCCCTCCATCGACTTGGCGAACGCCTCGCCGAAGGTGCGGCCAACGCCCATGACCTCGCCGGTCGACTTCATCTCCGGCCCGAGCAGGGAGTCGACGCCGGGGAATTTCACGAACGGAAACACGGCCTCTTTTACATAGTAGTGTCTGGGCACAATCTCGCCGGTGATGCCCTGGTCGCGCAGGGAGCGGCCCACCATACAGCGCGCGCCAATCTTGGCGAGTGGCTGTCCAGTCGCCTTGGAGACAAAGGGCACGGTGCGCGAGGCGCGCGGATTGACCTCGAGCAGGTAGATGTCCTCGCCCTTGATCGCAAACTGAGTGTTCATGAGTCCAACCACCTTGAGCGCATGGGCGAGGCGCCGCATCTGTTCGCGCATGCGGTCCTGGACCGCGACGCCCAGGGTATAGGGCGGCAGCGAACAGGCCGAGTCGCCCGAATGCACGCCCGCCTGCTCGATGTGTTCCATGATGCCGCCGATCAGGACCTCTTCGCCGTCGCAGATCGCATCGACGTCGACCTCGATGGCGTCGTCGAGGAAGCGATCCAACAGCACCGGCGACTCATTGGACACCTTGACCGCCTCACGCATGTAGCGGCGCAGATCGTCCTCGTCGTGCACGATCTCCATGGCCCGTCCACCGAGCACGTAAGACGGGCGCACCACCAGCGGATAGCCGATCTCGGCGGCCAGCTGCACGGCCTGCTCTGCCTCGACCGCGGTGCGATTCGGCGGCTGCATCAGTCCCTCGCGCTCCACCAGCTGCTGGAAGCGCTCACGGTCCTCCGCCAGGTCGATCGAATCCGGCGACGTCCCGATGATGGGCGCCCCGGCGGCCGCGAGATCCTCGGCCAGCTTCAACGGCGTCTGGCCACCGTATTGCACAATGATCCCGGCGGGGTCTTCCTTGTGCACGATCTCCAGCACGTCCTCGAGCGTCAGCGGCTCGAAATACAGCCGGTCGGAGGTGTCATAGTCGGTCGATACCGTCTCCGGGTTGCAGTTGACCATGATGGTCTCGTAGCCGTCTTCGCGCATCGCAAACGCGGCATGCACGCAACAGTAGTCGAACTCGATCCCCTGACCGATCCGGTTCGGCCCGCCCCCCAGGACCATGATCTTCCGCCGGTCGGTTGGCGCGGCTTCGCACTCCTCCTCATAGGTGGAGTACATATAGGCGGTACTCGACGCAAACTCGGCCGCGCAGGTGTCCACGCGCTTGAACACCGGCCGCACGCCCAGCGCGTAGCGTTGCTCGCGAATCTGCGCCTCCGGCACGCCGAGCAGCGTGGCGATGCGCTGGTCGGAGAAGCCCTTGCGCTTGAGCCCGCGCAGCCGCTCGGCGTCCAGCGCCGCGATACCGTCCGCAGCGACCCTCGCCTCCTCGCGCACCAGGTCTTCGATCTGCACCAGGAACCAGCGGTCGATCCGGGTGTGCTCGAAGACCTCGTCCAGCGTCATGCCGATCCGGAACGCGTCGGCGACGAACCAAAGACGCTCGGCGCTCGGCTGTCGGATCTCGGAGATCACGACATCGCGCGCATCCTCGGCCGCCAGGTTCGACGCCGGGTCCAGGCCCGCCTTGCCGATCTCCAGGCCGCGCAGGGCCTTGTGCAGCGACTCCTGGAAGGTACGACCGATCGCCATCACCTCGCCGACCGACTTCATCTGGGTGGTCAGGCGCGCATCGGCCTGCGGAAACTTCTCGAACGCGAAGCGCGGCACCTTGGTCACGACATAGTCGATCGCGGGCTCGAACGAGGCCGGCGTCACGCCGCCGGTGATGTCATTGCGCAGTTCGTCCAACGTGTAGCCGACCGCGAGTTTGGCGGCGACCTTGGCGATCGGGAAACCGGTGGCCTTGGACGCCAGCGCCGAGGAGCGCGACACCCGCGGGTTCATTTCGATGATGATCATGCGCCCGTCGTCCGGGTTGATCGCAAACTGTACGTTGGACCCCCCGGTATCGACCCCGATCTCGCGCAGCACCGCCAGCGAGGCGTTGCGCATGACCTGGTACTCCTTGTCGGTCAGGGTCTGCGCCGGTGCCACCGTGATCGAATCGCCGGTGTGCACGCCCATGGGATCGAAGTTCTCGATCGAGCAGACGATGATGCAGTTGTCGTGGCGATCGCGCACCACCTCCATCTCGAATTCCTTCCAGCCGAGGATCGACTCCTCGATCAACAGCTCGGAGGTCGGCGACAGATCCAGGCCGCGCGCGCAGATCTGTTCGAATTCCTCGCGATTGTAGGCGATACCGCCGCCCGAGCCACCCATGGTGAACGACGGCCGGATGATGGTCGGAAACCCGATCTGCGCCTGCACCTGGTGCGCCTCTTCCATCGAATGCGCGATCGCCGAGCGCGGCATATCCAGACCAATTCGGCGCATCGCCTGGCGAAACAGGTCGCGGTCCTCCGCCTTGTCGATGGCCTCGCGACTGGCACCGACCATCTCGACGCCATGCGCCGCGAGCACGCCCTCACGCACCAGATCCAGCGCACAGTTCAGCGCGGTCTGGCCGCCCATGGTGGGCAACAGGGCATCGGGCTTTTCCTTTTCGATGATCCGGGCCACCGTCGGCCAGGTAATGGGCTCGATATAGACCGCGTCCGCCATGTCCGGGTCGGTCATGATGGTGGCCGGATTGGAGTTCACCAGGATGACCCGGTAGCCCTCCTCCTGTAGCGCCTTGCACGCCTGGGCGCCCGAATAGTCGAACTCGCACGCCTGGCCGATCACGATTGGGCCGGCGCCGATGATCAGGATGCTGTGGATGTCGGTTCTTTTCGGCATGGCGATCAGTCGCGCAGGACGCAGGGCGCCGTCGGGCCATCAACACCGGTCTGTGTGTCTTGCGCGTTCAACGCTGCGCCATCAGGTCGGTGAAATGATCGAACACCGGCGCCACATCGTGCGGGCCGGGGCTGGCCTCCGGATGACCCTGGAAGCTGAACGCCGGCCGGTCGCTGCGGTGGATGCCCTGCAGGGAACCGTCGAACAGCGATCTGTGCGTCGCGCGCAGGTTCGACGGCAGCGTCGCCTCGTCCACCGCGAACCCATGATTCTGGCTGGAGATCATTACCGCGCCGCCGGCAAGATCCTGCACCGGGTGATTGGCACCGTGATGACCAAACTTCATCTTCACAGTCGCAGCACCCGAGGCGAGGCCGAGCAGCTGATGGCCGAGACAGATGCCGAAAGTCGGCAGTCCGCGATCGACGATCTCGCGGATCGCCGCGATGGCATAGTCACAGGGCTCCGGGTCCCCCGGGCCGTTGGACAGGAACACGCCGTCGGGCGACATCGCCAGCACCTCGGCGGCCTCGGTCTGGGCCGGGACCACGATGACGCGGCAGCCGCGGTCGACCAGCATGCGCAGGATGTTGCGCTTGATACCGTAGTCATAGGCGACGACCAGAAAGCGTGCCTGCTCGGGATCCTGCTTAGCGAATCCCTCGCCGAGCCGCCAGGTGCCTTCGTCCCAGGCGTAGGACTGCGCGGTCGTCACTGCCTTGGCCAGATCCATGCCCTTGAGACCCGGAAATGCGCGCGCGGCCGTCAGGGCCTGCTGTTCGTCGACCTCGCCGGCCACGATGCAGCCGTTTTGCGCACCCTTCTCCCGCAACAGGCGGGTCAGGCGGCGGGTGTCGATCTCGGCAATACCGACAACGCCGTGGGCTTGGAGGTAGTCGTCGAGCGCGCCCTGGCTGCGAAAACTGCTGACCAGGAGCGGTAGATCGCGAATCACCAGACCGGCGACGTGGATCGCGGCCGATTCTTCGTCTTCGTCGTTTACCCCGGTGTTGCCGATGTGCGGATAGGTCAGGGTCACGATCTGCCGGCTGTAGGAGGGATCGGTCAGTATCTCCTGGTAACCGGTCATCGCGGTGTTGAAGACGACTTCACCAACAGTCTGACCCTCGGCGCCAATCGACCGACCGCGAAACACACTGCCATCTTCGAGAACTAAAATTGCCGGCTTGGTCATTTCTGCGCGCACAAAGACCCCGGAGAGATCCGCGCTCGGCTGTCTCTTCCGGTGGCTGGTTGACTTGAATAGAGTAGACCCGCAACGCCCGTGTTGCAGCGCAGAATATTACGGCATCGTCGGTGTCTGTGTCCACGGCCGAAGCCGCTTGACTGTAGGCCGGACCCGCGGCGCCGCTGGGTTAGCAGACCGACCGGGACGACGGGCGCCTAACTCCAATCAGCGATGCCTCAACGCAGCTGCTGGCGCGTCCAGCCCACGATGCCCGAGGCGTCCATCGCGCCCGACATGCGGGCGACCTCGCGACCCTGGGCGAACAGCATCAGGGTCGGGATACTGCGGATACCGAACTGCGCGGCGATCGCCTGCTGCTCCTCGGTATTGACCTTGAGCAACCGCACCGTGGGTTCGAGCTGGGCGGCCGCCTGCTCGAACGCCGGGGCCATCATGTGGCACGGCCCACACCAGGGCGCCCAGAAATCCACCAGCAGCGGAACGCCGCTGCGCGTCAGCTGGGCCTGAAATCCGGCGTCGTCGGCCGCCGCGGGTTTCCCATCGAACAGCGGCCGCTTGCAGCGGCCGCACTTCGGCCCGCCGCCGAGACGATCGGCCGGTACCCGGTTCACGCCGGCGCAATGCGGGCAGACGACGTGCGTGGACTGATTCACTCTGTTGCTCCCAGGCTGTTCCGGCTGTTGCCTGGATATAGGGTCGCGCCAGTGGGTCTTCAAGTGCGCCGCCAAGGGTTGTATTTCGTCACCACCGGCGGCATCTTGCCGGGAATAGAGAAGATCGGGAGCCCCTGGCTTATGGCAGATTCGCCTTTTATCTTCGAGATCGACGAGACCAATTACGAGGAGATCGTCCTGCAGGGTTCGTATGACGTACCCGTGCTGCTGGACTTCTGGGCCGGCTGGTGTCAGCCCTGCCAGATACTGATGCCCATCCTGGCCAAGCTGGTCGACGAGTACCGGGGTGAGTTCATCCTCGGCAAGATCGACACCGAGGCGCAGCAGGCGATCGCCGCGCAGTTCGGTATCCGCAGCATCCCGACGGTCAAGCTGTTCCGCGATGGCGCCCCGGTCGACGAGTTCATGGGCGCCCTCCCTGAAGCGGAGATCCGGCTGTTCCTCGACAAACACCTGCCGCGGGCCTCCGACGGCACCGTTGCAGAGGCGCAGCAGCAGCTGCTGTCGGGCGATGCCCGGGGCGCGCTGGACCTGCTCGCCGAGGCGCGCGCCGTTGACCCGGAGAATCCGCGCATCCTGGTCGCGATGGCCGCGGCCCACGCCGCCGCCGGCGACCTGGATGCCGCCACCGAGGCACTCGACGCGCTGCCGATGGACGAGCAGGACAAACCCGAGGCCAGACAGCTGCGCGGCCGGCTGTTCTTCGACCAGGTGGCGATGCGGGCCGGTCCGGCCGAGGCGGTCGCGCAGCGCAGCGACTCGTCGCCGGACGACAGCGAGGCGCGTTACCAGCTGGCCGCGCACCAGGTGGTTGCCGGCGACATCGAGCCGGCGCTCGACAATCTGCTGCTGATCATGCAGAGGGACCGCGCCTTCGGCGACGATGCCGCGCGCCGCGCGCTGCTGAAGATGTTCGACATGCTGGGCGACGATCCGATGGTCACGCGCTACCGCGCCCGCATGTTCAATCTGCTGCATTAACCGAAACCGAGGATCGATCATGACCCCCGAGCAACGAATGGCCCTCGAGTCGGCCGCCTGGCGCACCCTGGTCGGGCATCTGCAAAAGCGCACCGACGTGCAGAACATCGACCTGATGAACCTGGCCGGATTCTGCCGCAACTGTATGTCACGCTGGATGGCCCATGCCGCCACGGCCCAGGGCGTGGCACTGACGGAACCCGAGGCACGCGACATCATCTATGGCATGCCGCACAGCGAGTGGAAGGCGCGCTATCAAAAAGAGGCCAGCGCCGAACAGAAGGCGCGGTAC
>JAHEJD010000130.1 GCA_024639005.1 Chromatiaceae bacterium | reverse complement strand
AGGAGGTCCTGTTGCGCTGCCGCTTGTACAGGTCCGAGCCCCAGAATTGTCAACAAAGTCAGCGCCTTGATCGAAAAGTGTACAGGTTTCATGTATTTTCTCTTGCATTTTTGTCCAGAGCGTATAACTTATGTATAGCTTTTAAACATAACGATGTCAAAAATACTTTGACGCAAAGGGGCCGGTAATGGACGAAAACAGACGAATCGCAGTCATCGGGAGCGGCATCAGTGGCGCCTCCGCCGCCTGGTTGCTGCGCGACCATGCCGATGTGACCCTGTTCGAGCGCGGTTCACGCTTCGGTGGGCATACGCACACCTTCCGTGTGAAAGATGACCGGTCAGTCTCGGTCGACACCGGTTTCATGGTCTTCAATCGTGAAAACTATCCCCTGCTGTGCGCACTGTTTGAGCATTTGGGGGTTGGGAGCTATCCGACCGACATGTCCTTTGCGGCCTCTTTCGATCAGGGGCGTCTGGAATATGCAGGGACCGATCTGAATACCCTATTCGGGCAGCGCAGAAACCTGGTCAATACGCGCTTCTGGGGGATGTTGTTCAGCATCATGCGCTTCAACCGACTCGCCCAGCAGGCCCTGACGGGGCCGCTGCCAGCGCAGATCGGCATGGGTGAGTTTCTGGACCGCCACGGTTTCAGCGAGACCTTCCGCGCGCGCTACCTTTACCCCATGGCCGCTGCCATCTGGTCCTGTCCCCGTGACCAGATAGCGCGATTTCCCGCTGTGAGTTTTCTACGTTTTTTTGCCAACCACGGCCTGATTCGTCTGGCCGACCGCCCACAGTGGCTGACCGTCGAGGGCGGGTCGAGCACTTACATGGATCGCCTGATCGGTGACCTCGGGCGTGGCGCGCGGCTCAACGCGCCTGTCGCAAAGGTGGAGCGGACCGCGCACGGGGTCGATCTGATCGACCCGGACGGGGCGCGTCAGTCCTTCGACGAGGTGGTGTTCGCCTGCCACAGCGACCAGGCCCTGAGCCTGCTCGCCGATCCCAGCCCGACTGAACGACGCCTGCTGGGCGCTATCCCTTACCAGGCCAACCGTGTGCTGTTGCACCGCGACCCCGCACTGATGCCGCGCGAACGGCGGGTCTGGTCTTCCTGGAACTACCTCAGCCGTTCCGCCGAAGACGAGGCCCAGGCGGTCAGCGTTACGTATTGGATGAACAGCCTGCAGCGCCTGGCAACGTCGATCGATTATTTCGTCAGCCTTAATCCGCTGGACGAACCACGCGACGAAACCATCGCCGCCGAGTTCGAGTATGATCACCCGGTGTTTACCACGGCGGCGCTGGAGGCGCAGAAACAGCTGTATCGCATCCAGGGCCGTTCCCACACCTGGTATGCGGGCGCCTGGACCGGCTACGGTTTTCACGAGGACGGGATGCGTTCGGGTGTGGAGGTGGCGCAGGCGTTGGGGGCCACGCTGCCCTGGGATTCGGCTCAGGTGCGCGCCTCGCGTGACTTGACCCTGGTGCCCGAGCTCGTGAGGAAGGCGGCATGAGGCCTGCCAACGACACCGCCTGCGTCTACAACGCCGCGGTGATGCACCAGCGCTTCACGACGGCGCAATACCGCTTTCGTTACCGGATCTTCAGCGTGCTGCTCGATATCGACGGCATCGCGCAGGCGGCGGCATCCACCCGCCTTTTTTCGCTCAACCGCTTCAACCTCTTGAGCTTCCACGCCGCCGATCACCTGCCGGCCGGCGAAACGGACCTGCGTGCCTGGGCCGAGCGGGTGCTTGCCGGGGGTGGTATCGACGGCAGCCGGTTACGGATCCGCCTGCTGTGTTTTCCGCGCCTGCTCGGTTGGGTGTTCAACCCGCTGAGTCTCTGGTACTGCGAGACGCCGGAGGGCCGGCCGGCGGCGGTCATCGCGGAGGTGCGCAACACCTTCGGTGAACGCCACTGCTATCTGCTGAAGCCGCGGGCGGGGGAAGAGGACTGGCCACTGCGACAGCGCCATGCCAAGGAGTTCCATGTCTCCCCGTTCATCGGCATGCAGGCCGAGTACGACTTCCGACTCTCACGGCCGAAGGAGCGACTTGGCGTTTCGATCCGCGAGTACGAGGGAGACAGGCTGATGCTGGTTGCCAGCCAGACCGGCTCGCGTCGCCCCTTTACCGACCGTCAGCTGCTTGCACAGGTCCTGCGCGTTCCAATGCAGACGCTGAAGGTCCTTGCAGCCATCCATTGGCAGGCACTGAAGATCTGGGCGCAGGGCGCCCGTTTCCATCGCAAGCCTGCGCCACCGATCGAGGAGGTGAGTTGAAATGAGTTCACAGACAGCTTCGCTGGCCATCGGCCTGCCGGCAATTGAATGCATGCCCTGGTATCAGCGGCGGCTGATCGACCGTCTGCGCCAGCTGCAACGGGGTACTCTGGAGATTACCCTGCCGGGTCACCCGGCGTTCCGGATCCAGGGGGCGGCGCCCGGCCCGTCGGCTGACATCACGGTCGTGCGGCCGGGCGCTGTGCTGCGGCGCCTGTTCTGGCGTGGCGACCTCGGTTTTGCCGAAGCTTACATGGCCGGCGAGTGGGAATCCCGCGATCCTGCGGTGCTGCTCGAGCTGTTTGCGGTGAATCTGGACGCCTATGCCGAAAGCGATTCACGCCACCGCCTGGCGCAGTTCCTGGCCGGCATGCGGCATCGCCTGAACCGCAACTCGCTGCGCGGCAGTCGGCGCAACATCTCGGCACACTACGATCTGGGCAACGACTTCTACAGCCAGTGGCTGGACGACTCGATGACCTATTCGGCCGCCCTGTTCGCCGGTGATGACTCGTTGACCCGGGCGCAGGAGCGCAAGTACCAGCGCATGCTCGACCAGATCGACCCGAAGCCGGGCGAGCACATCCTCGAGATCGGCTGTGGCTGGGGTGGGTTTGCCGAGTATGCGGCGCGCCGCGGTATGCGCGTCACCGGGCTGACGTTGTCGCAGGAGCAGCTGGATTTTGCGCGCCGCCGTATCGCGGCGGCGGGGCTGGCTGACCGGGTCGATTTGAGGCTTTGTGACTACCGCGACTTTGAACAGACGGTCGATCACATCGTCTCGATCGAGATGTTTGAGGCAGTCGGTCAGGAGTACTGGCCGGGTTACTTTGCGACCCTGATGCGTTGCCTGCGTCCCGGTGGGCGGGTCGCGCTACAGGTCATCACCATCGACGAGGCGCACTTTCAGCAGTATGCGGACAACCCCGGTGGTTTCATCCAGACCTACATCTTCCCCGGCGGCATGCTGCCCACCAAGGGGCACCTCGAGCAGCTGTCTCACGGCAGCGGCCTGAAGTGGTGCGGCATGCACAGCTTCGGCATCGACTATGCAGATACCCTGGCCCTCTGGCACCACCGCTTCAACCGCTGCACCGAGTGGCTGGAAGCGCGCGGCTACGACCGGCGATTCCGCCGCATGTGGCGTTACTACCTCGCCTTCTGCGAGGCCGGTTTTCGCGCGCGCCAGATCGACGTGGTCCACTGCGTGATGGAAAAGGGCTGAGGTCGTCCGGTGAAAAAACCGTCTCTCTCGCTGATCATCTACGCGCTGCCAGCGGTGCCGTTGGCATTCCTCGGCCTGCCGCTGT
>JAHEJD010000129.1 GCA_024639005.1 Chromatiaceae bacterium | reverse complement strand
CATGTCGGCCGGTGTGCGCTTGCCTTCGGCCTGAAGGCGCTGCAACAGCGGTCCAGCCTTGTCCGTGATGTAACGGATCGAGACACCGGTTTCATCCGTGTACCGGTCGAACAACGGCTTGATCAGATGCTCCTTGCGCGCCGAGTAGACAACCACCTCATCGGCCAGAACAGTCATCGGCATGAGCATCGCACCGGCTACCACGGCACACAGCAGTAAACGTAACATCCAACCACCCCTAACAAGATAACGAATGAGAATGATTCGTAATTGTATTGTGCCCGAATGGAAAGTCAACCAACATGTGGCCTGCAGACCGACCGGAAGGAATATCAGCGCGGCGGACGGCTGATCGTGGGCAGCTCCAGACCCTGCCCCAGGGCCACCTTCTCGAACAGGCGGCGCAACGGCGTCAGGCGACCGGCGGCACCCAGTCCGAGGTTGCGCACCAGGGAAAGCACCCCGGAGTCGTTGCTGAACAGCTGTTTGAATCCATCCATGGCCAGCTGGGTGGCGGTATTGTGCCCTCGGCGGCCACGCTCGTAGACCCGCAGCGAAGCCAAAGCGCCGGGCACACGGCCGCGCCCGCGTCCGGCCACCAGCGCATCGACCAGCGCCCCGGCGTCCAGAAAACCGAGATTGACGCCCTGCCCCGCCAGGGGGTGGATCACATGTGCGGCATCACCCACCAGCGCGAGGCCGGGCAGGACATACTTCTCTGCATGCTGAAGACGCAAGGGGAAAGCCGCGCGTGCGCCCAGCACCGCAAGCTGGCCAAGACGGGATTCACTCGCCTTGGTCAGCAGGCCGTTAAACTCATGCTCTGGCAGGGCACACAGACGCTCGGCCTCATTTGGCGAGGTCGACCATACGATCGAGAACAGGTCCCGCTCCAGCGGCAGCAGTGCCAGCGGTCCATCGCGCATGAAGCGCTGCCACGCGGTCGACCGGTTACCCTGCTCCGCGCTCACGGTGGCCACGACGGCATGCTGATCATAGGACTCGCTGCGCGACGCGATGCCCGCCAGTTCACGCACCTGAGAGCGCGCACCATCGGCCGCGACCACCAGCCCGACGCGCAGGATGCCGCCGTCCGCCAGGGTCAGGCGGGCACCCTCATCCGCGAGATCAAGGGCACCGAGCTTGGTCGGCGCCAACACCTTTACACCGGCACCCTCGAGTGACTTCCAGAGGGCACGAACGATCACCCGGTTTTCAATGATATGACCAAGATCCGGCTCCGCGAGATCCGCGGCGTCGAAATGAATCTCACCCAAGCCGGCGCGGTCCCACACATGCATGTGCTGATAGGGTGTCACCCGGTCCTCGACCATCGCCTGCCAGACACCGAGGTTCTGCAGCATCTGTTGCGAGGCACGGGTAATGGCAGAGACACGCAGATCGTAACTGCCGGGTTCCCAGACCAGCGCCGGTTCACGTGCCTCCAGCAGGACCGTCGAGAAATCGCGCTGCGCCAATGCGCAGGCCAGGGCAGCACCGACCATGCCGCCGCCGACGACCGCCACATCGTAGTCCTGATCAGCCAAGCGGCACCCCCCGCGCCAGACGCGGCTGACGCCCCAGCATGCCCATGGCTGCGCGCGCCAGCGGATGTTTGGCGCCCGGAAGAAGATCCATGGCCAACAGTCCCAGATTGCGGCCCAGGCGCACCGCCACCAGTGGGTTGCTGAACAGCCGGGCCAACGCATCCGTGGCGAGGGCGACATTACGCTGTTCTGCGCTGCGCCAGCCTTCGTATACCGCGAGATTCTCGGCCGCGCCAATATCCCCGCCCGCCCTGAAGACACTGTCAACGACCTCCGCCAGCGCGGCGACGTCACGGATACCGAGATTGAATCCCTGCCCGGCAATCGGATGCAGCGTATGCGCCGCATTACCGATAACGGCCACGCGGCCGCGTACCGACTTGCGTGCGCGCAACAGGCTCAGTGGATAGGCAGCACGTCTCCCAACCCGCAGAAAGCGTCCCAGGCGGTATCCGAAGCGCTCCTGGAAGGCCGACAGGAAGGCATCGTCGTCGAGTGCCAGAGTCGAGTCGAGTTGGTCGTCGCGGACGGTCCAGACCACCGCGCAACGCTGATCGGTCATGGGCAACAGTGCGACGGGCCCGCTGTCGGTGAAGCGCTCGTAGGCAACATTTCGATGCGGCTGCGCGGGGGTGATGTTGGTCACCACTGCCGATTGACCATACTCCCAGCGCTGAACCGGCACATCGAGCTGCTCGCGGATCGACGAGTTGCCACCGTCGGCAGCGACCAGAAGCCTGCATTCGAGTGATCTCATCAGGCCATCACGCTCGACCTCGACGCGCACCTGGTCACCCTGATCTTCGAAACTGATGACGCGCGCAGGCGCGATCACCTCGAGCGACGCATCCTGGCGCATCTGGTGCAGCAGCACGTGCCCCAGCTCGCGAGCCGTCACCACGTGGCCGAGCGCGGGCACGCCCTCCTCGGCCGCACTCAGACGCGTAAAGCCGAAATGTCCCCGATCCGATACGTGGATATCGCGGATCGGCTCGGCAAGCTCGGCGAGCGATGGCCATACGCCGGTCGCCTCGAAGATGCGCCGGGTGCCATAGGCCAGGGCGATGGCACGATCGTCGTAGCTCGGCTGACTTTCGGCGCCCGGCGCGTAAGCCTCGATCAGGGCCAGCCTCAGGCCGCTGTGCGCAAGCGATATCGCCAGGCTGGCGCCGACCATGCCGCCGCCAACGATGACCATGTCGTATCTGGCTGTTGCACTCATCGGGCCATCAAAGCCTCGATCTGTTCAACGGTCTTCGGTGCGTCACGGCTCAGCACATCGGGCTCCGCGCCCGTGACCAGGACATCGTCCTCGATGCGTATGCCAATGCCCTGCCATTTCTTGGCCACGCCCTTGGCACCCTTCGGAATGTACAGCCCCGGCTCGACGGTGAGCACCATGCCCGGTTCCAGTTCGCGCCAGTGACCGTCGACCTTGTAGTCCCCGACGTCGTGCACATCCATACCAAGCCAGTGACCGGTGCGGTGCATGAAGAA
Organism: Chromatiaceae bacterium; assembly: GCA_024639005.1. Lineage (GTDB taxonomy): Bacteria > Pseudomonadota > Gammaproteobacteria > Chromatiales > Chromatiaceae > Thiosocius. The sequence goes on along the minus strand of JAHEJD010000129.1, from coordinate 594 downwards.
ACGGGTATACGACTCTGCTTTCAAGGCCTTCGCCAGGGTGCCGCGCAGCAGGCCCAGCTTGAGCAACCCCCTGCTTAGGACGCGAACCGCCGCCTGATGCGGGTCGTTCCAGTGATTGCCGGCGCGCACCTTGTTGATCGCCGCAAGCTGCGCTTCCAGTACCAGCTCGTAGAGCGCACGCTGTGCATCGCTGAAGCGACCATTGACCGGAAAGGTCCGCGTGATATCCGAGGCATAGCACTCAAGCTCGCAGCCGGCGTCGACAAGCACGAGGTCGCCATCCTGCAGCGGGTGAGTGTTCTCGACATAGTGCAGGACGCAGCCGTTGTTCCCTCCACCCACGATCGAGGGGTAGGCGAGTTGGTGGGCTCCTTTCATCTGACAATGGTGACTGAACACCGAGGCCAGTTGATACTCATGCATGCCGGGCTCGCACCGCCGCATCAGCTCGGCGTGCGCTTTTGCCGAAAGTTTTGCCGCGCGACGCATCACTGTCGCCTCGGCGCGGCTCTTGTACAGCCGCATGTCGTGCAGGAAATGGTCGAGCGCGAGAAACTCGATCGGGCCGTGCACACCGGCACGCGCACGCGAACG
>JAHEJD010000128.1 GCA_024639005.1 Chromatiaceae bacterium | reverse complement strand
TCGGCGCCGTTGGGGTGGCTGCTGCTGGGCACGGCACTGCTGCTTGGGGTGGCTGCCAACGCGACGCCTGCGTTGACCGAAAGGGGCCTTCAGTACCTGCACGGTGAAGGGGTCGCGCGCGATGCCGACCGGGCGCTGGTCTACCTGTGTGCGGCGGCCAGTCGGCGGGATCCGGTTGCCGCGTACGAACTCGGCCTGCTGTACCTGCAGGGCCGAAGTGTCCAGCGTGACGACGGGCTTGCGGTCGCCTGGTTGGCGCAAGCCGAACGCCTTGGCGAACCGCTCCCGGCCAAGCTGGTGCCAAGTCTGGGGTCTGTCGAGCCCAAACCTTTGGCCTGCGTCGACCGCCGCGGGCGCAACCTCGAGCTGGCCAGCCCGCGGCGCGCGGATCTGGCGGTCGCGATCTATGAGATGGCGCCCAGGTTCGAGCTCGATCCGGCGCTGGTGCTCGAGGTGGTGCGCGCCGAATCCAACTTCGATCCCCGTGCCCGCTCGCACAAAGGCGCCCTGGGTCTGATGCAGCTGATCCCCGCGACCGCGAGACGGTTCGGCGTCGATGACCCGTTCGAGCCGGCACAGAACCTGCGCGGCGGCATGGCCTATCTGCGCTGGCTGCTGGTGCGCTTCGATGGCGATCTCCGACTCGCCCTGGCCGGTTACAATGCGGGCGAAGACGCGGTAGAGCGGCATGGCGGTGTGCCACCCTACGCGGAGACCCAAGACTACGTGGGTCGCATCCTGGAGCGTTACGGCAGCGCCGCTGCCGAGAACTCATTGATCTAGGACGCGCAGCCAATGAAGAATCGTCCGTCGGCGTCTTGCTGGCTGCTGTGCGGCGCTCTGATGGCGGCTGCCCCCTGTCTCGGCGAACCCGACGCCGGGTGGCGCTTTTCCTTTGAGCGTGCGAGCGACACACCGCTCTCCAATCCACATGATGTGAAGCTGTCAGCGGACGGGCGGTATCTGTACGTCGCAGATGTCGGCAGTGGGGATGTAGTCGTGCTGGATGCCACGACGCTGGCACGGGTCGACGCCTTCGGTGGAGAGCAGCTGCGCGGTACACACGATATCGACGTCGCGCCGGACGGCCGATTGTATGTCGCCGACACGCACAATGGCCGCATCGCCATCTACCGCATGCAGGGCACTCGCGGCGAGCTGGTCGGTCAATTGACGGAGCGCTTGTCCGGCCCCGAGGGTGTGCTGGTCCATCCCAACGGGCTGGTCTATGCGGCCGGCGCCTGGTCGAACAATGTCGTGGCATACCGCGATGGCGCCGTTGTGCATGAACTGCGAGAGGGACTTTCTGCACCGCATGACCTCGAACTGGCCCCTGACGGTCGGATCTGGCTCGCGGATGCAGGCAACGATCGCCTGCTGCTGCTCTCGGAGGACCTTGCGGTCGTCGAGGCGATCCAGGGTATGCCCTATGACTTCGACGGCGTGCGATACCTCGATGTCCTGCCGGATGGGACCCTGTTTGCCGCGGACAAGAACAACCACGCCATCAAGGTGATCGATCCGCGCCCCGCGCTGCTTGCCGTTCTGGGCAGCGGCAGACGCGGTAAGGGTGTCGGGGTATTTACGACGCCCGAGGGCGTGGACAGCGCCGGCGACCTGCTATGGCTGGCCGATTCCGGCAACGACCGGATCGTCAAATACCGCTTCGCGCGCCGCCCGATGCCGAATCAGTAACGTCCGTGCTGGTGGCTGATGTAGTTCGACATCTCGACGAACTGCGCATTCATTTTGCCGAGGATGCGATGTGCCGCGCGCACGACCGCGCGCATCACCTGATAGGCAATCTGCGGATCTTGTTCGAGTAGGTGCTCGAGATCCTTGCGATCGAGCTCGATGAGTTCGCACCGCGTCAACGCACGGATGCCGGCACTGTGGGGGATGCCATCGACGAAGCCGAGAATGCCCGCCATATCGCCGGCATGCAGCAGCTGCAGCGTGACGGTATCGCCTCCACCCGTGGGTTTGATGACCTCGAGGCTGCCACTGGAGACTACATACAGCGTCTCGTCCACGTGACCCTCCTCGAGCAGCACGGTGCCAGTTTCCAGGCCGACCGCGCCTGCGACCTCCGCCAGCGTGCGGCACTGCGTATCGTTGAGGTCGATGCCCAGTGGCGATTCGCGAATCGCCCTGGCGCTAACAATGGTCGTTTCGGTATCGGACCCCATGGCGTCCCCCTTTGTTCGCTGTGGCCATCCCATTATAGTTAAAGCGTCGCGCCATCCCACTGAGCCAAATCAGCCATACGCGCTAGGGTAGGGCCGGCCGGTCAGCGATTTTCGATCAAGTTGAGCAGCGGGAGGGTCAGGTAGGCGAGCACCGCTATGGCGATCAGCCCGGTGAAGCCGATTTCACTGGCAACCAGCGGGGCAGCTGCGGCGCTGATCACAGACATGCAGCCGTTGATGCCCCAGGCCCACGGGACCAATCGTGCGCTGTCCTGACCCAGCGCCCGCAGTCCGGTCGGAAAAGGCAGCCCCATCGCAAACGCGAGCGGCGCCATCAGCAGCACCACGATGCCGAGCCGCCCGATCAGCGGCATCGCGGCCAGCTCGTTCAGCCAGCCGGGCAAGAACAAGACGTAGGCCAGGCTCAGGATCAGAATCGCCATCACCGCCCGGAACAACAACCTCCGTTCGCGGCCTCTGCACCCCTGTGACCAAAGACTGCCCAGGCCGGCGAACACCAGGAACGCCACCAGCACCGCGGTCGTCGCGTAGACAGGGTGGCCCAGAAAGCGTTGCAGACGTTCGATCCAGGCGATCTCGATGAATAGGAAGGCCAGACCGAGCAGGCCAAAGTAGGCCAGGGTCTGTAGCTGCCGGCGGGTCTTGAGCCGCGGCCCCGGGGCATGTCTCACCCAGGCCAGCGGGACCAGGATCAGCACGGCACTGACCAGGGTGGCCAATGACACCGTCGCCGTTGCGACATAAAGGCCAGTGTCGAGTTGCGCGAGATCGGCACGGTCACCGCTGGCAATTGCCCGATACCATTCCGACCAGCGGGTGAAACGATACGGGAAAGGGCGATCGTCGACTGCCGGCTGGACCGCGAAGCGGCCATGAAATTCCGATATCGCCTGGCTATCGCCGAACAGCTCGGCCGCGCCGAGGTAAAACTGGGCCTCCTTGAGCTGTTGGAAACGATTGGCTTCGTCCGCCTGCATCTGGGGCAGCCAGACGAGGTCGAAGCCGCGCGCCGCTGCGAATGCCCGGATCCTTGTCTGCTGCGCCACCGACAGCGCCGTACCGGCTATCAGCACGCTAAAGCGCTGCCAACCGCGCAGCATAGCGATATGCAGCGCGGGCTTCGGCACCCCGGTCTGCAGCAATGCCGCACGCGCCGTGGCCAGCACACGCAGCGACAGACGCGGTGGCGATCGCGTCGGCCCCTCGATGGCGACGAAACCGCCGGGGGTCAGGTGCGCGAGATAATTTGTCATGGCCTCGCGGGTCAGATCGAAATCGCTCTTCATCGCATCCAGCCCGGTCGGATCCGCAGCGACACGCAGCGCGATCAGGTCGAAGCGTTCCCGATTCCCGGCGAAGAAGGAGCGCGCGGTCTGCAGGTGCCAGGCGACCCGGGGCGGTGTGCACAGGGTGTCGTTGCTGTCGGCATAGGCGTCGCAGATGAGGGTGTGGAGTTGGGGATTCGGTTCGACGGCGGCGACCTCCGAAGCGC
>JAHEJD010000017.1:39010-45246 GCA_024639005.1 Chromatiaceae bacterium | reverse complement strand
GATTCTTGTTAAGCCCCGCTTCGAGGTGGTGTTCGTAGCGCGTGCGTAGATATTGATGTCTTTCCCAGGTCTTCTTGCGATCGCTGACCGACGCGGTTTCCTGCCAGTCGGACAGGGCGACGGCGAGATCCTCCGCCTTTCCGGTCGATGTGTCTTCGCCTTCTTGGCGGCCCTTGAGTGAAAGGATCTCGTCGTCCCTTGCCTTGAGCGCCTGAGTGAGGCGCGCGATCTCTTGCCAGAGCGCCTTGACCTTGCCCTTTTTCGGCTTCTGGGCACGCTTTGCCTCTTTTTTGAGTGACGATTTATCCTCGCTTTTGCGGTTTTTCTCTTTTTTCTCCTTCTTTTTTTTATCTCTCTTCTTCATCGGGATGGCTTAGGTGCAAATAGATGTAGGGATACTAGATCAAGGGTCCCGGGCTGATCATCAGCACTCGGCCTTGATCAACAGCCCGCCGGTCGGGACCTTGGGCTTGGGCGCCGCCTCTTTGCGCAAAGACTCTGCCGCCTCGCCGCCGAGACCGAGTCCCAGCCCCAGGCCGAGTGGGTCGGCAGACACCGCCGGTGAGGCTTCTGATTTGCCCTGGAGCCCCATCTCCTGGACCTCTTCCGAACCCAGGCCCAGGCCGAGTCCGAGGGGATCGGCATCCACCTGGGGCGCTTTATCCGCCTGCATCGGGACGCCAGCGCCCTTTGGCAACAGTCCTGCGGCGGCCAGATAATCGCCCTCGAAGAAACAGCTGACCGCCTGGTACTCCGCGCGCTCTACCGGATCCATCTGCGCCACCCCGGCGCTGTCGGGATTCTTCAGATAGGCCTGCCAATAGTTGAAGCCACCCAGCAGGGCGTAGGCATCGCGATCGACCAGGCGCAACAGCAGCGCCGCCTGGGCCGCATGGGCGGTGCCGTTCGAGTACACAACGATCTTGCGTGCGCGCGGCAGCGCCGCCAGGGCCTCGTCTGACATCAGCGCGGCCAGCGGGATGTGGCGCGCAGCCTGGATGTGGCCCGCGTCGTAGTCGGCGATGTCGCGGATGTCGACCAGCTCATAGTCACGCTGGTCTTTGATGACCCAGTCGGAGAGTTCCGCAACGGTCACATGGTCCTGCTCGGCGGCGATGGTCTTGGCCAGTGCTGAGGCCATTCCAACCCGGTCCACCTGCGGGCCCTGGATCCAACCGGCCAAAAGCCCGGCAACGATGGCGGTGGTCAACAGAAGAATCTTCATAGGCATTTTCCCCTTCACTGTGTCAGCCTCAACAGCAATTGTGGGTCGAATTGAATGGCGTATTCTCTCCAGGTGCTGACCTGCCCGATCTCGACCATCAGGTAGCGCAACATGAAGCCCTCATAGAGGACCACGGCGGAGGCAGCGAGGCCGAATATCCGGTGGCCCCGCAAGTAAAGCAACTCCAGCGCGATAGGCAGCAGCAGTCCGGCAATAAAAACCCATGGCACTACGAACTGGCCGCCGGTGAGCAGTGCCAGCGCGCCGCGATGCTGTTCCGCACCGGTTGCCAGGCTGACCGTGAAGAGGCCGATGAACACCAACTCGAGGGAAATGAACCCGACCACTGACAACGCGAAGAAACGCCGCTCCTCCAGTTGGCGGGCCCCAATGAAGGCCAGCGCCGCTGCGGCAGCGATCGCAGACACGAGAAACAACGGCCCCAACACCCCGGAATTCCAGAAAGGCCGGGCGCTGAAAGCGCTGAGCAGCACCCCCGTATAGATGCCGAGTCCTACCGCCAGCGGTATCACCGCCCAGGCGATCAACCGGCGCCGATTCTCACAGATACTCAGCAGCGATCCGCCCCCGGGAATTCGTTCAACGAATCTGGACAGGGTCGGATAGCCGGCGCGCAGCGTGGACAGGATTTGCAGGACCATCATCGGATAGATCAACACCAGGATCCACGCGCCCCACGACATGGGTGAAGTGGGCTGGAAACTGGTGTAGAAGCGGAACACGTGCAGCTTGTATTCCAGGTCGAGGAACAATGTGGTCATGCCCAGCGACAGGACGATCGGCGCCCACAGCGCCAGGCGGTTGTGGGCAAAGGTCAGGGTCTCTTCCTTGCGCCCGAGCACCGCCACGGCGGCGAATAAAATAATGCCCGCCGTCATGCCACCCATGAACAGGTAAAATGCGATCTCCCAGGTCCAGATGCCGAGTGAGGGATCTACCTTGGCGTTGTAGCGGGCGGTTGCCAGGACCTCTTCCATCATCCCGACATCCTCACAGCAGGTAATACACGTGGGGTTGGTTACCGGTCTCCGGCATCAGCGTCTTGTAGCGGCGTTCGCGCAATAGCCGACTGACGCCGCTGTCGCGCTCGTCCAGGATCCCGAAGTGCATGCAGTGAGTCGGGCAACTGGATACGCAGGCCGGGTCCAGACCCTGGTCGACACGGTGATGGCAGAAGGTGCATTTGTCGACGTAACCCTCCGGGTGCATGATCAGCCGCGCATCATAGGGGCATGCGGCGATGCAGGCCTTGCAGCCGGTGCATTTCTCCGCGGCGACCAGCACGATGTTGGTGTCCTTCCAGTAATGACTCGCACCGGTGGGGCAGCTGGTGACGCAGGTGGCGTGGCTGCAATGATTGCAGCGCTCCGAGCGGAATTCGGTTTCCAGATTTGGATATTCGCCGCGGGTCGCCTCGACTATCCAGTCGCGGTTCAGTCCCGCCGGCACCTTGTTCTCGCTCTTGCAGGCCACGACGCAGTCGCCGCAGCCGATGCAGGTGCGGGTGTCGATGACCATGGCATAGGTCGTCATGTCAGCTGACCTCGCTCGGTTTGACCAGGGTGACAAAACTCGCCCGCATGCCGGTGCCGCCCGTGACCGGATCGAGCTTGACGTTGTGCATCAATGCGGCATCGTCTGCGCCCACCCCGCGGGCCAGTCGCTGGCGTTCATCGGTGTGGCCGAAGCCGTGCACCATGAACACGGAATCCGGCCGGATACGCTGGGTGACGCGGACGCGCACCCGATTGCTACGCGTCCCAACCGGATTCTCCAGTTGCACGTACTCGCCGTTGGCCACACCCAGCTTGGCCGCGGCCGCAGGATGTACCCAGACGACGTTCTCCGGCATCAACTCGAACAGCTGCGGATTGTTGATGGTGCGCCCAAAGGTGTGGGCCGGTGATCGCCCGTAGTTGAGATGATAGTAACCCACGGGTGGTCGATCGGGCGGCGCGTAACGGGGCAGGGGATCCTGGCCGACGTCAGCGAGCAGGCTCGAGTAGAGTTCGATCTTTCCGCTGGGCGTGTTGAAGCGGACGGGTTCACCTTGCTCGAAGTAGATTGCGGTCTTGCGGGGAAAACGCTTGACGCCGCGTTGCTCCATCTCGAGCAGAGAGGAACCGACCTGTCGCAGTTGCCAGTCGATTACCTCGCGGTAATCCTGCCAGGGGAAATACTCACCCAGGCCGAGCCGCTCCGCGATGCCCTTGGCCATCCACCAGGCCGGCTTGGTCTGGTGACTCGGCCCGAAGGCCGGCATGCGTAATGCCAGCGTGGGCGTGCGTTCCGGTTTGTTGCGCAGATCGTCATAGCGTTCCAGATAGGTGCATTCGGGCAGTACGACATCGGCGAAGCCGGTGATCTCCGCCGGCATGGTATCCACGACGACCATCAGATCGAGCGACTGGGCGGCCGCCGCGATCTGCTCGGTTGCGCCGGGCAGCGTCATCGGCAGGTTGGTGGCATAGACGAACCAGCCCTTGAAGAAGGCATCATCACCGACCGAGTGCTCCAGCAGCTTGTTGCTGATGCCGGTGCCGACCAGTGGGTAGTCGCCCTGCACCGTGGCCTTCCAGTCGCTCGCCGGCTTGGGGGGCTTCGGCGTCGGATACTCGGGCAGGTCGACCTTCTCCTGGATGTAGAAGCCGCCCGGGCGCCCCCAGGAGCCGAGCAGGGCATTGAGGATCGCGATCGCCCGACAGCGCTGGGTATCGTCGCCATACCAGGTGGTGTGACGTCCCGGGTGCACGAGGGTCGCCGGCGCCGCCTGCGCCATCGCGCGCGCGGTCTCGCGGATACTGGCTGGGTCGAGACCGGTTTCCAGGTAGGCCCACTCGGGATTGAAGGGCTGCACATGCTGCGCCAGTTGTTCGAAACCGGCGCAGTGCTGCGCCACATAATCGTGGTCGTAGAGATCCTCGTTGACCAACACATTCGTCCAGGCGAGCAACAACGCGATGTCCGTGCCGGGCTTGATCGGCAGCCAATGTCGCGATTTCGAGGCCGCGACCGAAAAGCGCGGGTCCACGGTGATCAGCGTCGCACCCTGGTCCAGTGCCCGGGTCAGTGTCTGCACCTGGCTGTTGTGGAGGTTCTCGCCGATATGCGAGCCGATCAATACGATGCACCGGGAGTTCGCCATGTCCGTGCGGTCCGGTGACCCCACACCCTCGCCGTAGGTAAGGCCAAAGGCCGTCTCGCGCGGACCGCGGCATTGTGCGAACGAGGGGTGCGCGTAGGCGTGCGATCCGAAGGCCTGCAGCATGCGGCTGAAGTGACTGCCGCCGTCGCCATGAGAAAACAGCGCGATGCGATCCCTGCCGTGTTTCTCCCCGATGGCCTCCATCTTGTCCGCAACGAAGTCGAAGGCCTCATCCCAGGACACCGGCTTGAAGCGCTGGCCACCACCCCCGGTGACCCTGAGCAATGGCTGTCTGAGGCGGTCGGGGTCCAGGAAGGCGCCAATGCCCCCGGTGCCGCGGGTGCACAGGCGGCCTTCGCAGTGGGGGTCGTCGGGGTGACCGACTACCTTCCAGGGCCTGTCGTCCTCCTGGTAGAGCGTCGCCGCGCACTGCCAGAAACACATATTGCAGACCGTGGGGCTGGTGGTTACCCGGCCTGTCCCCGGCAGCGGCTTGCTGGCACAACCGCCGAGCAGCGTCGGCACGGCGCCGGCCGCCCCGAGGGCGGCCGAGATCTTCAGAAACTCCCGTCGGTTCATACTGCTCACCGGACTAGATCTTGAAACTGCCGTCCTTTTCGATGGTGACGGTCTCGTTGAGGTAGCGGTTCTTGATGCCGTTCGCGCTCAGGGTCTCATGCGCCATCTCGGCCCGGATGCCGTTGGCACAATAGATCAAGATCTCTTGGTCCGCGGGCAGCTCGGCCACCACGTCCTCGAGCTTCTCCAACGGGATATGTCGCGCCCCCTTAATGATACCTGCGGCGGCCTCCTGGTCGGTACGCACATCGATCAGCATCACGCCGTCGCCTGATTGCTGCAGGGCCATGAACTCCTTGGGATCGATGGCGCCAGGCGCGAGCTTCTTCTCATAGACGATCTGGGTGGCCGCCGGCCCGCTCTGCGTCGGGAGGCCCGCCGCCTGCCAGGCCGCAAAGCCGTCTTTGAGCACGGTGGTATTGCCATAACCCCAGGTGCGCAGGTCCTTGTAGGCCAGCAGCGCCTCCTTGGCGGTGTGGCTGTCGGCATACACGATGACCGGCGCACGTTGATCGGAGACGCCCGGCAGCTCGGCGACCACCTGGCGCTTGATGAAATCCTGGGTCATCCCCTGCAGCTCGGCGGTCGGCATCGCCACCGCGCCCTTGATGTGCGACTGACCGCTCTGTGCCGTGTCGCGCACGTCGAGTATCACGTGCTGGGGATCCAGATTCTTCGCCAGCCAGCTGGCCTCGGCATGCACCGGCAGCTTGGCCTTTTTCCATCCCGGAAGACCGGCCTGGAAGCCCTTGAGATTGGTGTAGCCGGCCGCCTGGGCCTTTTTTACCGCCGCACCGGTGTAGGGGCAGGTGGGTCCCCCGCAGTAGAAGACCAGCAGGGCGTTCTTATCCTGCGGCAACTTGGTCAGGAAATCCTTGTCCTTGGGGAAGGCCGACTTGGCGCTGGGCACGTGGGCCGCGCCGAAGCGCTTGCCTGGGCGCGCATCGTACAGGTGATAGGGTTGGCCCCCGGTCATGATGCCGAGAAGTTGTTTGACGTCGATCTCGACACCGGGCGGCAGACCGAACACGATCTTCTTGATGCTGCTGGCCGGCTTGCCAGGCTCCCGCTGTACCTCAATGAGGTCCGGCGGGCCGAGTTCCTTCAGGCCGGACGCGCCATCGTATTGGGTATTTGCGTCGGTGCGCACAACGACCTTGCTGACCGACTTGTCCTTACCCTTCACCTCGATCTGAATCGTGCCCGCCTGCTGCGAAACGACGGCGATGCGCCCCTTGACCGTTTCCGCCTGTGCCGCCCCGAGGC
>JAHEJD010000017.1:3548-38910 GCA_024639005.1 Chromatiaceae bacterium | reverse complement strand
CGCACAACGACCTTGCTGACCGACTTGTCCTTACCCTTCACCTCGATCTGAATCGTGCCCGCCTGCTGCGAAACGACGGCGATGCGCCCCTTGACCGTTTCCGCCTGTGCCGCCCCGAGGCCAGCCATGAGAGTAAATAAAAGGATCAGTCTGTGCATGGAGGTCTCCTTGATATGTGGTGATTGGGGGCAGGCGCTGGGCGCGCCGGTTCGTCGAATCCACTGACGCCCGCCGGATTCTCTTCGTCGGCGGACATCAAGGGCCGGCAGTCGGCTGCCGGCCCATCAGGTCTTAACGGCAAGCCCGCGGGGTTAGATGATGTGATCCCGGAGGGCCAGTCTTCGTACCCCGAACTCAGTGTGCAGCGGCCTGGACCTGACCGGCCTGGAACTCGTGCAGTGCGGCACGGAACCATTCGGCGTGTTCCGCCTCTGAATCGACGACGCGTTGGTAGACCTCCGCCTCTCTGAGGTCTCCGCGCGCGCGCGCCTGATCACGGAAACGTGGATAGATATCCTGATACTCCCGCTCTTCCACCGAGATCGCCACCTTGAGCGCCTTCTCGACTACGCCGTCCGGATTCTGGGCGATCAACGCGTCACAGTTGGCGCGAATGGTGGTCAGGGCATCGATGGCACGCTGGGTATCTTCGCCGCGATCCGGTACGCCGATATCGTCATAGAGTTCACGCAGCCAGACGGCGTGCAGCTTCTCCTCGCCGGCCACCTTCATGAATAGGGTCGCCAGCTGCGGATAACCGGCTGTCCTGGCCCAACGCGCAAATTCCGGATACATGATCTGATTCTCGTATTCTTCGACGTCCACGAAGGACTGGGCCGTCTTGGTGCTGTCCGCGGACTGCTGTGCCGCCGCGAAGCACTGGAAAATCATGTCTTCGGTAATCTCAGGTCTGCTCATTATTCACTCTCCACGTTGGGTTTGGGCCAGGCCGGCCCAGTTTGCCGTTTCGGCGATCAAATAACGCCAAATACGACGTGATCTTTAAGCATGTCGCCCGCCATTGCAACCGATCGGACGTCTGTCGGTGACCTGGCAATCATAGTTCAAATTGGGACGCCGTTAGCCGCCGGACGGCGCGTGCCGGCCTCACGTGTCGCAGGAAAATCATCGATCTCTCCTTGCTTGTTCGACTTCTGTCGAAGGAACGCGCATTGCACCGGCAGCGACGCCTTGGCCAACAGCGTGAACAGCAGCAGGCCGAAGGCCCAGATGCCGAGCGATACCATGATCTCCGTGGTACTCGGGGTGTATTCGTAGATCTCGCCGATCGGCGTGGGGACAAAGGCCGGGATCACCAGGCCCATACCCTTTTCTATCCAGATGCCGACCACGGTGAGTACGAAGGCGAAGTTCATCGACAGGGGGTGCCTGCGCAGCGGGTGAATCATCAATATCACCATTGCGATCGTGAGCAATATCACAGCGGTCCAGATCCACGGAGTGAGGCCCGTGTGACCGTCGAGGCCGAAGAACAGATAGCGGGCCGAGGCCGCGTGCTCGCCTTCGTTGTAGAAGTCGGTGAACAGCTCTGCCACCAGGAAGAACAGCGTGATCTGCAGCGCGATCGCGGTAACCAGCGCCAGATGATCGATCACGGTCTGGCGGATTGGATAGTCGCTGATCCGCCGGATGATCTGTAGGCCGATCGCCATCAGCGCGGGGCCGGAGGCGAAGGCGGACGCAATGAATCTCGGCGCCAGCAGCGCGTTGTGCCAAAAGGGTCGCGCGGAGTTCGCTGAGTACAGGAACGCGGTCACGGTATGGATCGAGATGGCCCAGAAGATCGCCAACAGCACCCACGGGAAATAGCGCGCCTGCGCGGGGTCTTTTCCCTGGTAATGGTTGTAAACGATATAGAAGGAGATCCCGAGGTTCAGCAGCAGATAGCCGTTGAGCACGATGACGTCCCAGGCGAGCAGCGACTGTGGAAAATTGAACCGCCCGATGAACGGAATCAGGTGCCAGAAACGATCCGGCCGGCCCAGATCGACGACCACGAACAGGATCGCCATGGTGACGGCCGCGATCGCGATGGTGTCTCCCATCAGCACCACGTCCTTGATGTCTTTGCGGTCGAAGATGTATGCGGGTACGACCAGCATCACCGCCGCGGCGGCCACACCGACCAGGAAGGTGAAGTTGGAGATGTAAAAGCCCCAGGACACCTGATTGGTCATGTTGGTGACGATCAGGCCATCGCGCAGCTGCAGATAATAGAACCATCCGCCGGCGAACATGAGGGACAGCAGGGCGACAAGCCATAGCCAATAGAGCATACCGCCACGCACCATATGGCCCAGGCTGCTGACCAGGAAGCCAGTCAGATTGGCCTTGGTCTCACTCATCGCGGAAGTACCAAAACTTCGGCTCTGTACCCAGGTCCTCCTTCAGGCGGAAGATCGCCTTGTGCTCGAGTACATAGCGTATTTCGCTGTTCGGATCGAGCAGGTTGCCGAAGATCCGGGCACCGGTCGGGCAGGCCTCCTGGCAGGCCGGCTGGCGGCCCTTGCGGGCGCGCTGCACGCAGAAATGGCATTTCTCGACTACGCCGCGCGGTCGCGGACGGTTGCCCAGATAATGGGTCTGTACAGTGATCGCCTCTGCCGGCAGATCGGGCGAGCCCCAATTGAAATGCCGCGCCTGATAGGGGCATGCCGTCATGCAGTATCGACAACCGATGCACCAGTCGTAGTCGACGACCACGATGCCGTCTGGCTCCTTCCAAGTGGCCTCTACCGGACAGGCCTTGACGCAGGGCGGATTGTCGCACTGCATACACTGCATCGGCAGATAATATTTGCCCTCGACGGGCACTTCGGCATGGTCGTAATAGTGATCGCCATGGCGCAGATCGACACTGTCCCGATCCATCTCGATCACGCGAATGTACTGGGTGTCGCGGCTGAGATTGTTTTCCTTCACACAGGCATGCACACAGTCGCGGTAGCCGCGGCACTTGGAGACATTGATGGCATAACCGAAGACGACGCCATCCTGCGGCGGCGTGTTATCGCACTGAAGGTCGACGCCGTAGCGGCGCTGCGCCTTGCGTTCGATGCGCGCAATGGTGTCGCCTATCTCGTCTTCCGTCATGCGCTGATAGTGCTGTTGAAAAAAATCGGCAAACGCATCCGACAGCGTGTTGCCGCCCCAGGCGCCGAACGCGGCATTTGCGGCACCCGCCCCGGTTGCAGCCGCCAGCCCCTGAAGAAAGCGCCGGCGCGCCTGTTCATCCGGCTTCAGCGTAGGTTTTTCGGGGTCAGGATTTTTCATCGTCGGGCCGTTCTGCTATGTGGGCGCGGTCTTCGTCCGTATCGCTTTCTGCGTTGGGCCGCTCTTGAGTGGCTGCCCGTGTCTGCCCGACGGCACGCGTGACGTGTTCAGTGTCCTGCCGTTTGTTCTTCGCTACCCAGTGCGCGGGACGCTCGAGTCCCAGGCGCATCGGTGGTCCCGGCTCCGGTGCACGCGCCTTAAGGGCCGGTCGATGCTGATAGTGACAGGCGGTACAGTTGAACACCTGCCGCGTGCCTTGCCAGTTGCCCTGACGCTTGCCGTGGGCGCCGAACACCCAGTCGCGCGCCTGGTCCGGATGACACTGACTGCACAGCACATAGGCGTCGCCGAATTCGAGCTGTTCACCCTCCAGTGTCTTCAGCCCACCCTTGCCATCGAGATCGTGGCAGGTGAAGCACCAAAATTTTCCCTTGCCATGCAGGCCGTGCTGCAACTCGAAATTGTCGTGGGGTGTCTTCAGCGTGCGTGGCGTGGGATCGCTCAACACCCACTGATGGCAGTTGGAGCAGGGGTGCATATCGGCATCGCGCACGCTGGGTATTACCTCGAACGGCGGTACGTCTTCGAACACGGCATAGGCCGGACGCGGCGTCGCAGCGAGATCCGGCCTCGCGTTCTCGGCGTTGCCGCGTGCCTTTGGTGTCTTGCCAGCCACCGCGCGGGAACTGCTCGGTTTGCCAACGACTGGCGCATCATCCAGGTCGCCGATGGCGCCCCAGTCCCAGTCGTCGACGCCAGCGGACTCTTCGGTCGCGCTAGACGCCGGCTGTTCCGCCGCGCTGGTGCCCGCCAACATCGCAGGCGCCAGTGCAACGGTCAGCGACAGCACGATTTCGACCGGCCCGCGCACGCCGTCAGTTCCGATCTAGATGGTCAGCCCGGAGGTTGCCTTCACAGCCGGATCTCGGCAGATGCGGCCAGCTTCGGCTGCAACAGATCGTCTGGCAGCTTGCCTTTCATCTTCGCCTTGATCGGTGGCAGCATCAGGTCGTACAGCGCCTCGGCGCGCACGATACTGGTACCCGGCTGCAGCGGGATGTCGTACTCCAGCGTACGTACCTCGTTTGGCTTCAGGCGGGTATCTTTGAGCACCTGCGTGGCCGTGGGCGGAGCGGTCGGCTTGCCGCTCGCGTCACCCAGCGTGTACCAAAACGCCGCTTTGGGATCGTCCTTGATCGGATGCACCTTGTAGTTCTTCCACAACATCTTGCCGTCTTTGTCGTACGTCGCGACGCGGATGTAGAAGTTGCGGAAGGGCGCGCCGGTCGGATAGGCGTGCGGCAGGCGATTGCGCACGATGAGCGTGGTCTTGATGGTGTCGCCTTCGCGCCGCGTATCCATGCTCATTGCGATGCCGCGGGTGATCATCTTGCCGTCGTGACCGCCGGCCATGCTGTGATCCGGAATGCTGACCATCTCCCCCGGTACCACTTCACCGTCTTTCATCTTCGGTACGCTGACGATCGCCATGTGGCAGGCCTGACAGCTCACGAAGTTATTCGATGTACGGTATTCGTTGCCGGTACGACACAATGGCGTGCCGTGCGCATTGCTGCGCTTCTCGTGGCAACCCATGCAGGCGTCATTGCTCTTGAACAGTGCGGTCTTGTTACCCTCGAGCGGTACCGGATGGTGAACCGGCGTCGGCCAAGCCGCGCCCTCGGGCGTCCGCTCCGTGGTGTAACTGATCCCCGAGGGCCCGTGGAGACTGGTCTTGTCTATCTCGTAGGCGTCGATGCCGTAGAGCGGCTTGCCGTCGGCGGAATCGGTGCCCTTGAAGGCCTTGAAGGAGTGACAAGTGGTGCAGCTGATGCCGTCCATGTAGGACTTCTTGGCATCCAGTTTGGTCTTCTTGTCCATCGCCGCGACCGGCGCATGGCACTTGAGACACACCGGGTACTTGCCCTTTTTGTTGCGCACGTTCTCCTGCGTGGGGTCACCCATCACCTTCTTGTAGAACGCACCATGGATAGGATCCTTTAACGCCGAGCTGTTGGCATGCATCGAACCCTTCCACTGCGTATAGATTTCCTCGTGGCATTGCTTGCAGGCCTCCGCATCGACGTGCTGGACCGCCTCTGCGGCAAACACCGACGGCGCCAGCAGGCATAAGACGCTGCAAGCGCGCACTAATCCATGAATCAGCGACATGATGGCTATCCTCCTCGGATTTGGCGTTGCGCTTTAGTTATTCACCGTTCTCAGCGGAACGGCAGAAGCGGTGTCGTTATTTTTATTGTTTGTGAATTTTGTCGCGAACAGCGAATCACATTCAGACGTAGTACGTCATTGATCTGGGTTAAAGCACTCAAGAAAACCGCCATAGCGAGGCGCGAATCGCTTAGGGGTGACGTGTTCGAGGCATCCCATGCCGTCTCTCGCTGTATACGTTTTGTTTATTTTTCTTGCGGCCCAACCCGGTCTCAGGGAGCCCGCCTCATCCGGGTTTTGGGCGCGAATTCGGCATACAATCGGAGTTTACGGCGCCGGTAACGCCACCGGCGTAGCGGTTTTGTTTGTTTTTAGTTTATTAACTCATTCAAATAGTATTGGACTTGCCGGGTGTTACAAGTCCTGTTCATCGCGCGCCGTTCAGCTTGCCGAATCTAAATAGCCCGGCTCAGATGTAATAGAGCAGCAGCGACAGACCGAGCAGCGCGGCGACCCAGATCACCATGCTCCCGGTCGGCCAGGAGCGGGCGAGCATGCCCTGCGGACCGTGGTGCTGGTAGAGCTTATCGACCAGTCGCCACACGCCGGCCAGGGCCTGCTCCTCTTTTTCGTCTCGCGCCGCGCTGGTGAGCCCCGTAAACTCATTGCCGATCGCCTTAAGGAACTTGCGATAGAACCAGTCGAAGTCGAGGCTGATGGTCAGTGTGCGCCGCATCTGCTTGAGCATCACGAAGAATGCAAAGCCCGCGAACAACAGGATCTGGAACTGGCTGACCAGGTGATCGACGGTGTAGGGCTGATAGTCGACCGGGTAGGGCAGGATCGCGTACAGCGGGGCAGGGTAGACGCCGAGCGCCAGGCAGAGAAACGAGAACGACCACATCGCGTAGCGCAGATTGGCCGGTGGTTCCGGCGGTCGTAGCCCCGAATCCTTCTGAAAGAATACGAACCAGGGAAACTTGATGCCTGCGTGCAGGAACACACCCGCCGACGCCGCCAGCAGTAGCAGCCAGACCAAGAGCATGCCCTCGTTCGCGGCCGCCTGGGTCTCCAGCGACTTGGTCACGAAGCCGGAGGTGAACGGAAAGGCCGAGATCGCCAGTGCGCCGACAATGCCGTTGATCGCGGTCTGCGGCATGCTCTGGAACAGGCCGCCGAGATCGGTGCATTTGCGTTTGCCCGTCATCATCAGCACGCTGCCGGCCGACATCAACAGCAGGGCCTTGTAGATGATGTGCGCAAAGGCGTGGGCCGCCGCACCGTTCAACGCCATCGGGGTACCGATGCCGATTGCCGCGACCATGAAGCCCACCTGGTTGACGATGCTGTAGGCGAGGATGCGCCGCATGTCGTTTTCCAGCAGCGCATAGATGATGCCGTAGAAGACCATATAGAGGCCGATCGGGACCAGGATCTCAGCCCCCGGGAAGCCAACCAGTAGCGCAAAGACTGCGGTCTTGGTGGTGAATGCGGACAGGAACACGGTGCCGCTTGGCGTGGCCTCGGGATAGGCGTCGGCGATCCAGGCAGACAGCGGTGGGGCGCCGGCATTGACCAGGAAGCCGATCAGGATCAGCGCGGTAGCCAGGCTGTCGGGCGTCATCACAGTGAAGGCGAGCGATCCGGTCGCGGCTACCTGGGCCACAATGCCGACCATCAGTATCACCCCGCCCAACAGATGGACCAGCAGGTAGCGCAGGCCGGCCCGCTGGGCGCCGACGCTGCCTGCGGACCATATGACCACGGTTGAGCCAAAGGCCATGAGCTCCCAGAACACGAACAGGGTCAGCAGGTCACCGGCGAAGGTCACGCCGATCGCCGAGCCCGCATAGATGAAGGCGGCGGTCAGCTCAAGGGTGCTGGCCTGGCGATGCGCATAGAGTCCGCCGGCCAAGGCCATGATCGAGAATACGGTGGCGAACAGGCGGCCCTCGGCGGTCGATTTGACCGGCTCCAGCGTGTAGTCGAGAAAGCCCAGCTGCAACAGGCTGCCGTTGGGCAGCCACCAGACCGCGGCCAGCGTCAGCAGCGGCAGGCCGAGCAACAGCAGCAGGCGCTGTCGCTCGGCGGCGAAGGGGATCAGCACGGCGCCCAGGACGAGGATCAGGCCCGGCGGAAACGCGAGGTCAGTCGTCATAATAGCTTTCCTCGCGCTTTAGAAAGATGCCGAGGATCTTGGCCAGCGCGACCATGCCGGCGCAGGCCAGGAAACCATACCAGGCGTAAAAACCGAAGCTGGCGTCCAGGGTAAAGGCCTCATGCTCGAAATGTGGGTGGTGGTGGACGAAGAATTCCGGGACAAGCGCCAGCGCCAGGACCAGGATCTGCAGCATCCACAGTTTGGGCAGATTTTCGCTGCGGTACAGCCAGTGTTTTGGGCGCTTGCCCGCCGCGTCGGGCTGCGTCTGCTTATGCGGTGTTTCCATCACAGGGCTACCATTCGCTGGACGAGCGCCAACGGGGCGCCCGGAAAGAAGAACAACAAGACGGCGAATAGCGCAGTCGTTACCAGCGCCAGCAGGATCGGCCAGGGCGCCTCGCCGTGGTCGGCATGCCCCCCGCCATGCGCATCCTGATCTTGCGCCGGATCCTCTGGCTTGAAGAAGGCGGCATAGATGATGGGCATGAAATAGGCGGCATTGAGCACCGTCGAGATCACGATCACCGCCACTGCGAACAACTGCTGGGCGTCCAGTGAACCCAGCACCAGATACCATTTGGAGATAAAGCCTGCCGCGGGTGGCGCGCCGATCATCGACACGGCGCCCACGGCAAAGGCACCCATGGTCCATGGCATGCGCCGGCCGATACCGTTGAGCTGGCTGACCCGGGTCTTGTGCGCCGTGACCATGATGGCGCCGGCGCAGAAGAAAAGCGTGATCTTGCCGAAGGCGTGCATCGCGATATGCAGACCGCCGCCGACCGCGCCGGCGACGACCCCCAACATCGCGCCCAACACGATATAGCTGAGTTGACTGATAGTCGAGTACGCCAGCCGGGCCTTCAGGTTGTCTTTGCGCAGCGCAATGATCGAGGCCATCAAGATGGTGAATCCGGCCAGAGCGAGCAGCCAGTCGGCCGCTGCGAGACCCGCAATGGTGTCGATGCCGAAGATATAGACCGCGACCTTGAGGATAGTGAATACCCCGGCCTTGACGACTGCAACGGCGTGCAACAGCGCCGACACCGGTGTCGGCGCC
This sequence comes from Chromatiaceae bacterium, assembly GCA_024639005.1. GTDB lineage: Bacteria > Pseudomonadota > Gammaproteobacteria > Chromatiales > Chromatiaceae > Thiosocius. The sequence continues at coordinate 30,223 of JAHEJD010000017.1, read as the reverse complement.
ACCATCGCCGCCGGCAGCCAGCGATGAAAGGGCATGATCGCCGCCTTGCCGGTGCCGAATACATAGAGCACCAGCAGAACGCTGAGCATACCGCTGCCGACTTTGTCGCCGAACACGCCGCCGGGCGTAAAGTCCAGCGTGCCCGTGAGCTGCCAGGTCCAGACCATGGCCAACAGCAGGAAGCCGATCGAGGTGCCCATCAGCAGGCCTAAGTAGAGGCGGCCGGCGCGTCTTGCCTTGTCCGTGCCGGCATGCGTCACCAGCGGGTAGGTGGCCACCGACAGGATCTCGTAGAACACGAACAGGGTCAGCATATTGCCGGCCAGCGCGATGCCCATGGCCGCACCGATCGAGACGGCGAAGGCGACGTAGAAGCGTGTCTGATTCTGCTCGTGATGGGCGCGCATATAGCCGAGCGCGTATAAGGTGGTGATTGGCCACAGAAAGCTGGCGACCAGCGCGAACAACATCCCCAAGGGCTCCGGTGTCAGGGCCAGCGCGAGGCCCTGCACGGGCTCGGCCAGCACCAGGGTCGGCGCTGCATCCCAGGAGATGGTCGCGGCGAGGGTCGCGACCAACAGGAACAGGACGATGCCGGCGGCAATACTCACGCCTTCGCGCAGGTTCGGCCTGTGTCGCGTCAAGGCGACACCGATCGCCCCGAGCATCGGCACCGCCAGGATGCAGGCCAGCAGCTGCGCCCCGCTCAACCCTCAATCCCCATCAGTTGGATGGCGGCCCGGCTCGCGACGCCGACGCTGACCTCGGTATACACACCGAAGTAGATGTTGGCGCCGACCAGGATCCAGACCGGGATCAGCATCGACAGCGGCGCCTCCTGCAGCGTCGCCGCATCGCTGGGGGGTTGGCCGAAATAGGCCGCCTCCACCAGCCTCCAGACGTAGATGAGTGCCAGCAGAGAACCCAGCAGGATCAGCAGCGCCACTGGCCACAGCCCCTGCTCCAGGGTGCCGAGCACCAGATACCATTTGCTGACGAAACCGACCGTGGGCGGCACGCCGATCAGACTGAGGCCGCCGATGACGATCGCCGCCATGGTCCAGGGCATGCGCCGCCCGAGCCCGGCAAAATCGCGCAGCGTCACCGACCCGATGCGATAGGCCACGGCACCCAGCGCGAGAAACAGCGCACCCTTCATCAACGCATGGTTGAAGACATGCAGGATGGCGGCGGTGACGCCCGTGGTCGAGGCCAGGCCGATGCCGAGCATCATGTAGCCGATCTGCGCGACACTGGAGTAGGCCAGCATGCGCTTGACGTTCTGCTGGAAGACGGCGACCAGCGATGCCGACACAATGCCGGCGAGACCCAATACCATCAGAATCAGGTCGAGCGGCATCGCCTGCAGCGAGAACTGCACGCCGAAGATCTCGAGCAGGAAGCGCAGCAGCGCATAGACCGCGACCTTGGTCGCCGTCGCAGCGAGGAAGGCCGTCACCGCGGATGGTGCATAGGCGTAGGCATTGGGCAGCCACAGGTGCAGCGGGAACAGCGCCAGCTTGAGGCCGATGCCGACGGTGAGAAACGCGAAACCGGCGCGCACAGTGCGGGTCTCCGAGACCGCCGGCAGCCTTTCGGCGAGGTCGATCATATTCAGCGTGCCGGTCATCATGTACAGGAAGCCGATACCGATCAGGATAAAGGTGGCGCCGATGGTGCCCATCACCAGGTACTGGAAGGCCGCGTTCAGTGCGCGCCGGTCACTGCCCATGCTGATCACTGCATACGACGCCAGTGATGAGATCTCGAGGAAGACGAACAGATTAAAGGCATCCCCGGTCACGGTGATGCCGGCAAGTCCGGCAAAGACCAGCAGCATGGCGGCATAGAAGCGGGCGATGCGTTGTCTCGGGATCTCCTTTTCGACGCTGCGCAGCGCGAATACCATCACCAGCGGGGCGATCGCGCTGACGATCAGCAGTACATAGGCGCCGAGCAGGTCAATGCGGTATTCGATACCCCACGGTGCGGCCCAGCCTCCCAGCTGATACCGGATGGCGCCGCTGCTCGAGACCTGCATCAGCAGCGTTATCGCCGCTGCGAGGCTGAGCAAGGATGCGATCAGCGATAGCAGCCAGGCCGGACGCGCGCGGTCGATCAGCACGCACAATGGTGCTGCAAACAGCGGCAGCAGCACCACCAGTACCGGAAGGTGATCGAGCAGGGTCACTGCCGATCATCCTCCGGCCCAAAGGCTTGCGTCGGCGTCTCACGCTCGTCGTCGATCAGATCCTGGGCGTGGATGTCTTCCTCTTCGACGCTGCCGTAGGCCTCCTGAATCCGTACGATCAGCGCCAGACCCACGGCGGTGGTGGCGAGACCGACGACGATCGCGGTCAGTATCAGCACGTGCGGCAAGGGGTTCGAGTAGACCGTGACCCCGGCATCAAAGATCGGCGCGCTGCCGCCGGCCACCTTGCCCAGCGAGATGTACAGGATGAAGACCGAGGTCTGGAACAACGCCAGGCCGACCAGCTTCTTGACCAGATTGCCCTGTGAGATGACCACATAGAAGCCGGCCATCATCAGGAACACGGCGATCCAGTAATTATAGAGCCCCGGCAGTCCGCTCATGCCCGTCGTCTCCTGCCGGCCAGCGCCATATAGATCGCAAGCACTATGGAGAACACGGTAACCCCGACACCCAGTTCGACCAGCAGCACGCCCAGGTGTTGACCGCCCACCGGGTCCTTCGAGAGCGCGGAATAGTCCAGGAAGGGTTTGCCCGCGAACAGGGAGACCAGGCCGACACCGCCGTAGATCAATATGCCGATCGCGGCGAGCCTTGGCAGCCAGGTCGGCGGCACGACCAGGCGGGCATTGCCTGCGCCGAACACCAGGTCATAGAGTACGAAGCCGGTGGCGAAGATCACCCCGGCCTGGAAGCCGCCGCCGGCGCCGAAGTCGCCGTGGAACTGCACGTAAAGCCCATACAGCAGGATCAGCGGGATCAGCAGCTTGACGACGACGCGCAGCACTACCTGGTCGCCGCCGATGGCTGCGCGTCCGGGTTGAGCGTGCGGCCCCTCTTGAATGCCGAGCAACAGCAGTACCGCGACGCCGGCGGTGAAGATCACCAGGGTCTCGCCGAAGGTATCGTAGCCGCGGTAACTGGCCAGTACCGCGGTGACCATATTGGGCATACCGACCTCCGCCGGACCCTGTTCGATATAGCGGGGGGCGACGTGCTGATGGACCGGGGCACCGGGGTCGCCGAGCAGCGGCGCGTCCAGCGTGCCGTAGATCAGCGCCGTGCCGGTGATGCCGACCACGAGCAGCGGCAACAGCGGGCCGTGTACCGGGCGGCGTTCCCAACGACTGGTCAGGCGCAGGCTGGACAGCATCAGCACCGTTGATACCCCGGCACCGACGGCCGCCTCGGTAAAGGCCACGTCGACGGCGTCGAGGTCCATGAACAGCACGGCGGTCATCAGGCTGTAGATGCTGAACAGGATGACCACGCCGAACAGATCCCGCATACGGATTGCCGCGATTGCGATCAGCACCAGAAAACCCAGCAGGATGACGTCGATCAGGGCTTCGATGGGGCGTCCTCCTGCGCCGTTACCTTGTCATCGCCGGCGATCAGTGGTCGCTCTCCACCGTGCAGTGCGGCCTTGGCCATCGAGTGCGTCGCGGTCGGGTTGGTTGCCAAGATCAGGACAATGATGATCAGCACCTTGATCAGATCCAGCGACCACTCCATCTGCAACATCAATCCAATCAGCAGCAGCGGCGTGGCCAGCGTCTCGGTCACGCCGGCCGCATGCACACGGGCAAAGAAGTCGGGCATGCGCAACATGCCGACGCCACCCGTAATCACAAGGACGCCGCCGCTGAGCAGGCACAGATTAGCGAGTAATTCGACCAGCAGACTCATGGTACGTGCTCTGCTGGCGCGGTCTTGTCCCCGGGCTTGCCGTATTCGAAGAAACGCATCACGGCGATAGTGCTGACGAAGTTGATCAGTGCGTAGAGTAGGGCGACATCGAGAAAACTGTTCCACGACAACATGTGGCCGGCCAGCGCGATCAGCAGCACGGTCTTGGTACCGAATACGTTGGCCGCGAGCATGCGGTCGTATTCGGTAGGTCCCATAAAGGCCCGGATTAACACCAACACCATGGTAACGAGAATGGCGAAGATCGCGGTGATCAGCATCGCCTTAGACGCCCAGACGACGGATGCGCCGTTCCATCTCACCCTCGCGAAGTTCGTCGATGCCCTCCTGCGACAGTGCATGTATGAAGAAATGATCCTCGCCCACATCGGTAGTGAGGGTGCCGGGTGTCAGCGTGATGGAGTTGGCGTACAGCGTCTTTTCCATCGGCGTCGAGACCTTGGTGTCCAGACGGGTCCAGTCGGGCTTGATCGGCAGCCTGGGGTCCCAGATACGGCGGGTCACATCGATGTTGGCCTTGACCACGGACCATAGCAGCCACCCAAAGTAGCCGAGCAGTTTGCCGCCGGGATAAAACTTGCGGCGTTCGCGGTCCGTCGCATCCATGCGCGACAGAAACCAGGTAACCAACACTGCCGACACGGCGCCGAAGCCTAGCAGCAGCAACGTGAAGTGGCCTGACAAGACCAGCCAGAACGCAAACAGAAAGACCGATATGAACAGGTAGTGCATCTTTTCAGTACGCGGCCGGTGGGGGTAACGGCCTTTAGTTTTGTCGATAGGGTTAATCTACGCCTCGACGTTAACCAAACGCGCCCCTGCTGGCAACGTCTGGTGATCGCGGGGGGCTGGCGCAGAATGCCGGTTGGCATACCTCGGGAACGCGGCACTTTCTGGCGATGCGGGCATTCGCGGCCAGACGTCGCGGGGTCCCGTCGGGGCCCGATCTGGCATCTGAGGCTAGACTTGAGAGACCAGGCCCCTTTCGCTAACCTCAACCAGGGGATCGTCGACGACCTCGGTGGTTTGTCGTCGGTGGCCGAGAATTTCACGAATCAGCGCGCGCAAGTGGGCTGCGCGGGGTGTTCGAAGGCGAAAGGTCATGCCGGGCGTGAAACGGAGGGAAAGTCTGCTGAAACCGTAACCGCAGAGGGAGAAAGCAATAATGAGCAATATTTGGGTGGTCGTCGCCGACGCAAGTCGCGCGCGGTTCTTCAAGACCGACAAGCCTGCCGGCGCACTCGATGAAATAGAGACCCTGAGCAACCCCGAGGGGCGCCTGCATGAAGGGGATCTCGTGAGTGATCGCGGGGGGCGTGGCAACAGCGGCAACGGCGCCAAGCATGGTTACGGCAACGAAAATGGGGCCAAGGACGAATCGGCCAACCGCTTCGCCGCCGAGGTCTGCCGGCATCTCGAAAAAGGCCGCAACAGCCACGCCTTCGGCAGACTCTACGTCATGGCCGCCCCGTCTTTCCTCGGGATGCTGCGAAAACATCAATCCGAGGCGTTGCGCGGCCTCATCAAAGACGAGGTCGCCACCGACGTGACGACGCAGGCCGCCGCCCGGATTCGTGGACGACTGCCGGATTACCTGTAATCGACTGGGGGCCGGTCGACGAGACCCGCCGTCCAGCGGCCTGTCGGACTTAACGCTGTTTGGCTGCAAATCCCTGGATAGCGATCGACTCCGCTTATCCTCTGCGTCAAATAGCCGGGCTATTCTCGTCAGACGATAACCTGATTTGATTCGCTCCCGGTGATTTTCGCCGCAAACGGTCAAGTCCGACAGGCAGCTAGCCCGATTATGACTATCGGGTCGGTGACTTGATCGCGCGGCAGGGCTGGTCGCGCCGCTGCAGCTGATCACACAGGGATGTCGCCGCACTCTTGCTCGTCGTCATCCCCTGCACCCGATAGAACTCTTTTTCGTTGACTGTGGCTCTGCGTATTTCCAAGTCCACCTGAGACAGCAGCTCGGCATATTGCTTGCGATAGAGCGCTCGGGCGGCAGTGGCGCGTTCCGCCGAGCGGAAGGCCCCAAGCTGCACGCGCCAGGTGGCGGCAGTTGCGGTACTGGCGGTTGATGTGAGCGATTTCAATTCGGGTAGTGAATCGAGGTCCAGACGCAGCGGTTGTCTAGGCGTCGCCGGCCGCTTCACTCTGGCTCTGACCGCGCTGGTCGGGGAGGCAGCGGATCGGCTGCGAGGCAGTTGGCGTCCCTGTTTTGCGCCGTTCGCCAACAGCAGGCCGATCATTTCCTCGTGGCCATTGCGCTGCGCCCAGTCTAGGGGCGTTATGCCCGCATCGGTCTTGACGTTGACCACGGCGCCATTTGCGATGAGTAACTCGGCGATGGACGTATGGCCGCGGTAGGCGGCCAGGTGTAGGGGTGTGCCGCCCTCTTCGACCCGCGCGTTGGGATTCGCACCTGCAGCGATCAGCCGCCTCGCCATGTCTTCGTTGCCCTCGAACGTCGCCCAGTGCAACAGGGTGTCGCCTTGTTCACCGCGCGCATGGACGTCGATCTTGGATTGCGCCTCCGGGGTTAACGCCGCGCTGCGCCCGGCGCCGTTTGCGGCTGCATCGGGCATCGGGTCCGCGGCCGTCGCTACCCCCAACAGAAAGCACATGCAGAGACCCAGGTACGCCGCGGTGCTGGGGCCGGACATCTTTGATAAGACGCGGAAACGTCGGGCCTGCATCAGCTATTCGCCTTCACCGCCTTGATCAATTGCTGGCAGATATCCGGAAAGGCGTCATGCACCCGGTTCCAGTTCGGGATGAATGGGGACTCCATCGGGTTGGCCAGGAAGGTCTCGCCGGCTGCCATGATGCTTTGCGAAAACACCTCGATACTGCTTTCCTCATGATGGCGGTCATAGCGCAGGCCATTGATTCGCGCATCGTAGAAATACTGCTCGGTGGAATCCAGCGCAATACGATAGTAAGCGGCCTTGAGCGACCGGAAGTCCTCGGTCGAGAGGGTGATTCCCTCGGTGGCAAGCTTGCGATAGAGCGACTTGGCGATCTCCACGCTCATCCGCATCAAGCCCTGGTTGGCGTCGTCCTGGGAAAGCGCCTGGTGCTTGTGATCATATTGGTCGGCGATATCGACCTGGCAGACGCTGCCGCGCGCCAGGGTGCGATAGACCTCTGAGAGTACGCCGACCTCGAGGCCCCAGTCACTCGGTATGCGCAGCATTTTGACGAAATTACGACTGAGCGAGAACTCACCGGACAGAGGATAGCGAAAGCTGTCCATGAACTCGAGATAGTCCATTTGGCCTACGACCTTCTTCAAGGCGCGAATCAACGGCGTGACGAACAATCGGGTGACACGGCCGCTGAGACGGTCGCCATCGATGCGCGAATAGTAACCCTTACAGAAATCGAAACTGAAGGCGGGGTTTGCCACTGGGTAGAACAGGCGCGCGGTCAGGCTGCGGTCGTAGGTAAGGATATCGCAGTCGTGCAGGGCGATGGCCTCGCAGTGCTCGAGCGCCAGGGCGTAGCCCATGCAATACCAGGCGTTACGCCCTTTTCCCGCTTGGGTCGGGGCGAGATCCTGCGCCTGCAGCTGTGCATCGATCTCACGCAGCCAGGACCCGTCGTTCCAGAGGATGTGCACGTTCTGCGGTAGGACGGAGAAGAACGCCTTGGCATGTTCGAACTGATTTTCGTTGGCCTGATCGAGGCCGACAATGATCTCCGAGATATAGGTGGCGTGTTTCAGTTCCTCGACGATCTTCGGCAGGGCGGGGCCTTCCAACTCGGAATACAGACTCGGCAGGATCAGTGCCATCGGGCGTTCGGCCGAAAATGCCTTGAGTTCGGCCTCCATTTCCTCAATCGATCGGCGGCAAAGCTTGTGCAGCGTGGTGATGGTGCCGTTCTGGAAAAAGTCCAACCGTTGCCTCCTCAGACCTTGGGCGTATCGCGGATGTGCTGCGACAGGATCTGCAGGATGGCCTCGTTCCAGCCGGCAGGACCTGGTTGATCCGTGAGCAGCGTCTGCCGAATGCCATGGCAATCCAGATGACTGCCGTCCGGTCGCTTGATCGCGACGGCAATATCGGCACTCTGCAACATCGCTTTGTCATTATCGCTGTCGCCGAGCGCAACGCTGGTGATGCGCTCGGCACTATCCACTGCATAGAGCGTGCGTATCGCCTTGAGCCCCTCGGCCTTGCTCGTCTGGCCCATCAGGTGCCAGAACCGACCACCACGGGTGATCGCCAGTCCCTGCTCCTGTGCGATTTGGCGGAAACGCGCCAGCGCGGTCTCGTCGTCCAGCCACACGAAGGGTTCGCTGCCCATGCGCTGCATGGCCCTGTGCGCCGACTCTTCATCGAGGCCTGCCAATTCCATCACGTCCTGGGTGCGCATATCGCCGAAGCCGCGGAGCTTCCAGTCGTGCTCGCCTCGCTGTCGCTGGATGAAATGCCGGATTTCTGCGTAGGGGGGAGAGAGTCTGATGACCATATGGGCATCGAGCGTTTCATGCGCGACGAGCTCGAAGGGATATTCGTGATCGAGCGGAAAGCACAGGGCACTGCCGTTTTCGACAATCGCCGGATGGTGATTATCGAGCGCCTGATTGATCGCCGCGACTTCGGCCAGGGTCTTGCTGGTGCTGAGTATCAGCGGGATGCCCAGGTCGCGGATGGCCGCCAGCGCCGGGCGGGCGGCATCGAAGCGGTAGTCGTCATGGTCGAGCAGAGTCCCGTCCAGGTCGCTGAAGATGAGGGTGGGTATGGGCTGCATAGGCCTAGCGGGTCCTGCGCTGTTGAACCGCGGGGTTCAGGTGCGCTGACTAAACCAGAATACCGCGAAGGGTTCCAGTATCAGCGCATCTTGGCTGAATTCTAGCCTGTTGAGCGCCAGCAGTTCTTCGCGGCCCCGGAGATCGGTGGGCAGGCGGTCGAGGCCCAGGGTGACGCTCCGCGCGGTCAGATTGGCGAGCACCAGAATATGTTGTGCGCCGTCGGTCGACGTCCGCTCGAAGCCGAACAGCGGATCGCCCAGGTCCAGGAGGCTCTGCTTGGCGTCTGGGTGAAACGCCTTTTGCCTGCGACGCAACTCCAGCAGTCGGGTGTACAGTTTGAATACCCGCCCGGTCTCGGAGGCCGGGTTATCGATCAGCTGCTGCAGTTCGCTTTGGTCCCATTTGCGGCGATTGACCGAACGCGTCATGCCGGTGCGCTCGACGCCAAGGGTGTCATTGGGTGTGGCCGTCAGGCAATGGATATAGACCGCCGGAATACCCTTGAAGGCTAGCGAAACAACCTGCGTTACCATGAACTGCTCAATATGCCAGCGATTGTTGCCGGCGCTGTCGCGAAAGGCGTCGAAGTAGCTGATGTTCAGCTCATAGGGGCTTTCGCTGCCGTCGCTGTTGGACTTGGTCGAGATGTAACCGCCGCGTTTTCGCATGGTAGCCAGCAGGGTGTCGACTTCATCAGGCGGCACGAGTCCCTCGAGCGGGCGCAGGCCTACGCCGTCGTGCGAGGCGGTGAAGTTGAGGAAGGTGCAGCCCGACGGCAATACCAGGTCCTCCAGCGTCATCGCCCAGGCATTCAGGTACCGGCTGGTGCCGGCAATCAGTCCGTGCAGCAGCAGCGGCGGCAGACTGAACTGATAGACCACATGCGCCTCGTCGCCATCCCCGAAATAGCCGACGTTCTCTGCATGCGGCACGTTGGTCTCGGTCATTATCAGTGCAGCCGGATCGACCAGTTCGAGGACATCGCGAAACAATTTGATGACCTGATGCGTCTGCGGCAGATGGATGCAGCTGGTGCCAATGGTCTTCCACAGATAGGCGACCGCGTCCAGGCGAACCATGCGGGCGCCCCGCCGAATGTAGTACAGCAGGATATCGAGAAACTCGATCAATACGTCCGGATTGGCGTAATTGAGGTCAATCTGGTCGTTGCTGAACGTCGTCCACACATGGCGCATCCCGGTCTGGGTGCGCGCGCCGCTCAGCAACGGCGAGCTGCGCGGTCTGGTGACCAGCGAGAGGTTGGTCGAGGGGTCCAGCTCGATGAAGTAGTCGCAGGCCGGCTGGTCGCCGAAGAGATAATCGATGAACCACAGATTCTCACGCGAGCAGTGATTGAGGACCAGGTCGATCGCCAGGTCAAAGTCCTCGGCGAGGTGCTTGATGTCATGCCAGCTGCCGAGATCAGTTTTCACGGCGCGAAAATCGGTCACTGAGAAGCCGTCATCGGAACTCCAGGGGAAAAACGGCAGGATGTGCACCAGGCTGAACGCATCGGCCAGGTGCGCGTTTAGGAACCGGTGCAAGGTCTGCAACGGGGGGTGCGTGCTCGACTGGACGCTGTCGGCATAGGTAATCAAGACCAGGTCGCGGTGTGTCCAGAGGTCACCCTGCAAGACGCGTGTGCGGAGCTGGCGGTGGGTCTCTAGCAGGCGTCGAACCCGCCGCGCGACCGGTTCGGCGCGGTCCTGGCCGTACAGGTAGGTGAGGCGGGCGACGATGCGCTCCGCCGCCGGCAGGTTCGGCGGGATCTGCGGCGGCTGCGGTACCGGTTCGGGGCTTTTCATCGGGCGCGTAGCGACACGGCTTGGACCTCTGGGCATCGTGAGCGGCAATTATTGCGCCATCCTTGCCTTCTATCATGCTGTGGGCAATACCAGCAGGGTATGCCGGTGTTCGCCTTCATGCGCCTGATGGGCGCTGCAGCCTGACGTCGGTTGCGCGCAGTGCTGGGGCATGCGCACCAGATTGGGACGTCGCATGCCACAGGCGGTGTCGCAGTGCCCTGTCTTTTCCTGCCACCCGGCGTGGTCTTGGCGCAATGATCGCGCTCTAGAATACGATTCAGGGCGCTGAGAGCAGCGTTTTCGTTGGTCACATTCGCAGCACAGTGAGGAGGAGACATGAGTCAGTTGTCCACATTTACCGAACAAGAGGCGCGTGACCGTGTGCAGGCCAGTCTGCCAAACTGGTATGTCGAGTCGGGCCATCTCTGTCGCCAGTACAAGACTGACGGTTGGCGCGCCAGCATGCTGCTCGCCAATGGCATCAGCCATCTCGCCGAGGTGACCTGGCATCACCCCGATCTGCACATCAGCTGGGGTGGCGTCCTGGTGCAGCTGCGGACCCACTCCGAGGATGCGATCAGCGACAAGGACTTTGAACTGGCCGCGATGATTGAACAGACGGTGTTTTGGCGTCCTGATGCCGGCTCCGCGCTGGAGGGCGCCCCCCAGGAGGGGAAATGGCGTTATCTTGGCGCACCCTGAAGGGCCCGCGCGCGGCGGGTCTTGGACGAGGAGCCTGGGCGGCAGGGCATGACGGACCTGCGGCTTCCCCACTTCGGCACGCTTCGGCGCTCGTTCTCGTCGCGTAGTGCCCACTATGCTCCTCGAACGACCACCGAACCGCACTCGAACTGGAAAACCCCCGGCTACCGGCATCTCTACCGCGCAGGCCCCTAGGGCGTGACTGAGCGTCTCGTCACGCGTCTGCCTTACTGGCCGGACAATCGTCACTATTACGCCCAGCTCAGGGAACTTCCGTGGCCAGTCTGGTTGGACAGCGGCTTTCCGGAATCGGGCGGCGGCCGCTACGACATCCTGGCGGCCGATCCCTATCTGACGCTGCTCAGCAAAAATGGCGTGGCAACCCGCAGCGCGGCCGGCGAAGTCGAGCAGATGGACCATGCCGATCCCCTGGCGCTGCTGCGAACCGCGCTGGGGGAGGCCTCGGCCCCGATTGCGGATCTCCCCTTCAGCGGCGGCGCCATCGGTTTCCTGGGCTACGATCTGATCCGCAGTTACGGGGTGCTGCCGCCGCGCAGCGGCCTGGCGGATTGGCCGGACATGGCGGTCGGCCTGTATGACTGGGCGGTCGTGGTCGATCATGCGCGGCAGCGCAGCTATTTCGTCCGGCAGGGCCGCGACCGACGCGATCACGCCGGCTGGCAGTCCGCACTGCGCCGCCTGTTGGCGATCTCGGCAGCGCCCGGGGCGGCGCCCCAAGTGCGCGGGACCTTGCTCGAGTCGGGGATGTCTGTCGCGGACTACGCGCGCGATTTCGAGCAGATCCAGCGATACATTGGCGACGGTGATTGCTACCAGGTGAATTTCAGTCAGCGCTTCAAGGCACGCATCGAATGCGATGCCTGGACGCTGTATCAGCGCATGCGGCTGGACAATCCGGCGCCGTATGGCGCCCTGCTCGAGTACCCTTTTGGCCAGCTCCTGAGTTCATCGCCGGAGCAGTTCCTGAGCCTATGCAATGGCCGGGCGCAGACCCGGCCGATCAAGGGAACGCGACCGCGCGGCAGCAGCGCCGTTCAGGATCTGGCGTTGCGTGCGCAGTTGCTCAGCAGCGAAAAGGATCGCGCCGAGAATCTGATGATCGTCGATCTGTTGCGCAACGATCTGGGCAGGGTCTGCGAACCGGGCACGATCGAGGTGCCCGATCTGTTCCAGGTCGAGTCCTTTGCGACGGTGCATCACCTGGTCAGCACGGTGACGGGCAGGCTGCGCGCGGGCCAGGATGCGCTGGATCTGATCGCCGCCTGTTTCCCCGGCGGCTCGATAACCGGCGCCCCGAAACGCCGCGCGATGCAGATCATCGATGAACTCGAGCCGGTGCGTCGCGAGGCCTACTGCGGCAATATCATCCGGCTCGGCTTCGATGGCGGCCTGGACAGCAGTATCACCATCCGCACCCTGCTGATGCAGCACGACATGGTCTATTACTGGGCCGGTGGCGGGATTGTCGCCGACTCGGACTGCGCTGCGGAGTATCAGGAGAGCCTGGACAAGGCGGCGGCATTCCTGAGGCTGCTCGATTGACGGATTAAGCGCACTCGGCGATCGCCGCTCAGTCTTGGGTCTCTTTCCAGCGTTCGTAGAAATAGTTGGTGGCCTCAACGAAGCCATGCACGCTGCCGCAGTCGAAGCGCCTCCCCTTGAAGCGGTAGGCCAGCACCATGTTGCGCTCTGCCTGGATCTGCAGCGCATCGGTGATCTGAATTTCGCCGTTTCGACCCGGTGGCGTGTTGCGAATCACATCAAAGATATCGGGCGTGAGGATATAGCGGCCGATGATCGCGAGGTTGGACGGCGCATCGTCCGGCTGTGGTTTCTCCACCATATCGGAGACCACATAGACCCCGTCTTCGAGTTCAGAGCCGGCGATCACGCCATACTTTTCCACTTCGTCGTGGGGCACCTCCTCGATCGCCACGACGCAGCAACGGTACTTTTGGTAGATCCGTGCCATCTGGGTCAGGACGCCATCGCCCTCACCGACGCACAGGTCGTCGGCCAGCACCACGCCGAAGGGTTCGTTACCCACGAGGCTCTCACCGGTGAGGATGGCATGACCCAGACCCTTCATCTCCGATTGCCGGGTGTAGGAAAATGTGCAGCCGTCGAGGATGCGGCGGATATCCTTCAACAGGCCCTCTTTCGAGCTGCCGCTGATCTGGTGTTCGAGCTCGTAGCTGACATCGAAGTGATCGGCCAGCGCCCGTTTGCCGCGGCCGGTGACGATGCCGATATTGCACATGCCGGCCTCCATGGCCTCTTCTACGCCGTATTGAATCAGCGGCTTGTCGACGACTGGCAGCATCTCCTTGGGCATCGATTTGGTGGCCGGGAGAAACCGTGTGCCGTAACCGGCGGCCGGGAATAAGCATTTTCTGATGGTTGTCATGGTCCCTTGATTCCTTATCGGCGCAGGGCGCCCGTCGGGCGCTGCGCATTATCGATGATATGGTGATCGATCAGCCAGTCTCTGGCATCGCTCGCATCCTGTTCGAACCAGGTCCGTGCCGAACCGAGCCGAAAGGTATAACCCCAGGCATCCATATCGGCGAACAGGCGCACACGCTTGAATCCCGGGACTCCGTCCGCGAGCAGCCCCTGCAAATAGCACACGGCGTTTTCTTCCGCGATGTCGCCACCGGCATCCGTGTGCAGCCGCGCGCGCCGGTCACCGTCCATGCAGACGAAATGGCAGGCCTCGTGCAGTGCGGAGTGCAGTGGGGTATCGCGGCGCACGAACAGGTGGTTAGCGATCAGACCGGCCTCGCTATCGCCCCAGAAAGAGCCGGGGATGGCGGCGCCGTCTGCGACCAGATCGACCGTGATGCCGTAGTCCTGGAGCAGCTCAGCGAGACCCTGCAGGTAGTCAGGTCCGCACAGAATGACATTCAAAGACATGCAGCAGGATTACAAAAACTGACGTGGCCTTAGAGCCTATCACGGCCTCAACACTGCTCCCAAGGCAGGCTATGAAAACGCCAGCCGCCGATGGTCCCGCGCTGATGGTTCTCGTCAAGGTCGCCTTCGAAGCCCTCGTCCACGTTATAAATATTCTTGAGACCGGCCTCCAGCAGCACCTTGCCGGCCTCGGCGGAGCGTTTGCCGCTTCGGCAGATCAGGATCACCGGGGCGCAACCCTCATCGATATCGCAGACGGCGCCGCCGAGCAGCAGTTTTCGGATCTCCGGGACGAAGTGGGGGTTGATGTCCCAGTCGGGTTCATCGATCCAGGCGACGTGCACGGCACCCTTGGGGTGGCCGACGAACAGGAATTCCATAGTCGAACGAATATCCACCAATAATGCACGGGGGTCATCTTGCAGCATCTGCCAGGCCTGTTTGGGGGATACTTCGGGTGGTTCTTGGTTGCTCATCGCGGCCTCTCGGTCAGGGTGAAATGATTTCTATAGACCAAAGCAGGATCTTCGGCTGCAAACGCGACCCGATCAAGGCGCTGTCGAGCGATGCGTGACCGTTTGCTCAAGGGGCTCATCCGGCTGCTGGGCGTGTTGCCGTTTCCCTGGGTGGGGCGCCTCGGTGACGGCATCGGCTGGCTGCTCTATCGCCTCAACGGGCGCGAGGTGCACAACGCCCGGGTCAATCTTGCGCTTTGCTTTCCCGACTGGCGTGCGCGTGAGCGCGAGCGGCTGGTGCGGCAGAACCTGATTGAGACCGGGCGCAGCCTGGCGCAAATGGTGCGGATCTGGACCGGCCGACCGCGTGACTGGGGAGATGTCGTCGACGAAAACGGCTTTCTCGCGTTCGGCAGCGAGCTGATCGGTCGTGGCCGGGGGCTGATCTTCACGATGCCGCACCTCGGCAACTGGGAGCTGATGGCCTATCTGGCGACACGGATCGCGCCAGCCACGGCGCTCTATCGGCCACCGCGTCTCAAGGTGATGGACGAACTGATGCGACGCGGCAGGCAGCGTTCGGGCATCACGCCCGTCCCGACCGACCGGCAGGGTCTGAAGGCCTTGCACGCGACCCTAAAGCGCGGCGAGATCGTCGGCATCCTGCCGGATCAGGTACCGAAATCCGGCGGTGCATCGGGTGTGGTGGCGCCGTTCTTTGGTCATCCGGCGTTGACGATGACGCTGATCAGTCGACTGGTCCGCCGCCATGGCTCGGCGGTGTTGTTCTGCGGCGCCGTCTACGATCGCAAACTGGGGCGCTATCGGGTGTACTATTTCGAGGGCGAGCCGATGATTGGCGATGCCTCGCCCGAATCGGCCGCCGCCGCGCTGAACCGGGGCGTCGAGCGTCTGGCCCGGGAATTTCCCACGCACTATCAGTGGACCTATCGGCGCTTCCAGCTGCCGGGTGACCGGCGCCCCAGTCCCTATGCCAAGCGCTAGCCGGCCCGCTGTTCCGTAGGAAGGCTTCGGAAATTAGCACGCACCAGCGACAGCAGCTCTGTTGATCCGATCTTGCACAGGTTAAAGCGCCCAGGCGGCCGGCCGTTACCCATTGAGGAACATCTTTCTCATCAGAGGCTCGATATGCGGGTGTCAATGAAGCGCTGGCGAGCGATCCGCTGGTCACTGGTGGTCGTCGTGCTTTCTCTGCAGCTGGCACCGCTGCGGGCGGCAACGCCGGACCATGCCGATGTCCGCGTTCTGATAGACATCTCCGGCAGTATGCTGCAGAACGACCCGCAAAATCTGCGCCGACCTGCGCTGCGCATGCTGGCCGGCCTGCTGCAACCGGGGACGCTCGCCGGCGTCTGGACCTTTGCCCAATGGACGAACAATCTCGTCCCGGTGGCCGAGGTCGACGGTGCATGGAAGACGCGCACTCGGGCGCTGTCGGCGCAGATCAGCTCTCCGGGGCAGTTCACCAATATCGAGGCGGTGCTCGAAAAGGCCTCGGCCGACTGGCGGGGCGAACCCGCTACGCACTCGCGCCATCTGGTCTTGCTGACAGACGGCATGGTCGATATATCCAAACAGGCGGCTGATAACGCAGCTTCCCGCACGCGAATAATCGACGAGTTGCTGCCGCGGCTCAAGGCCGCCGGCGCAAAGGTGCACACTATCGCGCTGTCTGAGCGCGCAGATCATGACTTAATGCAGCGTCTCGCCGGCGAGACCGGTGGCTGGTATCAACAGGTCGCGCAGGCCGATGAACTGCAGCGCGTCTTCCTGCGGATGTTCGAAAAGGTCGGCGAGCCGGATACCGTGCCGCTGCAGGACAATCGCTTTGTCGCGGACGGCAGCGTCACCGAGGCGACGGTACTGGTATTCCGTAAACCCGATTCGCCGCCGGTGCTGCTGCGCTCGCCCTCCGGCGTAGAGTACAGCGACAGTGACCTGCCCGCCGGGATCGCCTGGTCGCATGACCAGGGCTACGACATGATTACCATTGCCGCCCCGGAAAAGGGCGAGTGGAGCCTGCAGGCCGATCTGGATCCGGACAACAGGGTGATGATCGTCACCGATCTGAAGCTGCAGACCTCGGAGATCCCCAGCCATCTCGCCGCTGGCGAGAGCGTCCGCGTCGAGGCCGGGCTGACCAATCGCGGCGAACCGGTGACGCGCCAGGCGTTCCTGCGCCTGCTGGAGGTGCGCGCCGATGCCATGGGCCCCGATGCGGCAAGCCCGCTGCCCCTGAACGACCGCGGAGAGGGCGACGACGCGAAGCCAGGTGACGGCCTCTACACCATGCGCTACAGCGAGGCGCAGGCGACCCCGGATGTCGAATTGCTGATTGCCGTGGACAGTCCTACGTTCATGCGCGAAAAACGTTTCCGACTGGTTGTGCATGAGCCGGTCACCGGATCCGTCAGCGACCGTACAGACGGAATGGTGCTGACGGTCGCCGGTGAGCCGGCCGTGCTCCAGCCCGGTGCGCAGCTGAACGCCTGGCAGCAGGGTGCCGACGGCCAGCGGATCCCGCTGTCTTTGATCGAGACCTCTGCCGGTCAATGGACGGCGTGGCTATCCGACCCACTGGCCCCCAGCTTCGTGCAGGTATCCGGCAAGAGTCGTCTGGACAATCCTATCGAGCGCATGGTGGGGCCGATCTTTCGGGACGGCGTGATGCCGCCGACGGGTACCGCCGAGCCACCGGCAGTCCCTGAGGCCGCCGATCCCGTGCCAACACAGCAGGCCGAGCCCGAGGCCGCCCCGGTCGCGGATGCAGCGACCGAGGAGGCCGGTTTGATAGTGCCGGCGATCCTTTTCGGTACATTCAATCTGGTCCTGCTGATCGCCGCCGGGGTCTGGATAATGCTGCGCCGGCGGCGGGTCGGTGTCACCAGCGATCCGGCGCCTGAGGCGAAGCTCGAAATGCCGGCAGAAGTCGCGGCCGCCCAGTCCGCGGGCCAACTGCAGGAGGATGCGGCATGACGCCAGTGACCCTGACCCTTGCGTTGCTGGTGGCCGAGGGAGTGCTGCTGCTGTTGGCGCTGCTGACGGTCTCCTGGTTTCGCGACAATGCCAGGCGCCGCCGCGACAACCAGGCGATCGAGACACTGGTGGCGCGCGTGAACAAGTCCAGAGCGGGGCGGGAATCGGTAATCGAAGGCTTCCTGACCGAGCGCATGCAGATGTCGGGGAAGCCGTTGGAGCAGGCAAAGGCCGCAATGGTGCGCGGTGAACTGGCGCTGTTGCAGCGATTCGCCGGCATCTATCGGCGTCGCGACGCCGATGCAGCCGCGCGCTTCGATACCGAATTGACGACGGCGCTGGTCCCGTATCAACAGCTGGAGGCGTTTGCAGAGCCACTGCAGGGGGAGCATCAGGTGATCGATAATGCCGAGATCGAGGCCCTGCGTGCGGAAAATGCGCGCCTTTCCGGGGAGTTGACCGACACGATGGAGACCATGAGCCGGATGCTCAACGAGTACTCGACGCTCTTTGCCGGCGGAGCGCCTGGTGGCAGTGTCTCGCCCGGGGAACCGGTCACCACGGACGCCACGGACGCTGTCGAAGATCCCGGGGTCGCAGAGGGCGAAGGGGCTGAGGAGGGATTGCCACAGTTCCTGGGGGCCGAGGCGCCCGAGTCGGGAGACCTCGATGTCGAGGTGGCCTGGGACGATGACGGGCCGTCGGCCGCGGAGACCGCTGGGAAAACGCTCGCGGCGGGGGAGCAAGTGCCGAAAACGCACGCCCGGAATTGACCTTTTAGCCTGCCGCCGATCAAAAAAGCCCGGCCGAGGCCGGGCTTTTGAAGTGAGCCGCAAAAGTTATTTGCGCGCCGATGGGCCGTTGAACTCGATCCCGTTATTCATGTGGGATAGGAAGAACTCGAGGTTCCGGTACTCACGACCCTGGGCCTTGAACGGTTTGGCGCGCACCTGTTTGTTGCAGCCGGTGAAACGGCGGTGCAGGGTGCCGAGTTCGCCCCACTTCGACCGATAGACCGGCCAGTTGGAGGTGTGACCCAACTCCGGGCTCAGGATGTCGGTGCGCACATGCATTCCGGAGCTCTCCATGTGGCAGCCGGCACAGGAGAAGTTCAGCTGGCCGCGACGAGCGAAGTAGAAGCTCTTGCCTTCGTTGTAGGCCGCCAGCGCGTCGGGATCGTCCGGGATCTCCACGGTGATCTGCTGACCGCGTGACTCGTAAGCCATGTAGGCAAGCAGGTCTGCGATCGCACCTTTCTTGTATTTCAGCGGCTTCTCGCCATTTGCCTCGCGGCACTCGTTGATCGCCAGCGGCAGGGTTATCACCATCTTGCGTTTCGAGTCCCAGTAGGGGTAGTTCTTGCGCTGGGCAGGATCATCGCCGAAGCAGCTGCCGTAGGTTTTGCCGTTGGCGAAAGGCGTATTCCACATGGTCTCGCCGGCCTCCATCATCGGTTCATAGGGCGGGAAGTCCTCGATCGCGACCCAGCTGTCGCGCGATACCTTATCGATCGCATACACGCCGTTGCCGAATTCATTCATCGACACGCCGGGAAAGCGCTTCTGAAAATAGTCACGGTAGAGCTTCAGATCCTCAGCTGGCGTGGTGTCTGTTGCCTTTTTATCCGCCATCACTGTCGCGGCGCTGAGAAGGCACGCCGCCGCTATGGCCAGTTTATTCAATTTCATGCTTGTCTCTCTCCTCCCGGTGGATGTCCGACATTGACCCCCAAGCGACGGGATCTGCGGGACAACCGGTTCATTTGATTTGGACCGCTCCCGAGTCTGATCCACCCTGGTTGTCTTTCCAGCTGATCTTTACCTCGTCGCCCTTTTGGCCACCGGTGAACGCAAAAGACAAATAGGGATTCTTGGACACGCCGCCGCTCCAGTTGGCGGTCATGAGGGTCTTGCCGCCTGATTCCGCCATCACCTCGTTAATGAAGTGGGCCGGTATCATTTTCCCGGTCTTAGAGTCTTTACGCAGACCGGTTTCCATCGGGTGTGTCATCAGACACTTTACGGTCGTTTTGTCGCCACTGAGTTTGGCGCGGATCTTGATAGTTTTTTTCGCCATGGAGTATTACCTCGAATTC
Organism: Chromatiaceae bacterium; assembly: GCA_024639005.1. Taxonomy (GTDB): domain Bacteria; phylum Pseudomonadota; class Gammaproteobacteria; order Chromatiales; family Chromatiaceae; genus Thiosocius. The sequence continues at coordinate 10,542 of JAHEJD010000017.1, read as the reverse complement.
GTTGGCTGTTGAAGGGTTGTGCGGTTTGGCCGGTCAGCCGCCGCAACCACCGATAGTCACCTTGACGCTCTTGCGCGCGGAATACAGTTTTCCGCCGGCCTTGACGACCGCGATTACGTCGCTGGTTTTGCCCATCTTTATGCGGGTAGACACGTCGGGGACTGCACCGGCACCCAGTGCAAAGGTGGCGACCAAGGGCGAGGCATTCCCCTCGGCCAACAGCGCAATCGACTCGACGCCCGTCATGCTGGAGGCGACTGAGACGGGAACGACGGCCCCGTTTTCGGCAATGTCCGGGGCCTTGATCTTGATGGTGTCGCTGGCGGTATTGGAGGCGTCCCCCATCGCAGCAGCCAGTGCATCGTCGACGCTCTTGGCCCCGAATGCCTTCTCGTTCCACGCGGCGATTACCGCCCGCGGGGCCAGCAGGCCGGCACTCACCGCGACGCCCAGCGTCCCGGCAGCGATGGAGCCCTTCAGAAAGACTCGGCGTTTAAGGTTCATCGTCATCGAACTTCTCCTAAACAAATCGGTTGAGAGGTAGTGGCCGTCAGAGGGTGTAAAGATAATCGACGATGGCGTCGATCTCGGCCTCAGACAGTATCTGATATTTTCCGAAAGGCGGCATGCGCGTACCAGGATTGGTGGCCTGCGGATCCCACAGCTGTGCGCGCAACTTCGCGCGATCCGGGAAGCGGGCCTTCATCGCAATCAGTGGCGGTCCGATATCGCCTGGGCTGACACCATCGTCCATCATGTGGCAGGCGAGGCAGTTCCCCTTCTTCCGATCGTAAGAGACTTCCTTGCCCATTTTTATCGTTTCGGCGTCGGCGGCGCCAGCGACCACCGGCAACATGCCTGCGCCAGCGAAAAGGGTAGCCAAGGTAACGGTCGTGGTCGCGAATCTAGCGGATTTCCGCATCGCTCTTCCTCCTTTCACAAAACTTACAACGTGGGTTTAGTCGCGCGCTTTGGCGCGCGTTTAGTTTTTATCGGCGCCGCCCGCAAAGCGGAATGGCATACACCGGACGTCGCAAAAAGCAACTTCCCCGATGCGGGATAGGACGAGAATGATAATCGATTGCGAGGCTTTGGCAAGGGTCGGGCCTGATCGGTCGGCGGGGAAGGGGATCTGATGGAATGAATCAAGGCTTTGCTTTTCGTCCGCCGGTCTCGCTTTCGTCCTGTTCGCGCTTGAGTTGGGCCAGTCTCGCTTCGAGTCTGGAGGCGTCGAAAAAGTTCAGTCCCTGGGTCTTCAACGCGATCTCGAGCTGAAGTACCGCCGCGTCCAGATCGCCGATCAGATAATAATAGTCTGACAGGCGCTGGTGACCTATTGCCTGTTCGCCCCGATCGCCAGCCGCGCGTGCCAGAAGCTGATACACCACGGGTTCTTCATCCTGGTAGTCCAGAAATCGTCCAAGTCTTTCTTCGGCTTTGCCCGGGGCGCCCAGCGCTAACGCGATCTCTGCATAGGTCACGTTCAGGGCATAACTCCCGGGGTGATCGACCAAAGCCCGCCCGAGGAGGCGCAGGGCCGCGTCCCCGTTCCCTTGCAGCGCCTCGGCCTGTGAAAGCGTCGCGATGAACTCGATGACCTCGGGGTGCGCCTGCTGCAACTGCCGCAGGTTCCCGGTCGCGTCACCGAGACGTTTCGCACGAATCTGCGCCAGCGCGATGCCGTAACGCACCGCGCTTTCGTTGCGGAATCGGCCGTCATCGAGCATGCCGCCGAGTTCATCGATGGCGTCCTCAGGTCGCGGTATCTGCCGCTGCAGCAGATTGATCCGCGCGAGCTCATAGCTCAGGTGCTGGGGGTTTTGCCGATAGGGAAACTGTTCGGCGCGCCCCAATGCATCTGCGGTGCGGCTGGTCGTTACCGGGTGGGTCCTCAGAAACTCGGGCAACTTGCTGTCGTAGACCCGGGTGGCCTTGCCCATACGCGCAAAAAACGACGGCATCGCGCGGGGCTCGAAGCCGGCCTCATTGAGGATATCTATTCCCACGCGATCGGCCTCTTTCTCATTGGCGCGGGTGAAGTTGATCTGCTGTTGGATCAGCGCTGCCTGTCCACCGATCGCCGCGGCGGCGGCCGCATCACCGCCGACCGCTGCGCCGAGGGCAATCGCGGCGAGCAGGAGCGCTGCGTTCGGGATGCTCATACGGCTGGCTGACTCCCAGGCCCGCAGCAGGTGCTGCTGGGTCACATGGGCGATTTCGTGTGCCACTACGGCGGCCAGTTCGCTCTCGGTCTCGGTGGTGGTCAACAAGCCGGTAAAAATACCGATATAGCCGCCGGGGCCCGCGAATGCGTTGATGCGCGGGTCGTCGACCAGAAAAAAATGGAACGGCGTGCCGCGTGCCCCGCTGGACTCGACGAGTCGCTTGCCGAGTCGTTGGATGTAGTCGGTCAGCAGCGGATCCTCCATCACGTTTTGTGATCGGCGTACGCTGCGCATAAAGGCCTTGCCGAGGTCACGCTCGCTCTTGGGTGTCATCAGACTGCCAGCGGAGTTGCCGAGATCGGGCAGTTCGGTGTCGAGCGCGAATGCGCGAGGCGCCTGCGCAATCAGCAGCACAGCGCTTAGCACTAGGCGCGATATCATCCGGCGAGGTCTGCTTGTCTTCATGCGCCTTTGTGACGGCTGCGGCGCGTTCACCGCGCTTCGCTCAGTTGAGTTGAATCCGTTGGCCCCAGGGGACGCTCTCTTTTCCCTTGACCAGCCAGATAACGGCATAGTTCGGCTCGTACTGCGGAAACCGGCCCTGCGCGTCGGTGAAATAGACCACCAGCTCGGGACGTTGCCCCTGTTGGTCCAGCCATTCAAAGACCGGCCGAAAGTCGGTGCCTCCGCCCCCCTGGATCCGCGTCGGACAGCGAAACTCCTCCCAGGGTTCGAATACCCAGGGCGCATCCTCTGACAGACTGCTGTCACAGGCCAGCAGGGTCACGCGGGCGCGCATTTGTCCCTTCAGCGCCGAGACTTCGGACAGGAACTCATCCAACTCGTTCTCGCGAATCGAGCCGCTGGTGTCGATTGCGACGACGATTTCGACTTGCGCACTCTTCAGCGACGGCAGGATGGCGTCACCCTCGCGACGCGATGGACGCATATAACTGAAGTCATCGCGCGCCATCGCGGTCATGTAGCGCGCCAGGAGCATCCGCCATGGCAGCCGCGGTTGCAGCAGATGATCGACCAGGCGTGCCATGCTGCCGCCCATTTTGCCGGCCTGCATGGCCTGCTGCGCGGCGCCCGCCAGACGCTGCTGCCACTGTACCTCGAGCGTCTGGCGCTCTTCGTTGCTCAACGGCGGCGGGGTGGGTTCGCCGCGACCCTCGCGATCGTCGTCATGCGGCGCCTGTTCAGCACGGGATGTCTCGGCTTCCATTGGTCTGGCGCCTTCACCGTTGCGCTGATCGGACTGCTGGTCCAGCGGTTTATCGCCGTGCTGGTCGCGATCGTCGTCTCGCTGCGTATTGTCGTCGCCTCTGCCGGACTGCTGCTGGGCGTTATCGGGCCGGTCGGGTGCTTTGCCCTGTTGACCTCCCCCCGACTGGTTGTCCTGATCGAACAGGTGCTGATCGATGGTGTCGCTGTCATCGTTCTCGTCGATCAGCGGGTAGATCTCTTCAGCCGTCATGCCCAGGTAGTCGGGCATCACTTGGCAGTTGGGCGGTGGCGTCAGGCCATCGTCGAGCAACAGCGGATTGATGGCATAGTCACAGGCCAGATCCCAGCGATGCTGCACACGATGCTGACGGCGGGCAAAGTGCGACAGGGCGCAGTGCAGCGCCTCATGGGCGAGCATGAATTGGGTCTGCGCCATTGACAATGCATCGATGTATTGTGGGTTGTAGTAGAACTTGCGCGCGTCCGTTGCCGTGGTCGGACACCAGTTGGGATCGGCGGCGGCGATTGGCAGGCGCAGTACCAGTGCGCCGAGAAACGGCTTGTCGAGGATCAGCTTTGCGCGCGCCGCGGTCAGCTTGGTTTCGATAGCGTCGAGGTCCGCTGTCATGTTCCGTTCGCTCAGCTTGGTCAGGCCGCACCCTTATTCGTACAGCATCACATCCGCGACTGCGTTCGCCCAGGTAGCGAATTGCGGCACCTGGAAGAGGCTTTCGCCGATTGCCCGATGCAGGTCGGAGACCAGCATGACCCCCATTTCCCGCTGAGGAAAGGTGCGGGCGTAATCCAGGATGCGGCCCGTGATTTGCGCCGCCAGGTCGGACTGCTGCGCGCGAATTGCGCGGCCGACCAATGCCGCGGCCACGGCGTACTGCAGATCGATTTCGTCCGGCACCGGTACCGGTTTGCCGGCCACGATGTCGTCCAGGTCCGGCATTTTGTCAAGGCTGTTGACGAACGCGGTCAGCTCAATCCCGGCGGCCGGTCCGACGCAGGCCTGCAATGTCCCTTGCAGCAGCTCCCCCCGATCGCCGAATTTCTGCAGACTCCGGTGAGCAAACTCCCAGGAGCGCGGGGAGGGGAACGCCACGGGGTTATGGGCCGGGTCGAAATCGAACAGCAGTTCCGGACGGAAGCGCAGGAAGGCGATGACGCGCTCATCGATGCCGTGCTGATAGGCCCAGGCCACCCAGTCGTCGAGGTGGGTATCCACCTCGAAGTGCGAGAAGCGATTGGCCAGCGGAGCCGGCATGGTGTAGGTGACACCACGATCGCCCTGGCGGTTGCCGGCGGCAAAGATCGCCCAGCCGCTGGGCACCTCGTATTCGCCGAGCCGTCTGTCGAGTATCAATTGGTAAGCAGCGGCCGAGACGCTTGGTGGCGCGGAGGTGATTTCGTCGAGGAACAATATCCCGGTGAGGCCGTGGCGGTCCGCATCGGGCAGGATCGCGGGCGCCGCCCATTCGACGAAATCACCGCTGCGGAAGGGGATGCCGCGCAAGTCGCTGGGTTCCATCTGCGACAGCCGGATATCGATGACCGGTGCCTGATGGCGTTCCCCGGTCTGTCGAATCATGTCCGATTTACCGACCCCAGGAGGGCCCCAGAGCATTACCGGGGTGTGGTGACCCTCGCGGGTACTGATGAATTCGCGGTCGAGAATGGTCAGCAATTGGGCGGGGCGCATCGAGGATCCTACAGGGCGTTCTGATCTACAAGAATGCTAAGGCGGCCTGGCTTGGTCAACCATCGTTGGTCAACGGGATCACAAACCAGCGCGCTTAAGGCTTCGATATCGAAAAGAAACTTGTCAGTCTTTAGTAAAGCAGAGTATTCTAATGTCCCCTTTTTACAGCGCCGCCCTGCCGGGCACCACAGTGGCGACAGCCGAGTCCCCGGGGCAGACGCCGTAAGGTGCGCGAGGCGGGGCAGGTTGACGTACGAGGCGCACGAAGTTGGCTAGATTCGGAGACCGAACATGAACCAGTTCTACTACGACGCTGTGACCAAAATGGAAGAGATGGCTGTCGATGAGGAGTACATCCAGGGTTGGCAGGCAGGGTTCCTGCAAAACCCCCAGCGCGAGGAACAGCGCCTGACAGAGGCCTACGAGGCGGGTTACGGCGACGGTGAAGGCAAGAACACCGACAATTTTGCTAACTGGGTCAAGGGCTGATCGTTTTCTCGATCCATGCACAGAAAAAAGGCGGGTGATCCCCGCCTTTTTTCTTGAGCCATGCCCCGCCTAAACGGCGCCGGATCTTGGCGCGGGATGAGAGATTTACTTCCCTTCTGGTGCCGGAATGCTGCGTTAGACCTTGCGTCGGGAGCCCGGCAGCGTCATTGAAACTTGTCCCGGATCAATGGACTGTGCTCGGAATGAAAAAATGCCTGTGCGTCTCGGCCACCGGTTCCAGGCTTGTACTAAGCTATTCATGTTTCGAACTGCTTGAAAACACGACGCATGGCAATGCGACGGAGGGTGTTATGGATCAGCACCCAAAAGACGCATTGATGGTGTGGGCCGGGACACTCTTGGGTGGGGCAGGCGGCTGGTACGGTTCTTCGCGAATCGCTGCTGCATATGCGCTGCCCCTCGGTGCCTGGGGGCCACTGGTCGGTGGACTGATCGGCGCGATGGCAGGCTCCGCGCTGACGAAAAAGATATTGAGCGACCCGGGCGCAATCCCGCAGATCGCTACAGACGAAGCCTGATTCACACGGCGGTGACTCGCGTCCATGGGTCGCTGACGGGAGCTGTCCGCCCGACAGCTCGTGACAGCAAGCGCGGCGACGATGTGTCGTCTGGTGGGGAGCCGTGATGCATCCGCTGATGATAGTCATTCCCGCTGCGATTCTGATCCTTGGGCCCCGGGCCTGGGCCAGTCATTTGATCAAGAAACACGACGGCGAAGAACTGGATGTCCCCGTTTCGGCGAGGGAGTTTGCGCGCGAGATCCTGGACCGCCAGCAATTGCAGGCGGTAAAGGTCGAAAGCACCGACATCGGTGATCACTACGACCAATATGCCAAGGCGGTGCGTCTGGCGCGATCACGCGTTGATCGCAAGACGCTGGCCGCGCTGACCACGACTGCGCACGAGGTGGCGCACGCACTGCAGGACGCATCGGACTACCCACCCTTTGTGTGGAGGACCCATCTGACCAAATTGGCGCAGGTGACGGGGCAGATGGGGGCCGTGGTGCTGGTGACGGTTCCGATGCTGGCCCTGACGACACACAGGCCGTTACCCTTTCGCGCCTTGGGCGCCGCGGTATTTGCGATTCTGGGTACCGGGCTGGTCGCGCAGCTTGCGGCCCTTCCCTCGGAGTTGGATGCGAGCTTCAACCGGGCTCTCCCCATGCTCCGCGGCGGCTATGTCGCAGAAAAAGAGGTCGGGGATGCGCGCATGATCCTGGTGGCCTGCTCGACGACCTACATCGCCGCGTCGATGGTCTCAATCCTGAATTTCTGGCCCTGGTATATCCGTGGTGCCTTTGCCTCTGTTCCCAATCGGCCGGGCATCGTCCACGCTGGCGTGCGTGCTGGGTCCGCCAGACCCCGAGTGCAGCGTTCACGGA